>CAZVBC010000054.1:0-25879 GCA_964625155.1 uncultured Pirellulaceae bacterium
GTACCAAGGGCGGTCAGGAATCTGAAAATGCTGGTGGCCTTCGGTCGCGTACCACGCGATCGTCAAGCTGTATAGGAACATGGCAGATGGAGCCTGAATGGATGGCGTTGGTTGACGCATATTCACACTGTGCCCCCTTTGCGATGAGAATGTAGTTTCAGGCGGATAACGTATTGAAAACTAACCGGAAAAGTGTATTACTGAATTATTAGTGAGCTAGCTTCTTTAATGCGGCTCGCATGTTTTGCATGCTCTCGCGTGCCAGGCGTTCTACGCCGGGTTCGTAATCAAACACTTCGACACTTACCCAGCCGTCGTATTTAATGTCTTTCAATGCCTTGAAGATTGGTACAAAATCTTCATCGCCCATGCCAGGGCCACGACGATTGGGATCGTTCGCATGGAAATGAACCATGTTTCGCGCGTTTGCACGAATGATGTCAGGAACAGGAGGCCCCTCACTGCTCATCGCCTTCACGTCGAGATGAAGTTGAAACCACGGCGAATTAAGTTTGTCGATCAACTTCACCGCGTCGGCGGCGTGATTCAAAAAGTTACCTTCCGCAGGCCCTAATGGTTCGAGCGCGATCGTGACCTTTTGGTCGGCCAAAGTTGGCAATACTTGTTCGATGACCCACAGTGCATTACTCGCGGCATGCTCATGAGTCATCTCTGGGGGAAAATTGCGCTGGAGAGGCGAGCCAAGTACCATAATAGATCCGCCGAGGTCGCGACACAGTCTGGCAAGTTCACCAAGATAATCAGCCGTCTTGCGACGAATCGACTCGTCGTTTGTCGTTAGATGGAAGCCCTCAGTTTTGGCTAATAGCCAATGCAAACCGACGACTTCCACGCCGGCGCGGGTGATCTGTCCAGCTAATTCTTTGCGTCGTTGTGGTGTAATCAAGCTAGCGCGAGCAGCCATGGTAAAGGGAGCAATTTCCCAACCGGTGTACCCACATTCACAGGTCAGCTCCAGCGCTCTTTCCCATGGCCAGTCCAAAAAAGTCTCGTTGCAGATCGCGAATCGCATGCAATTACTTTCAATATATTGGTTGATGTCGATGCAGCACCCGCCCTCGGCAAAGGGCACTTAAGCTGCATTACAGATTGGGTTGTTTTATTTTGCTGAACGGTCGCTTGCCTCATGTCGTTAATGGGAGTAGTTTCGCAAAACCGATCGCTCTATGCAACTGTGCGTGTTGTTTTCGAAATCGCTGGCCAATTCCGCGTGAAGCCGTTGGCCGTTCATGATGCGGTTCAAGGTCTGTACTGCTGAGTGGGCAAGTGGTCGACTGGTGAAGCGACATAGCCGGAGTAGTAATTTGTTGGAATTGGAGTGGTCCTTATTGCTCGCGATTCTTTTTCAGGCTAAGACTATGCCGTACTGGATGTTGAAGGTAGGCTGGTACATCTGCGATTAACGAGCTCACAGATATAGTGTGGAGAAAATACGATGAGGCTGGTTGCAAAATTGCTGTGCGTTTTTACGCTGTCGGGATTGCTGGTCGCTCCAGTCGTCTCGCAGGATTCGACAATCAATCTGCAACTGCGCAGCCAAAAAGAAACGTCGACGGGTTCGATGAGATATCACCGGACGACACGCGAAGAGAGTTGGCAAGCTAAAGAGACTGCTGTGATAGTTTGTGACGTATGGGATTCGCATCATTGCGTAAATGCAGTTCGACGCGTTGTCCAAGTGGCTCCAAGAATCAATCGATTTGTCGGCGAGTTGCGAGCCAGAGGAGCGACGGTAATTCATGCGCCCAGCGGGTGTATGGATGCTTACTCGGATCACCTTTCGCGTCAACGAGCGATGAAGACGTCCAAGGCCGCGAACATACCGGCAGATATTGGCCAGTGGTGTGATCGCATTCCCAGCGAAGAACAGGTTGCTTATCCGTTGGACCAAGCGAATGGAGGCGAAGACGACGATTTGGAAGAGCACAAACTGTGGGCCACGCGATTAGCAGCAGCAGGCCGCAATCCCGGCTCACCTTGGAAAAAACAAATCGACATCATCACGATCGACGACCAGCAAGATTTTATTACCGACCGAGGCGACGAAGTATGGAGCATTCTCGAGTCGCGCGGCATTAAGAACGTGATTCTGACTGGAGTTCATACGAATATGTGTGTACTTGGGCGGCCATTTGGTTTACGGCAAATGTCATCGCATGGTAAGAACACGGTTTTGGCTCGAGATCTGACCGATACGATGTACGATCCAAACCAGTGGCCTTACGTCAGCCATTTTTCTGGAACTGACTTAATCGTTGATCATATCGAAAGGCATGTATGTGCAACGATTACCAGTGATCAAGTTCTTGGAGGTCATCCCTATCGTTTTCCTGGCGATCAACGGCCTCGACTGGCTATTCTCATGGCAGAAGACGAGTACAAGACGGAGCAGTCGTTGCCCAAGTTTGCCGCCGAGCACCTTGGTAAGCACTTCGCAGTTTCATTGATTTATGGAAGCGATGTACAGCGCGATGCCGTACCTGGTATGTCCGAAATCGAACAAGCAGACGTATTATTGGTCAGTGTTCGTCGGCGCCCATTGCCCGACAAGGATCTGGCGTACGTGCGAAAGTTCGTGGCCGCAGGAAAACCTGTAGTGGGCATTCGTACAGCCAGCCATGCGTTTTCGCTGCGAAACCAAGATCCAGCCAAAGGGCTGGCCGTGTGGCCGGAATTTGATGGCGAGGTTTTGGGAGGACGATACACAAATCATTACGGCAATGACCTGCATCCGATTATTCGCCCCGAGGCAAGTGACAAGTTACATCCAATTTTGGCTAGCCTAATAACCGACTCATTCAAATCGGGAGGTTCGTTGTACAAAGTTACTCCTCTGCACCCTGGCACACACGTCTTGCTGAGTGGCGAAATTCCCGGCGAACCCAAACAACCTGTCGCTTGGACTTTCGTTCGCGCCAATGGGGGACGAACTTTTTATACATCTCTCGGGCATGTCGAAGATTTTAAACAGCCAGCTTTTCGACAGCTCCTAGTAAATGCCCTGCACTGGACATGCAACTTGCCCTCAGTAACTGAAGAAGCCATCAAATCAGATATCGAAAAATATGCTGCTGGAAAGGGCAGGCAGCGAAAATAGATACTTGTGAATCCCATTGGTGCGGCACGACAACCGGCGCGATTGCTCAACACAACTTTGCAGTGTGTTCCGCAGTTTATGTTTTGCTTCCAACGAAAGTGGCGCTGTGCAATTAAGCAGCGGCATGAGTCGACGTACTTTGTAGAATTCGCAGGCAACCATCGGCGACTTCATCGACGGAAATGGCTTGCATAGCTGAATTGTCTGCGTGACGCATCGAACTGTTTTGCTTGGGAGCGATGGGGCTTTGAATCGCTACGTGCCCCAGGCCATATGGCCCGCATTCGTCCGCCCAAGTTGGGCCAAATAGAGCAACACAAGGTGTCCCGACTGCGGCGGCCAAATGCATCGGACCGGTATCGCCACCAACGTACATCAAGCTGCAGCGGAGCAACTCGGCTAAGACCTGCAAGTTCGTAGGTGGAGCCATGATGCAGCAATTCGGTTGAGTTTGGACAATGTGACTGGCGATCGCTCTCTCTGCCTCTCCGGCCCAAACAACTAGTGAAGGGTAACCAGTGTTGTCAAATAGCTGGCGCGCCAATTTACAGTAACGATCCACTGGCCAAATCTTGCTAGGCCAACCAGCTCCAACGTTGATGCAGAACCATGGCGACACGAGTTTTGTTTCTATCAGAATGCGTTGTGCTATTGCAGCCGCGTCCGTGTATGTCGGCATATCGAACTGGGCATCGCTGCGGTCGATAACCTGAAACGGAGTTAAAAGTTCGCGATAGACATCGACCATATGACGTTGCCGCCGGCGAACTCGCATGCTGTACAGCCAGGGACTGATCTCGCGCGCATGACTTCGATCAAAACCAATTCGGTGTGAGGCACCGCTCAGCCAGCCGACGATCGCACTCTTGGTCAAACCCTGTGGATCGAATGCCAGATCAAATCTTTGTTCGCGCAAGATATTTCGCAACTTTCTCAGTCCCTGAAAGCTGCGTAACCAGCTTGCTTCGATCTTGAATACTGAATCGACGGCCGGGTGTTCGGTCAACAAGCTGGCGGCAGAGCACTGCACAGCCCAGGTGACCTTACAGTTTGGCCACAAGCGCTTGACAGCAACGGCCAAAGGGATTGTCAATATACAATCACCAATAGCGCTCAATCGCGTGATCAAGACATGTTGCGGATAAAGCTCATGGATCTTCACGATAGGTCTCTCTGCAACAAAAAGCGATTCCGCAATTGACGGAGTATTGGTACTGGGTTGTTAGATTAATAAAACTGGGAAAACAAGCCAATATCGAAATATTTCTACTTGGCCAGGGCCTTAAGAATCGTCCTGAAATAAGTTACTGAACGACAGGCTGGCACACGCTGAGTTTTCCAAGGAATTTTGGCTGCGGGTTAAACGATTACAAAGTACGGGCTTATGACCACATTTGGAACGCAAAGTGGCGCTGTCCAATGAAGCTCAATTGTGATTCTGTTCTGACGCGGTTCGTTAGTACTCTTAGAGAATTAGAGACTCTACAATTAGGCAAGAATTGGCTATGATAGGAGCGATCGAGTTTCCGTATTTTCACGCAGTTCAGCGAACTGGTTCGCCAATATCCCCGCCTCAAGAAACTCACCCGATGCCTCGAATTGCGAATTTATCCAATTTTCCCGAGTCTGTTTGTCGGCTAGCTAATCCTTTCGTGAGCGGTTGGTCGTGGGTGGCCTTTTTTTGTGTGGCTGCGTCCGTGGGATTGCCGGTTACCACGGCGTCCGAAGTTGAGGACAGGGAGGACGGCCTACAATTCTATGAATCCAAAGTTCGACCACTTTTGATTCAGCACTGTTATCCGTGTCATTCGAAAGACGCCAAGGAAGTTCAGGGTGGCTTGCGAGTCGATAGTCGGCAGGGCTTATTTGAGGGTGGTGACTCTGGTCCTGCGATAGTTGAAGGTGACCCCAAGAGCAGTTTGCTGGTATCGGCCGTAAAACACGAAGCTCTCGAAATGCCACCTCAACGCAAACTCACTAAAGAAGAGATCGCGGTATTTGAGCAGTGGATCACTCGCGGTGCTCCTGCGCCAGACGAAACGAATAAGTCGTCTCCGATATCGCGAAAAGAAATCGACTGGAACCGAGCTCGGCAATTCTGGTCGTTTGCTCCGCGTCGAGTAAGTCCTGTGCCTATTGAGGCACTTGCTGCAGCACGCACAGGCAAAGCAATGCAGGCTGACTCGTTGGATGAGTATGCAATGTGGAATCGGCATCCGATTGATGCTTACGTGTCGGCCAAGCATCAACTTGCAAAGCTGAAACCGGTACCCGAAGCAGCTCGGCATACATGGTTGCGCAGAGTTTACTTTGATTTAGTGGGGCTGCCGCCCGAAGTAGACGACTACTATGAATTTATGAATGATCATTCTCCAGACGCTTATGAACGCGTTGTGGATCGATTACTTTCATCAGTGCATTATGGCGAACGTTGGGGCCGGCATTGGCTGGATCTGGCCCGCTATGCTGATTCGAATGGTGCGGACGAGAATCATGCATATCCTGTTGCTTGGCGTTATCGAGACTATGTGTTTGCGGCTTACAACTCAGACCGTCCCTACGATCGATTTATTATGGAACAATTGGCAGGAGATCTATTGGAAGCAGAATCTGAGCAGCAACGTGCCGAGTTGTTGACGGCCACGGGATTTTTGGTGATAGGTCCGAAAATGTTGGCTGAGCAAGACAAACCCAAGTTAGTTGCCGACTTAGTCGACGAACAATTGGATACATTTGGAAAAGTCTTTCTTGGTCTCACATTGGGTTGTGCGCGATGCCATGACCATAAGTTTGATCCTATTACGGCGGCTGACTATTATTCGCTTGCAGGTGTCTTTCATAGTACCAAATCGATGGCTCACCTGGAATTTGTATCTCAGTGGAACGAACGAGAGTTGCCTAATACTGCGATCAGTCGAGCAATCGCTGAACACCAGAGTCAACTTCAGCCTGCCGAACGCGCTTTGACGGATTTCGAACTCAGAATACGCGATCGCGAGTTTCACAGCCAACTCAACGCTATGCTGGTTGCCTTACGCGAATGCTGGACAGCTATCGAGTCGCCCTCGCGTCGGAGTGCATTGGCGAAAGACGATGTTCCATCTCAGGAGAGTAAACGCATCGAGCAGATGACAGCGCGACTGAATGCGATGTTGGACCCAAAGGAAGGTCAGCAAAATAATGGGGCGTCGGCGACGGAACAATTTGGCGCCTTGAGAATCTGGTTTGCGTTGCGTTCCGTTCCCCACACAGATTTTCAGCGAACGGCCGATGAATTATGGCAAAAGCTCAAGGCCGAACGGACTCAAGCCAGTGCACAGCGTTCTGCCTGGAGCATCCTCGTTGGTCAACTCCTGTCCAGTAAGCCACCGAGTAGGCTGGACGAGTTGCTTGAGCTGTATCGTACCAAGTTGGAGGCCGCATGGCTGTCGGTACGAAGTGCCCAACGCGACAAAGATGGAAAGATCCGGGATCCCAAACTTGCTCGTACCCATCGCGAGTTGTTCGGTAAGAATAGTTTGTTGACTTATGCCGAGAAAATCGACGAGCTTTTTACTGACAACGAAAGGGCAGACTATCCACCACTCAAAGAGAGATTTGAAACGTTAAAAAAAGCCCAGCCCGAGCTGGAGCGCGCGATGGCCGTCGAGGACGGAACCGTCAAATTGGTTGCACTGCACTTGCGCGGCAGTCACCTCAGCCAAGTTGGTTCGCCATTAAATCGTCGAGTTCCAACCGTTTTACAGTTCGACGGATCGCAAGATGTGCGATTTCCAGAAAAGGGAAGTGGGCGATTGGAGCTGGCGAAGTGGTTAGTCGATGAGCAGAATCCACTAACAGCCCGCGTCATGGCGAATCGCATTTGGCAAGGACACTTCGGCGATGGCATCGTGCGAACTCCGTCGAACTTTGGTACCAAGGGAGAACCTCCGACGCATCCCGAACTGCTCGATTGGTTAGCGGATGACTTTGTACGAGGGGAATGGTCGATCAAACGCATGCATCGCCAAATCGTTCTTAGTGCTACCTATCGCATGGATTCGATCAGCCATTCGGCAAATGCCCTTGAGGATCCAGATAATCGACTATTGTGGAGGCAGAATCGGCGCCGACTGGAAGTCGAACCTTTTCGTGATTCACTGCTGACGATCTGTGGAGAGTTAGATCGCCGGATCGGTGGTCGAGCGGAGATGATCTACGGCGAAAAATTTGAAGAGACTGGTGCGATCAAGACCATTCATGATGCATTTCGTCGCACGGTGTATTTGCCGATTAATCGTGCTGCGCTGGAAGATTTCTTTTCGACATTCGATTATGTCGATCCCGGTGTTTCACTTGAAAAACGTCCGTCGACGACTGTGCCTCATCAAGCGCTGTTCTTAATGAATCACCGTCTGCCGACTCATGCTGCATGGCAATTTGCTCAGCGCGTGCAACAAGCAACCGCTGATCCCAGACAACGTATTCGCTTGGCGTTTGTGATTTCATTAGGGCGTGAACCGACTGATACTGAAACCGCTGCAGCAGTGCAATACATCGATTTGCGAAAAACTGAGGCACCCGTGCTGACTCCACTGGCCACCGTGCAGCCCACTGGACTTGATCAAAGACCGCAGGACCCTTGGCTCAGCTTTTGCCGCGCACTGCTCCTGACAAGTGAGTTTATTTATGTGGATTAATCCTGCTATTACGTCGCACAGAAACAGGCCTAATTCAGCTTGCTGGAGGGACAGCCACACTTGTACGTGTAATCCTCGACATTCGTCGCGCCGTTTTTTTCTGGGTTCCATTCGTGATGGGCTTGGATCTTTAGCTCTAGCCACGCTGTTGAATACAACCGCAGATGCAGCAAGTGTAGGCAAGCGTGGGCCGACCATTGATGGCCTGCATTTCCCTGCGCGTGCCAAACGGGTGATTTTCTTATTCATGCATGGTGGGCCTTCGCATGTTGATACCTTTGATTACAAGCCAAGGTTGGAATCGGATAATGGCAAGCCACTCCCTTTCGATAAGCCGCGAGTGCAGTTTGCGCAAACTGGCAATTTGCTGCGCAGTCCGTGGAGGTTTCGGCAATATGGTGACTCGGGAAAGTGGGTCAGTGATCTGTTTCCCGAAGTGGCCAGTCATGTCGACGACATGACCTTCATTCATTCGTTACATGGTTCGAACGAGGCCCACGGCGGGGCGTTATTGAAGGTGCATACTGGCAGTGATACGTTCGTGCGCCCTAGTATGGGGGCTTGGGTCGGTTATGGTCTGGGGTCAGAGAATGCGAACCTTCCCAGTTTTGTGACGATCAATCCAACACTTGGCCATGGTGGTGTACAGAACTTTGGCGCGGCATTTCTACCTGCTCAGTTCCAAGCAACTCGCATTGGCAAGAGTCGTGCAAAAATGTCCGAATCGACGATTGAGAACTTGACCAACACATTCAGCACGTCGCAGGCACAGCGCAATGAGCTGGATTTTGCACAGTTGCTCAATCGAGGCAAACTGGACCTGGTTGGCGAAGATGATCAATTGCGGTCGAGAATTGGTTCTTTGGAATTAGCGTACCGCATGCAGATGGAAGCTCCTGAAGTTATTGACATTACCAAGGAAACACCGGAGACGTATCAGCTCTATGGAATTGACCATCCACACACCGAGAATTTTGGTCGCGAATGTTTATTAGCACGCAAACTGAGTGAAGCTGGAGTACGGTTTGTACAGGTTAGCCATGCCTATTGGGACCAGCATTCGGAACTGAAGGAAAAGCACAGCGAGTTGGCGGCTGAAGTTGATCGTCCAATCGCAGGTCTGTTGACAGACCTGAAACGCCGAGGATTACTCGACGAAACGCTTGTCATGTGGGGTGCTGAGTGCGGCCGAACGCCAACGGCTCAAGGGACTAATGGACGTGATCATAACCCACACGCATTTACCTATTGGTTGTCTGGAGGAGGAGTGCGCCCTGGTTTTTCTTACGGTGCCAGCGACGTTTATGGCTTCTATGCAGCCGAAAACAAGGTACACGTTCACGATCTACATGCGACCTTGCTGCATTTGCTGGGCATCGATCACGAACAACTGATTTACAGCTATGGTGGAAGAGATTTCCGACTTACGGATGTCCACGGCAAAGTGATCCACGACATCATGCAGTCCAGAAGTGTATGAACAGTTCGGCGTGACAAGAAAAACGTGAAATCAGAACGAGGGCTCGATGCAAAGACCTCAGCGCTTTCCCAACCAATATGGGCTTCCTGCGCATGCTCAGTTGGAGACATTTTCCATTTGGGATTCGTACTTTACTCCGTCCCTGAATGATCCATTGGGAATCATCAAGGAAATCGAGCAAACTTGGCCCACATTGGAAAAGGCTCATTTCCGCAGAATGTGTTTGTTCCTACATGTTGGGCTAGGGACCGCTGACCCGACCACCGAAGCACGATTGAGGTCTGCGCCCGAATTGATTTCCGCTCCATTAGATCGCTGGCCTGATAAATTGCTGGGCCTAATTCAACTCAACGCGAACAATGTATCGGCATCTTTGTCCGCTATCGATCGTTGGCTGGGAGACGGTCCAATGCTGGGAGTCTATTTTCCAGGCGGTTCGCGTGGATCACTTACCTGCACCCATCCCAATTACGGACCATTGATCGAAAAGATTGCCTCATACGGTGGTTTGATCATGCAGCACACGTGGTTCAAGACTGGTGGCAAAGAGAGCCCCGGTGAATCGACTCCAGCGGAGCTGGCGGAACTTGCTCAGCGTTATCCCAAGGTTAATTTTGTATGCGCACATGCAGGGGGTGAATGGGAGAAGGGGATTCGAGCGGTGCGTGCTTTGCCAAACATCTGCGTTGAAACGTCAGGGTTTGATCCAACTGCGGGATTTGTCGAAATGGCCGTACGCGAGCTGGGAGCAAGTCGCATTGTATTCGGCAGCCATTTGCCTTCGCGTTCGTTAGGAACGGAATTAGCAAAAGTGACGGCTGCGCAAATCTCCTTGCGCGACAAGCAGCTTATCTTAGGCGAGAACTTGCGCACACTGTTGACACCCATCATGCGGCGCAAGGGCCTACCAATTAATTAGGGGTGTACGCTCGTTAGGTCGTTCATGCTTCGGGCTGCCGCGGAACGCGACACTGGCCGATTGGTGATTCACGGAACAGCTTCTCAATGACAGCCGTTTCAGGCAGAATACTCGCGACCGTGAACGAGTCCAAGAAATGTCCAGTGGCGTCACCCACTGGACACGACTACCTGATTGGAAAAGTTCTTTATTTCTTGGCTTTTTTCGCAGGCTTCTTGGCAGCCTTTGGCTTAGCAGCCGACTTTGTGGCTGTTTTTTTTGCGGGAGCTGGTCCTTCGCTGGACTTAGCTGGGCTCTTCTTAGCCGCTTTGGCTTTCGGAGATGCGGTAGCTGCAGCCTTAGCTCCCTTGCCAAAGGCTTTTTCCCATCCGCTGGCATACTGACTGTTCGAACCAACTCGCGTGATCGTCATGCTAGATTCCCTCGTGCATTTTCAAAACAAATTACCATGCCCGTTTCATCGATACGTGCAATTTAAGTTTTTGATATCGGCAATTGCCATTTCGGTCAAGAGTTTCTCGCACAAGATTCTTCGAGTTGGCCCCATTGGAACGAAATTCGCCAACCATGGGACGCTCCTGGCGATCAAATCGGCCGATTCGCTTACAGTCGGCAATTGGTGATCGACGTTTCAAGAATGGCTGATGCTCCAATCGCTTCCAAACGTTCCATGACTGCAATTACTTCCTTGCGTTTGACCATGACGCGTACTGAACACCAGTTGGGATCTTCGGTCGAGTTAATTGTGGGAGAGTTAAATCCAGGAGTAATGCCTTCCGCTTCTGCAAGTTTAGTGCGCTGAATATTGTAGTCCAGCAATGAATAATCTCGCGCTATAACGACTCCCTCAAGCCTGCGCACCACGCGATCTGCCATTCTCGTGTCGCGATTGTGAGAATTCTGAATCAGCACCGTTTCATACTCACCGATATCCGTCAGAATACGAAGTTGGTTCGCCGCGAGCGTGCTGCCCGTTTCGACCAAATCGACGATGGCGTCGGCAATACCCAATCCAACCATGATTTCCACAGAACCACTGAGCCGAACCAAATGAGGCTTGGCACCATGACTAGCCAGAAACTTCTGCGTCAAATTCGGAAAACTGGTCGCCACTCGTTTGCCATCGAGCTGGGATAGCGCCTGAATCCCCGATGATTCTGGTACGCACAAACTCAGTCGGCAACGACCGACTCCTAACGGCATACGGACGGAAACTGCGGCACCACTTTCGGCAAGCAAGTCGCTGCCGGTTAAACCCAAATCAATCGCCCCTTCTTCACATAATACGGGGATATCATCGGTGCGAAGGAAGATAATATCAATCGGCAACTGACTGACTCGAGCAAACAAAGTTCGCTCTTGCCGCCGGAATTGCAAGCCAGCTTGGTGAAGCAACTCACTTGCAAGTTCGCTTAATCTTCCTTTACTGGGAATTCCAATGCGTAGATTATCGTTCATACCTGTATCGTCAATTAACTATAGATGAGCAGAAACTGAGACCTCAGGGCGTCATTCTGAATCCACTGTGCCGCAAATCAATTCCGCGCGACCAAGTGATCAAAATTCGGAAACTGTGTGTGAAAGTGAGCTTAACTCTTGGCACTCCTGTTTCGTTTCTCTTCCAGCCCTGAAGTACCTTCTCGGCGCGCGAGTTCTGATCGAAGTTGATCGACAGTGACTCCACGGCTTCCAAGAAGTACCCATAAATGGTAAATCAGGTCGCACGCTTCGTGAACCAAGGCTCGGTTTTCGCTTGTGGGCGTCGAGCCTTCAACTACAACTTCACATGCCTCTTCTAAAATCTTAGTGCAGATTTTCTTGGGACCAGCTGTCAATAGTTTGGTTGTGTACGAATTCTCGGGTTTGTCCATCACTCGCTGATGTATTTGAGTCATCAAGCGATCAAAAATGTCACTTTCGTCGGTCGTCAAAATGGTACCTTTGGTCGATTGGGAACAGCTCGGTATCAATAGCCAATGTAGGCTGAGTCCGAATTCCCCACAATGATACTTAAAATTCACATTTATGGTCTACGTTAAGCTAAATGTAGCTGCCCCAACCGTTCTTTTGGCGGAGCAACCATGTCGCAAGGAAACAGGAAACATATTGGTTCTCGGCCTGCATGCGTCGATTTGAGAGATCGACCGAGTGGTATCGCAAGCCGGTTTTGTTAAGAGTAACTACCCACGGCAGTTTCCGGTTGCCATACTATCCTCACGATTTTTTGGGGCACTGTTCACTAATCGCTTTGAAAGGCACTATTCTGGACCCTCAGCTCAGCACCGTCATCACGGTTATTGAAGTGTGTCGATCCATGTGTTGTGTGAATTCGTTTTCCTGTACAACCTCTGAGGCACATATCCCGTGTATAGTCGGCATTTTCTAGATTTCAGTCGCGTCAACAGGATTCAGGCCAGACTTCGCCACTTGTCCGCGTAGCGTTTGGGATCAACCAGTTCGAATATGACAACATTGCCTACTGAGAATTTTGACAGGTGGTGCCATCCTCCACTACTGGATTGCTTTTACATCACTGGTCCGACGGCCAGCGGCAAAACACCCCTGGCGCTGCGCGTGGCTGAGATAATGAATGCGGAAATTATCTCGATGGACTCGATGGCGATTTATCAAGGCATGGACATAGGAACTGCCAAGCCGACTGCCGAAGATCGCCAACGCGTGCCACATCATCTGTTGGACGTCGTATCACCCATCGATACTTACAGTCTGACTTGTTATGTCCAGCAAGTTCATCAGGTGGCTGATCAGATTCGCAAGCGTGGCAAACAAGTATTGGTAGTTGGTGGTACTCCACTGTATTTGAAAAGCTTGTTACGGGGTATGTTCCAAGGACCTTCGGCAGATTGGGAGTTTAGAAAAGCGGTCGAAGAGGATGTAAGGCTGTTTGGGACTTCGGCATTACAGTCGCGTCTACAGCAAGTTGATCCTCTATCGGCGTTTCGCTTGCATCCCAACGACGTCCGACGTATGACCCGAGCTTTAGAAGTTGCCCGTGCCACTGGTCAGCCACTATCCCATTGGCAGTCACAGTTTGACACTCCCGCACCTCCAGATCGATGCCGTGTGGCAGTTCTTCAGTTGCCTCGCCCATGGTTGCACGATCGAGTCAATCAGCGTGTACACAGGATGATCGAGCGAGGATTACTGGACGAAGTACGAGGACTGTTGACCCAGTTCGGTGGACTGGGGCAAACCGCCGCGCAAGGAGTGGGATACAAAGAAATGCTGTCATTTCTTGCCGAGGAAACTGATTGGTCGAATACGTTAGAAAAGATCAAGGCACATACCCGCCAATTTGCGCGACGCCAAGAGATTTGGTTCCGGGGCTTAGAGGAATTACGACCTTTTCCGATGGCCGATCACAACTCTATAGAGTCTTTAGCAATTCAAATAGTCGATTGGTTTCGAGGGCGATAAAGTTCCTGTGATGCCAACCCAAATCCGCGAACTCCCTCAGCATCACGCACATGGCTGATGGTTCTCGGTTTGCCTCAAGAGGATTTGCTTGGATGGCGGCTTAGGGGATTTGCGGCAAATACTGAAAATATTAGCAGGGTTAATAGGTTCAACATGAATGTCGATACGATGGCGGTGGTCTGGTTGGTCCTACTGGTTCTGTGCGTACTGAGTTATGTGATTTTTCTGTTCAGGTATTCGGATTACGGATTTTGGGAGAGTTTACTTTATACACCAACATATCTGTTTGGCAGGTTATTGTGGCGAGTCGAATTAACTAATTCGCCACCCAAGGAACTGAGCCACAGCGGTGCAATATTGGTTTCCAATCATCGCAGCAGCGTCGATCCTTTCTTTATTCAGTTGGGGGCCAAACGACGAGTCCATTGGATGGTGGCCAGAGAGTATTGCGAAAACGGGGCGACCGCGCCCATATTGCGATTGTGTCAAGTCATCCCTACCAATCGCAGTGGCATGGACAACGCGTCTATGAAAACTGCCATCCGACTCGCGCGCTCCGGCCGATTGATCGGAATGTTCCCGGAAGGACAGTTAAACCACACACCTTTGCCACTCTTGCCAGTTCGCTCTGGAGCCGCGTTGGTGGCACTTCGCGCGTCGGTCCCAATTATTCCCATTTGGTTATCGGGCAGCCCGTATCGGCGCGAAGTTTGGAGTCCCTTGACGATGGCTGCCCACGTCAAGATAACGTTCGGTAATCCGATTCATGCGCACGCGGAAAACTTGTGCGAGTCGTCATGCGAGCTGAACAGCCAGGAAATTGCGCAGGCGGGCTTATCGAAAGGAACTAATGAGGATACAACCTTCGGTACAGCCAGCGGTAATGTTGGGACGGATCGTAAAGCCGACCTAGTGCGCGCAGAGCAGTTAATTTTAGAATGGGCTCGCCGAGTTCTCGTGCTGGCTGGCCACGCAACCTTTCATGCGAGAGTCGCCGGACGAAGCCGATTGGAGCAAAAACAGCCATGCAAGATAGAGACTTAATCATCAATCTAACCCGCAGTTTGCTGGAGAGTATTGTTTCTGGAAACTGGGAAGCGTACAGCGAATTGTGCGATTCTTCGCTGACTTGCTTCGAACCAGAAGCGCGCGGGCACCTGGTGGAAGGCCTCGATTTTCACGAGTACTATTTCAAGCTCGATCGTTCACCTCACGCTCATGTCCAGACTACCTTGGCTAGTCCTCACGTGCGCGTGGTTGGCGATTGCGCAGTAATCTGCTACGTACGCTTGACCCAAGCCCTAGATGCCGCTGGCGTGCCGCAGACCAAGGCCGTTGAGGAGACTCGCATTTGGCAAAAAATCAACGGTACCTGGAAGCACATTCACTTTCACCGTTCATTGCCTACGTAGCCAGCGTGTGATCTAGCCCAACGCTGGAATTTGCATGAACGGAAGAGAATGAAGCTCCTGCGGAGTGAGCTGGAGTTGGCACTTTCCTAAACGATAACCGAATTTGCAACTCAAGAATTGCGAACTTCGGTTCAGACGAGTTGGAGCTTTTGGAGAATCCAGTGGAATAGAAAAGCGATTGCTCCGGATATGGGCATCGTTAATATCCACGCCCAGGCCATTCTCTCGACTACGGTCCAACGTAACGCTCCCAGTCGCTTTGCCGAGCCAACACCCATGATCGATGATGAAATGTTGTGAGTCGTCGAGACTGGGACACCAAAGTAGGAAGCTACGCCGATCACGGTTGCCGACGAAGTCTCTGCGGCGAAGCCATGCACTGGTTGCAATCTAACCATCTTGTGGCCCAGCGTCTTAATGATCCGCCACCCTCCGGCAGCCGTGCCCGCAGCCATGACCACCGCACATAAGACTTTGATCCAAGTCGGAATTTCGAAATTCACTGCTTCTTCAATGCGCAGAAAATTTAACCAACTGGGGAGATTATCAAAATTGCCCGCTGCCGTACCGGCGGAAAGTGCTAGGGCGACAATTCCCATTGTCTTCTGGGCATCGTTAGTCCCATGCATAAACCCCATGCTGGCGGCACTTAACAACTGCATTTTGCCAAAGACATTATTGACCCACCTAGGCTTCCAATTTCGCAGAAAAAAGTACAAAAAGCCCATAATAATAAAGCCAATCACAAAACCTGCGAGTGGCGACGCAAACATGGGAACAATGACCTTCCAGAGAATGCCTTTGCCCGCGTACCAATGGTCAGGATCGGGTATGGACCATATGACAACATCCCAGCTACCGGCGGCAGCCACCGATGCTCCCACGAGCCCGCCAAACAAAGCATGGCTGGAACTGCTGGGGAGCCCCCAATACCACGTGACGAGATTCCATAGTATGGCACCGAGCAGCGCACAGACGAGTACTTCTTGTGTCACAATTTTTGTATCGACCAATCCTGACGAAACAGTCTTGGCAACTGCCGTTCCCCACATCGCACCGATTAAATTCATGGCGGCCGCCATCATTACGGCTTGCCGCGGCGCCAATACTTTGGTGGAGACCACTGTGGCAATCGAGTTGGCAGTATCATGGAACCCGTTGATATATTCGAACACGAGCGCCACGACCACCACAATCAATATCAGCGTCATAAAGCCTCTTTAATATTTGCTTGCCCGGTTTCGGCTCACCAATCCAATGAAGCCACTCCACACACGAAAGCTTCACTAATAGCCTACTAAACGCGGCATTTCAGGAATTCGCCGGTTCTACGAGTTCTTCAGTACAATATGCGAGATGGCATTTGCTGCGTCTCGGCAACGATCGATCATTTTTTCAAGCAAGTCATACAAATCGCGCACCATCATCGCCTGTATTGGCTCAAACTTCCCGCCATACACTTCACCCAACAGAGCCAGTACTACGTCGTCAGCCGCCGTCTCGATAGCTTGCATGCGATCATTCATGCTCTTTACCTCTTCTAATGTCGGGTTTCGCCGCAGTGATCCGACCATTTCTACCAAGGTACTGGTCGCCCTAACCATCAATTCCGTTTGCTGAGAAAAATCCACATTGATCAAGCGTTGAGGGGCCAGGTTAAATCGCTCAGCAAATTTCTCAATCGTCTTACAAATCCTGTACAACGCGTATGAGAGCATCTCGATATCTTCTCGCTCCAGTCCCGTAACAAACGTATTTACCAGTTCGTGGCTGATCTGGTCGGTAATACTCTTGTCCTTGCCCCGCGCGAGTGCAAATTGATCCAACGGCCTCGAATGCGTACGGTCTTTCAGCAATTCGACGAGAAGGCGAGTCAGTTCCTGCGTTTCACCTGCACTGGCTTCGAGCAAATCAAAGAACTTGGTGTCCTGGCTAAAGAAGCTTTGGATCGAGAACATACGTGCCTCATTGCAATCCGGTGGAAACGATTGAGACTTGGATCCGAGGGACATTTGTGTCCGCCAGCCAATCACAAACTCAGTCACAAAGATCAAATGGAAGAGTGACTGATTTTATCAGAATCCCAATTCCCAGCGAGGCGTCGATTGTGGCACGGTGATCGTGCTTGCATTAGATACACACCAGCGGAATTGTGAAGAATTGATGAATTTTTATACCAACTTAGCATCGCGGTTCGTCGCCATGCGCTTGCGATTGAAGAGCTTGGCCAGTAGTCCATTGGAAACGCAATAAAGAGTAAAACGCCGCACCATCGGCGAGGCAATTATTCTGCCACGATTTACAGCGTACCATTGAGCTGTGACACGAAGACCTTCTATGTTGGCGATCTCGAGTTAACAGGCAATGGTGGTGCGCTGGAAGTTAATCACCGAATCCACTTCAGTTGGTTTCAAGAGCCTGACGGATTGCCAGAGGCGCAAAGTGACTTGGTGCTAACGATGCGTCATTGATATGCATTCCTACATCGTGAAGCCCATCTTGATTTCGGAATGGATGATCCAGACCACCGTCCTGCCAAGCAGATACGGCGAGGAAAGCAACGTGTCCGTCTTCGAACAAGATATTGAGAGCACCGCGACCATGCGAATTGAATTCATCTCGATTTCCTTGCACGGTGGGACAGTCTCCCAAGATGGCGAAGTGTGCGCGGCCTTTGCTTTTAGGCGAAACAACCTGATCGGATTCAATCACACCGAGATTGTAAGCGTAATCACCGCCAGCCAAACGACGCCACTTCTCAAACGAATTACGATCGCACAAGAGCGCATCCTGCAATTCAGCGATGCTTGGCAACTCGACCGTGGTCCCTTGATTTTCAATTGTGCGTGGAACCCCCGCACACAACAAACGCGAACCGTTATCAAGCAAATTAGCTTGATTGAGATAGACAGCGTAAATCCCGGAAAAAGCTGTAGGCCCTTCCACAGGTACCGCAGGAAAACGTTGATCAATCGATAAATTCGCGAGCGAGATCAAGCCCTCTCCGAGATAGCGCAGGTTGTCAGAGCATTGAATCCTACGCGACTCGAACCGTGCGCGAAGGATCGTCGGCAGGAAGAGGCATGCCAGAATGGCGATTGACAAACTCAAACCTGCCGAATCCCATAGACTTCTACGCGAAGGTTGGACGCTGGCCAGCGAACAGGATAGACGAACCGATGGTGTTTCCGCCGGTTGTGGGACCTGGCGAGAATCTGGTTTACTGGCCTGCTTATCACTGGCATGCTCATCAACGGGTTGCTTATCAGTTGCCTGATCAATCGACGCCATAGTTCTTTCGAACAGGCCGCTGGGAGGCTCGTGCAATGTCCGCTGTCGCTCCAAATCACCCAACAGAATTTTCAATTGGCGCAAACGGTTACGCAACTGAACATCCGCAGTCAGCGCTGCCTCGATCGTCAGACGCAATGCGGGTCCTGCGTCTCCCAAAAGATAAGCAATAAGTTCTTCCTGACGAATTTGCATAACAGGTTATTTCAAAGGTTGTGCTTGGCGATCGCTAGCCTTCAGACAAATCTCTCGTAGTTCATACGCTGCCAAATGTCCGCGAGTTTTCTCAAGGCAGTGTGAACGCGACTTTTCACCGTGCCAACCGGAACTCGCAGTATTTCTGCGGCATCGCGGTAAGGTAAACCTTGCAGGTGGACCAGTTCGACTGCGCTGCGACCTGGCTCACCTAGTTCTTCCAACGCCGATTGTACGAACTCTGAAAACTCCGCTGCCACCAATGGATCTTCAGTTGATTGGCGGTAATCGGCGACTGCCGAAGCGTGTGTACTTTCGCATACATCATGTTGCACCAACTTGGAATCTAAGCTCTGATGCTCTTGTCGCTTAGAACGTCGCTTGAGGTCGATTGCCTGATGTGTGGCGATGCCATACAACCAAGGTCGAAAACGGCGCGACGCATCAAACTGTTCAGATTTCTGAAACACTCGCAAGAAGGTTGTCTGAAATGCATCTTCTGCGAGAGTATCGTCACCCAAATATCGGCGCAGATAATTGTAGATTTCAAATTCGTAGCGTTTAAGCAATGCTTCAAAGCTACAACGCTCACCGAACTCATGAAACCTCCGCATGAGCTCTTCGTCGCTGACAACCGTTGCAGCGTCATATGTTACAAGTGGAGTCGGACCCATCAGCATTCACACCAAACAAAATTTGAACAAAAAAGGAATTCTGTCATTGTAGGGACTGGCCAACCCTCGTGGCAACTATTTCGCGATGATTTTGTGTTGCCTCGGTAACTCAGCTCGGCGAGCTTTTTTGAGCGTTTGTAGCCTAAGCATGGGGGGATTTATAGACTTTTGAGGGGTCGATTAAGCGATCGAGGATGATTTTCGTTTGGCCATCGGGGGCTAGCGAGCGAAAAAAACAAGTTGCATAACCTTCGTGGCAAGCGGCACCGGTTTGTTCAACGACTAATAAAATTGCATCAGCATCACAGTCAATGCGAAGGTCGACCAGTTTTTGAAAGTGCCCGCTTTCTTCCCCTTTGCGCCATAATCGACCGCGGCTTCGACTGTAATAAACCGCGCGCCCGGTTGCCAATGTTTCGGAGAGTGCCTCTTCGTTCATCCAAGCTAACATCAATACGGCTCCTGAGTTCGCATCCTGGGCGATCGCAGGCAACAATCCACCATGCTTGGTAAAATCAGGTAACTGAAATTGCAAGATTCTTCCTCCTCTGGGTGCATTCTTTCCCCATCGGGAATTCT
The DNA here is from genome assembly GCA_964625155.1 of uncultured Pirellulaceae bacterium. Taxonomy (GTDB): domain Bacteria; phylum Planctomycetota; class Planctomycetia; order Pirellulales; family Pirellulaceae; genus Aureliella. Next base: position 19,786 of record CAZVBC010000054.1, read on the forward strand.
CTGGGGCGCACCCTTGAACTCATAAAAAGAAGCCGGATCTTTGGCTCACCATAATTGCTAGGCGAAAGATCTTAATGGCCTAACGATAGTAGGTTTCATCCCTCAGGCAAGTTAGGAATGTTACGATAATTCCTTTTTTTCAAATCGTAAGTGCTTCGCCCGCACGATTCCTATTTCCCCAAATTTTCCACTCAAATTACTGAGCCAGGATCGACCAGCCGATGACAACTTGAACAATGCTTTCCCTTCCATGCCGTGTGCTCCCTCTGGAAACTAACCAAGATCCGCCCGAGCAAAGTCGTCGGGTGCCACTGCAATCATGGCTAGGCGTCTCGTCCAACTTCAGGAATCTTCACCGTGACCAACGAGTCGATCAGCGTAGTATTAGCCGTCCAAAATGCGCAAACTTGGCTGAGAGGCGAGGTCGAGGAATTGCTCGAGCAATTGTCGGATCTAACAGAGTTTTTCGAAATCATTGTCGTGGACATCAACTCGCACGACTCGACCATCGAAGAACTTGAGGAGCTACGGTGCCGTTACCCGCAATTGCGTTATCGTCGGCTTAAAGCGAATATTCTCCCGGACGATGCCACGCGACTGGGTATGGAAGCAGCCCAAGGTGAGATGATCTTTACCAATGTCGACGGGGGGCGTTTTGCACCCGAGGACTTACGAAAACTCTGGGCGTTACGGAGTGACAAGCGACTCGTTGCGGCTCGCAGCCAGACGCGCGCGCGGCGGATCGACGATAACTTGATCGACAAACTCACTCGTTGGGCTCATCGCCTGGCTGACCAACTGGAAGCTTCGCCGGCATCGAGCCTACCCTTAGGAGCAGTGCAAATGGTCCGTCGAGCGGCTATCGATCAATTGCGAAACACACTCGAATCTCAGATCGAGGTCTCACATATCTCGCACCAACAACTGACCAGCCCAAAACTGGTCGACAAACGACGAGCTCGCAGCGGTGCCAGCCTGAGTGACCGAGAATAACGGATTTGTAGATTACCCGTAAGAGATTTCCGACGTTGGCTGCTGGCCTCGATCCGGCGTAAGTGTAACTAAGCCACACAATTGAAGAGCGAGCAAACTAACGTAAGCTGGGTTGGTGACGGCATACCGTTTCCATAGTCTCTTGGGCTCGCGATATAGTCGAAAAGCCCACTCTAATCCACGCTTTTGCATCCACTCTGGAGCTTGAGCTAACTGCCCCGAATGGAACGCAAATGCAGCTCCGACGGCCATGATCGGCATCGCTAACGCTTCTCGAAACTCGTAGGCCCAAACTTCTTGCCGAGGGCAGCCAATCCCCACAAGCGTAATCCTTGCACCGCTGGCACGAATGCGATTTACCAATTCCTCTTTTTCGGTGGCGGACAGGCAACGAAACAGTGAAGCTTGACTTCCAGCGATTTGCAAATTTGGGAAGCGTTCTTTAAGCTGTTTTTCGAGACGCGATAGAGTGGCGCCGTCGCTGCCAAATAAGAAGATCGGCAGACCATCGCGCGCAGCCGCTTCACATACTCGTAACGTCAAATTGGGACCATAAACTCGATCTTGTAGTCCCAAACGATAAAGCCAGTTCAAGGCCCAGCGCACAGGTTGGCCGTCAGGTACGATCATATCTAATTGATTGAGTCGATAACAATGTTGACGATCCATGACCCCAGTCATGATCCCATGTACCGCCAACGCGCTCACACCATAAGGGCGACCGGAATGTGCAGCTTGAATGATACTTGCCACTGCTGCGTCGTAGTCAACTGCATTTATTCCGATACCTAGCAAATTCTTTTTGCCATGATCGATCATTTGCCATTCCTCGTTGGTCCGGAGCGCAAGTTAATTTAGTGCCCCACACGTCCCAAAATCACTGCCGTAAACGTGCGCGAAATCAGGTGCAGGTCCAGCCACAGGCTACGACGTCGAGAATACCTTAAATCCAATCGCATCCATTCGACAAACGGAATCTCTCGAGATTTGGCAAGTTGCCAAAAACAAGTCAGGCCTGGTTTAGTATCCAGTCTGCGTCGATGCCATGGGCGGCACTGTTCGTCCTCGCAAACCGGTAATGGCCGAGGACCAACCAACGACATTTCACCTCTCAATACGTTCAACAGTTGCGGCAGTTCATCCATGCCAGTATCTCGCAATATTTTACCCACAGGGGTAATGCGAGGGTCGCGACGCATTTTGAATGCAGGTCCGTCCCGTTCGTTGTCCTCAACTAAACCAGCTTTTAGCGCCTCAGCATTTTCTACCATGGTGCGCAGTTTAAACATAATGAACGGCTTGCCCAAGAATCCAGCACGCTGCTGCCGAAAGAAGGCAGGCCCTGGACTGGTCAAGCGTATGGCTACTGCGGCGATGAGGATAATTGGACTGCTGATCATTAAACCTACGCTGGCACCGACGATATCCAGTGCGCGTTTCCAAGCTGGAAACGGCCTTGCAAAAAAAGCCAGTGGCACGACCTTGGAAGCTCTGGATTCTGTTTGCGCAACTTCAGTTTGAATTGGCTGCAACATCCCTGTATCACCAGTATCTTCCTCGAATTCGCTGCTTTGGTCCGGATTGCGCTGGTCGTTGTCCGGGTAGACAAACCACTCCCCTTCAATTGCCAATCCTGCCGATCGAGCGTGGGATAAAATATTTTCCAGCACCAGTTCGGTTCCAGCGGGATTGGTGCATGGCAAAACAACTCCGATGCGTCCTACTCCCAGATGACCTTTCTCATCCGTTACGCGTAACCGACGATGCAACACCTTTGCTAGCTTGATCGAGCGACTACGTAAATCAGAAAAATCGGTGAATCTTAAAATGACGAATCCGAATTCCCCTTCGGTACGATCAGCGCGAATACGTTCCTTTTCCAGCACCCGCTGAAATTGCCGTTGGCTGAGCAACAATGGTGTCCAACGGGTCGACTTGGTCCAACGAGAAGACTTGGGATGAAAAAGCCAATTAAGCATATAGAGTTTTGTCCGGGCGAACTCCGTTCAAAGTGCCTTGTGGCCTCTGAACACTTCCATGCACTAGGGAGGATCAAATTCCATGTTGATAATCAAAAGTTGTGACGACCGCTCGCTGTGATGCCAAGTTCAGACTACATGCTAAGAACTCCCTCAAACGCGTTTACTGCGTCAATTCCCAGCCGTGATCCTTGGCGACTAATTCATTCCATAGTCATGGCGATTCGCATTTACGTAGACTGGTGCTACGCCACCTTCCATGACATTAATCAGCCCTCTCTGGTTGCTCAAACATCATGATTGATCCAAACCGAAGTATGCAAGTTATTTTTCTATCCCACAACATGTTTTCAGTATAACCCGCACACTCGGTACAGCCGGTCCCGCTTTAGCATCTCGATTCTACTCTTTGTCGGAGCTTTGTGAGAGAGGCAGGAAATGATGAAAAGTCAAAACGTGATGATGAACGTGCTGACAAAAAGCCAACAGCTAAATACATCACGGATATCGCCTCATACGTCTGCGCGAGGCTGTATACCCCAACAATGTGGATGGTTTTTTGAGGTCGATTTAGAGTTTACTTGCCTTTGCCCCGAGTTTCTCCACGATCCGAGGGGCAGGCACGCAACCACTTACTGATGAACGCTTAGATGCTTGGGTGCTGGGCACCGACTCGTTCCATTTCGATTGCAGAAGTACAGAAATAAAGCATCTTCTTTGAGGTTGCGGATAAAAATTAGGTATTGCAGGGGAATGCTGGCGCAAGTTTATTCCACGCGCGGTCGCGGCGCAAAGCGTCCCGATAGGGACTGAATGTTGGTCAATAGGACATTCCTGTAGGATGCGTTATCGTCCCGTAATGGACATGATGTTCGCGTTGGCATCATACGTGCAATCAAGATTTGTCCCTAACGGGAAGTTGGGTGACTTTTACCATTGCATGCTACTGACATTTTGTTCCTATCGGGAACGAATCATGCGGAACGAAAACTGCGCGTCCAAAACTCACGTCAATATTAGACTTTTAACAGTCCAGAGTAAAAGCCCGCCCGAAGCTGGAGACTAATTTACTTATCTTCAAGTCAGTTAAGTTAGCAAGCGGTTAGAGTTCCAGACGGCTCTTGCAAGCAATTTCCTTTTAATGAGGTCGGAATTCAGCAACTTCTATCAGACTTTATTTGATGACGTTGGTTTTGCGGACGGTTACAGCCGATATCGAATAAGAGAAGTATCGCTGCCTGCAAATTGATGGCATTCTTATTTTATTGCAAACGTAAAAATCCGATTTTCGGTTTTGCGAGCATGGATACCGATTCAATTTGGTGCAACAGCGGCGTGCTTGCAATTGAACCGGGGGTTATTTGAAAAAGGCGGCTGCATTCAGCCGATATCGAGCCGTAAGCGCACATTTGGCAATTGATAAAGTCAATGGTTGTCACAACAGGATGGCTGGGATCATGGGAGTTGGGGTGAAAAGCGTACTGCGAATATGGATCTGCAGAGTTGTCGTGTGCATGAGTGCCACCTGCTGCAGCTTACCTGCGCAGGAATCTACTCTCCGGTCGCTTGAGATTCAGCTTGAGCCGCTGCATGTGTCCAAGTCTTCGCCTGTGGTTTCGGCCATTGCCGTCACAGAATGGGACGACCTTGAGGGAGTTGGCTCAGCGAATGGTCGTTCTCGAATGTTAATCGCAGCAGCCGGTGACGATCATGCAATTCGCTTAATCGATGCTGGTCAAAACAAGGTCTTGCGCACTCTAGCCGCTCACACAGACTGGATTCAAACACTTGCATTTTCACGTGACAAGCGCGAGCTCTACTCCGGGGGGGACGACGGGCGCGTTATACGTTGGAGCTATGTTGAACAGCAAACAGGGCGCGAAATTGTGCGACTGGATTTTGCGGTGCGCTCAATTTCCGTATCTACAAAACAGCGTCTGCTCGCAGTAGCAGGATTCGGTGAAATCGTTGGCGTTTGGGATTTAGCCGCAAATCACTGGAAGTATCAATTTACTTGTCCTGGTGGCGATCAAAGGTGCGTTATCTTTAGTCCCTCGGGCACAAAGTTATTTAGTGGCGGGCGCAATGGTGAAATTCGTGTATGGGATCTGGCGGCAGGGGAGCTGATTTGCAAATATCCCGGCCACTCAGGACGCATTCATACGGCGGCTTTCTCGACCGACGAGCGAACTGTCACTAGTGTCGGTGAAGACCGAAAATTACTGAAGTTCGATATCTATGAAAGTCGGCAAGTCATCGCGAGAGAATTTCATGGTGTCAAGTTGCTGTCCATGTGTTTAATCAACGACCATTTAGTTGCCGCTGCCGGGTCGGACAACTTGATTCGTGTTTACGATTTGTTGGCAGATGCAGAGATAGGTAAATTGAAGGGCCATTCGGGATCTGTCACCGTGATGACTACCTGCGGTGACCAACTGGTATCCGGGGCATTTGATACCACGCTGAGGATTTGGGACCTGCCGACATTGCTGGGTGCCCCAAGTGGAGCAATTAGGCCCGTAGGACTTGCACCACTTAAAAAAGATAAAGATCTGGACATTCAGTAGTGTCCCCAAGGAAGAGATTTATGCAAAGCGTTTTGATGGCTTTGCAGTTTTGCAGCACGGAGGTGCGAATTGTCGCTGAAACATCAACTAAAGCGAATCGCGCGTTGGTTGAAAAACAGTAAACGTGACCGAACAACAAAGCGGGCTCTGCACAATCGTCATCGCAGTGTGACTGTTGAAACCATGGAGCCTCGGTTGGCAATGACGGCTGACCCGATCTGGGTTGGTGGCGTCTACATCGAAGAAGATATTGGCAGTGACCAACATGGCGATCGATTTGTAGTCACATTCAAGGGCGGAGCTCCAGGCACTCAACTGAATCGGTTGATCATTGACGGTGACCTCAACACTCCAGGATTTGGCTTAAGCGATCTGTTCTTTGACACCGACGAAACTGGGCTCGGTGCCGACCACGCCTTTGCGTTTCATCTTGAACGCATGACTGCCGCAGACCCCAATGCCACGGTGAACGCAATTGTCTCAGACGCTTCAACTCGATTGATATTGGAATTTGCCAACTTTCGTGCGGGAGATGTATTGGTATTCTCGATCGAC
>CAZVBC010000055.1:0-25753 GCA_964625155.1 uncultured Pirellulaceae bacterium
ATGGCAGCAATGTGTCCACAGCGAAGGGAACAAACGTTTGACTGTCTTCTGCAAAGACTTGTTTAATTAAGTCGCTGCGCCCGGTTACAACGATTGGGCCATTCAGCGCCCGTACGATAAATGGATCACCATATTTTTGGACCCAAGTGCAAAATGCTTGGCGAGGATTTCGAATAATTTTTAGTGTAGGAATCCAGGTTCCCAGTGGACCAGGAGGCAATGTTGCATGCATAGAGAGTGGACCAATTTGAACAGAACAACTTCAAAGCGTTGTTGCAGTGGAAATGCGAAGTGGTAAATTAAGGCCCTGTGAATGGTGCCGGTGACAATTTTCAATATTGTGGCCGGCTTGGACATGGTCCGAATCGTAAAAACTTTGTGACGCGATCGATCCAGTCAACCAAGGTGTGTTCCTACCATTGCAACTTTCCTGTCCTGATTGTGTTTCAGCATGTCATTTGGATTGCTAATTCTGGTCTGGTGGTTGGTTTCCACCGCTGCCATGTTGGCGCTGGGTAATGCCGCGCCTCAGATGGTGGTCGGTTGGCAAAGGTCAACCTCCCAATCCGCCAACTTTGGCGACTTCTGCTTGCCGCCGCAGTGCGTCGCAAGTCGTGAGGTTGTTTTTGGCGGCTGGCCAGAAATAGTCGATTTTACCTGCGGTCCGCCAGTCGGCGCAGGTGGTCTAGCTGAGGCACCTAGACGAGAAGCTTGGTTGACTGGACCTATTCGCGTTAGTAACTATAAAGAGAGGTTGCTATCGTGGCAGGTATCGAAGCAAATGGATTCGCAGTACTGGATGGATCTTGGCTGGCGCGAGGTTGGACGGATTATTTTATAATCACCGATTTTTTTCTGTTGGGTGATTCTCTTGTTCTCGCGCAGGTAAACTCGTCGACTTGGGCTGTGGTTACGGCAGTTGTCGGCATCGTTGCGGGGGCAGTGGTAATCAAAGTGCTTGACATGCTGCGCGGACGCGATGCGCGCACTCAAGCTCAAGGGATTGTCGAGCAAGCAAAGGGCGAAGCAGCCAATGTAGTGCGTGCTGCAGAACTGGAGGCCAAAGAAAATGCGATCCAAACAAAATTACAGAATGATAAAGAACTGGCTCGTGAGCGCGAACAATTACGCACTCGTGAAATAGCGCTCGATCGTCGCGAGGAAACTTTGCATCAATCGGCTGAAGGAGTGCGCAAACAGGAAAAAATGGTCGAAGCCAACCAACGACGGTTGGCTGAAAAAGTCCAGGACGTCAATCGCCGTTCCGAGGATATCCAGCGTAAGTTACAAGAACAGACACAGCAATTGCAACGTTTGGCTGGTTTATCCAAGGAGGAAGCCACTTCCAGGCTGATGAAGTTGTTAGAGCAAGAATTGGAGAGTGAGGTCGGCAGCAAACTGCTCAAACACGAACGACGCATCGCAGAATTGGCTGACCAGAAATCCCAAGAGATCTTATTAACAGCCATGCAGCGGTATGCGGCCGCTCACACAGCCGATAGTACCACCAGCACCGTCGATATCCCCAACGACGAAATGAAGGGGCGAATCATTGGACGCGAGGGACGCAATATTCGCGCTTTCGAAAAAGCCACTGGCGTGGATGTTATTATCGACGATACACCTGGTGTGGTGATCGTCAGTGGATTTGATCCCGTTCGTCGCGAAGTCGCTCGGCAATCACTCGACAAGTTGATTGCCGACGGAAGGATTCACCCCTCTCGCATAGAGGAATTGGTCGCTGAAACAGAAAAGGAGATTGAGCAATTCATTCGGCGCAAGGGGCAAGAGGCGGCTGACGAAGTCGATATTGGTGGCTTGCATGAACGTATTATTTATATGCTCGGACGGCTGCATTTCAGAACGAGTTTTAGCCAAAACGTTTTGCGGCACAGTGTAGAAGTTGCGTTTTTGTCTGGCATGATGGCGGAAATGATTGGCTTGAAGGCCGATTTAGGCAGACGCTGTGGGCTGTTGCACGATATAGGCAAAGCGGCTGATCACGAACTGGAAGGTGGACATCCCAAAATCGGCGCTGATTTGCTAAAACGACACGGGGAAAATGAAACTGTGGTACACGCGGCCTTAGGACACCATGATCAAATCACGACTGAGTATCCGTACACGGTCTTGGTTGCGACCGCTGACGCATGTAGTGCTTCGCGGCCCGGTGCCCGACGTGAATCATTGGAACGCTATATCAAGCGCATGGAAGAACTGGAGACAATCGCTAGAGGATTCCAGGGCGTCGAGCAGGCGTTTGCGATTCAAGCTGGACGAGAGCTGAGAGTGATCGCAAGTGCCAAGGACACCGATGATGCTAAAGCAGCAAAAATCTGTCGCGACATCGCCCAAGCCTTCGAACAGCAATTGACCTATCCCGGAGAAATACGCGTAACGGTAGTTCGCGAATCTCGCTTTACCGAGGTCGCGCGGTGAATCAATCTATCGCGTGTCAACCTCCTAGCGCGAGCAGTATTCGGTTGGCGTTGGTGGGCGATGTTGTGGGCAAGCCGGGCCGGCGCATGGTTTGCGATTCGGTAGGCTATCTGCGCAAGGTACTGCATATTGATACGATCATCGTCAATGCAGAAAATGTCGCTGATGGCTCGGGGATTCGCTGCAAGGATTATCAGCGACTGATCGAAGCCGGAGTCGACGTCATCACCCTCGGCGATCATCTCTATAAAAAAAGAGAGATCATTGATGTGTTGACGACTCAGCAGAATATTGTGCGTCCGTTAAACCTCCCGTCTGCGGCACCCGGCAGGGGCTGGACAGTGGTCACCGCACGGGGAGGTGTACCGGTAGCCGTTTGCAGTTTGTTGGGACGTGTATTCATGAAGCCGATCGATTGTCCGTTTCGAGCTGCCGATCAGGCTCTGCTTGATATCGATGTAGGCGTACGAATTCGCATGATCGATTTTCATGCCGAAGCGACCAGCGACAAACAACTCATGGGACGGTTCTTGGATGGCCGCGTGACTGCAGTCATCGGCACCCATACACACGTCGCGACAGCCGATGAACAGATACTGGCCGGCGGCACGGGATTTCAATGCGATGCCGGGATGACAGGACCATTTGACGGAATTCTGGGACGTAAGACCGACGCGGTACTTGAGGCTACTTTAACGTCGTTACCGATTCCTTTTCAGGTATCAACCGGAGATGTGCGGCTGAACGCGACTTGGTTCGATGCGGACATTGCAACTGGAAAATGCCTAGCGATAGGCCGTATTGAATTGTGCGAGTCCACGTTGGCTAAATGGCGTGCGAGCACCGGTCCCGACATGCGGGTTCTGTGACAGTCGAGTTTTCTGAGTGACTAGATGATGCCAGCAAACCGCAGCATGCCAGCAATTCTTAAGTCATTTGAAAGCGACCGTGATGCGAAATAGGCTTTTTCTTCTTGCCCGCAAAACCGTTGCTTGAAGGTCGCGTGTCCACGAAGGTTATAGAAAAATCGATTGACCCACCACGCATTGAATGCGTAACGAAAGCTATGATGCAAGAACCAGTTCTTGCGAAATTCAAGGTTTTCAATGTGAGCCATGGGAGACAAACCTAGCCTTAGAGTTGTACGCCCTTCGCTCTGAAACGTCTGGATTGCCTCGCGCATCAGCCCTGGTTCCGCATAGCCGTTGGCATGTTGCGTATCGCGACGTTTAAATGCGGTTGTGTAACCGACAACCTTGCCGCCCTTGTATAGTGGGTCGAAAAAAATGAAGGCAAGTGGCTTTGCTTTGTCGTCAAACAAGAAAAAACGACGTACGTCTGGTTCGTAATCCAAAACCAATGGGCGATTCAGAAATCGGACTTCCGACTTGACGGTTTTTGACTGTTTCCAGCGGTCATCCAGCCGTGACAATTCACTCTTCGGCACATTGCGAATATCCGCTTCCTCAATCCGATATCCACGACGTTGCAACCAGTTACCTGCATAACGTAGGTACTCTTTGGACTTGCCTTGAAAAGTGTAAGCTGGCAGATTCAGAACTGTATCGACCCCCATTTCGTTGATGTAAAACCGACGCTCCTGCAGAAGTTTAGCTGTGCGACGGGAGATTTGATAAAAACCAGCGTTGGGATAGGCTTCGAGAAACTCATCGACCAAGCCCGGCATGTCGTCATCGGACGCTACCGGATCGCCCAGCACATGTATGTACAACCACTTGCGCACGTATGCGATGTATCCAGCGGGTGTGGCGAAATAGCTAAGTGATGGTTGAACCGCAGTTGAGTAAGCCAGCGTGAAGTCACCATGCTGACGCAACATTTCCATGCGCCAGGACCTGTCGAAAACTTGACTTCCGCGTTGCACCGTATCGAACGTCACCACCGCATGGGCATCGTCGTTCGATGCTTGTTCAGTCATCGAATTGGTGGAGACAGGGTAGTTCATGGTGTGAAACAGCGAGAGCTAAGCTATCCTGGGGCTGGACTATTCCATTCTAAAATATTGACTTCGATTGAGATTGTGGCTACTACGATTGGCTCAAGCAACCCGATTTGACAAAAAAACGCTCACTTCTCACTAAACGCGGCTTAACGTTCAGCGAGCGATCGGTAGGTTTTACACAGTTCGCCAAGTTCTTGCAGGATTGGCAGTTTTGCCTACTTTTGTTGTATATCAACCGAAGTGTACGCCCTAATGCTCAGCGGGCACTTGACGCGTGCCACGCGCCTGATTCAATTAACTTCGATGGATTTTGCTAAGAAAACCTAGAGCTTTCACTTAGCTTGAGTAAGAGGGTGAAGCTCACTAAGTTTTAGCCTCGCAGATACTCGTTCTAGCGACTTTGCAATTGTCGTCGATTGGGCACATCCTCTGATGTTGGTGACAGAAGGTGTACCATTAGTGCTTCAGGATCTCCTTATTACAGCTCGCGGCCCGAGCAAGCGATAACTTGTTGAAGATGTCTATGGCATTGGAAAAACGCGTAAACTATCCCCGCAGGTCTCCTCGCAACTGGCACGGAATGACGGCTGGTATTTGGTTTCGATTTTTGGCAACCAATCGATTCTCTGTCTCGCCAACGCGCGTCCCAATGGCCCTAGCAATTACCCTATTCAGCTTTTCCAATAGCTGCATGGCCTATATCAGCGAGCGACGTTTTGGTCGTCGGATTCTCAACACAATCGTTGATCCGCCACCTTTGTTTGTGCTGGGACACTGGCGGACTGGTACCACTTTGCTCCATGAATTGCTGGTCAAAGACGATCGATTTAATTTCCCAACGACCTACCAATGTATGACTCCTCAACATTTCCTGTGGAGCGACCGGTGGTTGAGCTCAAAACTAAATTGGCTGATGCCCAGCAAACGACCAATGGACGATATGGCGATTGGGGTCGATCGGCCACAGGAAGATGAATTTGCGTTGGTCAATTTGGGATTGGGGTCACCCTATTTAGAATGGGCGTTTCCCAATCGCCACCAACGCTTTGACGCATATTTGACATTGCAGGGATTGAGCACTGCCGAACGAGCGCATTGGAAGTCGCAGTTTGAAAGGTTTGTCAAGCAACTGTATTTGCACAATCCCAAGCGAGTTGTGCTTAAATCCCCGACACACACAGCCCGAATCAGTACTCTGTTGGAGATATTTCCGGAAGCTCGATTCGTGCACATAGTGCGCAACCCCTTGCAATCAATTCCCTCCACCGTGCGCACCTGGACTCGAGTGACAGACGCGATTTCATTGCAAATACGACGAGAACCCATATCCATTGATCGCATATTGGACGTCTTTCAGCTCATGTACGATCGATTTGAGCTCGAACGAAGTTTGGTCAATCCCGATCGATTCGTGGAAATTCGGTATGAGGACTTAGTCGCTCAGCCGATCGAACAATTGCAAAAGATTTACGGTCAATTGCAGCTCGGGGATTTTCAGCATGCTCGGGACGCTATCTCAAACTACTTGGCGAGCACAGCGGACTATAGGCCGAACAAGTTTGAGTTAACCCAAGAAATCGAAGAAAAAATTCGTACTCGCTGCGAAGCGTACATGTCCAAGTACGGATATCGATAAACTGGTATTAGAAGTGCCGATGACTCTGGCATTTTTCGATTGTGTAGCCAGCCGATAACCACGTTTCAGCGGATGAAATCGTTTTCCATACATTCCGCTAGGTCGTTCGATCGTAGGAGTCTCGATGAGTATTTGGTGGCTGAATACGATAATCCTCTGCTCGTGGTTTCTTACCTTATGGGGCGGCATAGGTATGCACGCTCTGGAGTATTTCAGTGGTCGTTCGTTAGAAGCTTATTGCCGCTTAAAACGCAATCACAAGCGATTTGGCGAAATACTCGACTGGCAACAGCCTAGTATCGCGGCAGCCAACTATTTGTTCTTGATTGCCCTCGTCGTAGGTTCGATCGCCGCCGGGGTTCGATTCTGTGGTCTAGGAGCCATACAGTTTTCCGGCGCGAATATTTCGTCGCAGGCACAACTTTGGACGATATTGGGTTGGATCGCCAGTTGGTTAGTCTTAGCCGTTTTAGCCGGGTTCTGGTTGCCGCGTATTATTGTGCGCTATGGTTCTGCGGTATTCGTCTATCATTCCTGGCCGATCTGGAAGTTGATCACCATTTTGACTCGCCCCATTTCCGGTTTTGGTGAGGCATTTACCTGGTTAGGCCAACGCTTGAGCGACCAACCGGACGACGAAGCGTTTGAAGAGGAGATGTTGGAAGATGAAATTCGTACGCGAGTTACAGCGGGCCAGCGAGAAGGAGTATTTGCTCAGGGAGTTTCCGAGATGATCTCGGGAGTAATGAAGTTAGACGACGGCGAAGTCGCTGAAATCATGACCCCGCGCTCCCGTGTCGACGCAATCGATATTTCGCAACCCTGGGAAGTAGTCTTGAAGTTGGTTGCCGATTTTGGTCGCACTCGCCTGCCGGTGTACCGTGAGACATTGGACAATGTCATCGGCATTTTATACGTCAAAGACTTGTTGGAAGTCTTGGCACAACCGACAGGCAGCACCAACCCCGAGTTGGAATCGATACTTCGCAAACCGTGGATGGTTCCCGGCACCAAACCAGTCGATGAACTACTCAGAGATTTTTTGCACAACCGAAATCATATTGCTATTGTGGTCGATGACTTTCAGCAACTAATTGGCGTAGTGACTATCGAAGACGCGCTCGAAGAAATCGTCGGTGAAATCGCTGACGAACTAGATGAAGACGAAGACAGCGAACTCAAATATGACGAGGCAACTCATACTGTCGAAGCTGAAGGCAAAGCACCAGTTGGCAGTATCGTCAAGTTGATCGGTTGGGAGTTGCCTCAATCCGATGACTACGACACGATCGGTGGATTGGTCATTCATCGATTAGGGTCCATTCCAGCGGTCGGAACAACCGTTGACGTAGGCAATGTTCGCATCACGGTAGTGAAAGCCAGTCGCAGAAAAATTCAATTCGTTCGCTTACAGCAAATCGAGTCGCCGTAATGGGAGATGTGGCAGTCGATTTTTCGGGAAAAATCGCTCGCTCGTCCTACTAACGGTGCAACTTGGAATCACCCCGATGTCGAACCTTGGCACGCGAGTTGTGAAGATTGGAGGCAGTTTACTGGACTTTGCTGACTTGACGGAACGCCTGGAACTCTGGCTGCAGACGCAACCGCCAAGCGAAAATTTGGTCGTTGTCGGAGGCGGAGAAATCGTGGAAGCCATGCGTCAGCTTGCTCGTCTTTATCCACTTCAAGATAGTTTTGTGCACTGGGAATGCGTAAGACTGCTGCAAACTTCCTACGCGATTTTGCGTCAACTAATTTCTCGAGCCAACTGCCTTACTAGCCGAGAGGATTGGTTAAAGTACTTGAATGCACGCGCCTTACGGCTCACCGGGGCTCCAGTTGAAAACCAGGCATATCGAAATCACTGCTTGCAGTCAATAACGTTAGTGAATGTCTCGGCATTCTACGCGCAAGAACTTGCACATGAACTGCCTCTCCAGCTCCCTGAGAGTTGGGACACGACGACCGATTCTATTTCAGCTCTACTTTGCCGACTGGTAGGTGCCCAGGAACTGGTGCTGCTCAAATCAACGGACCCGCCTGCTGGCACGCTTGTCCAATTAGCGGATGGCGGTTTTGTAGACGGTGCCTTTCCTCAAGCTGCTCACCAACTGCCGAAAATACAGCTCGTGAATTTGCGAGCCGAGCCGTTCACTGCGATGCAGTTGACAACTACGTAGTTTGGAAGGTTCACGGACATGCCACGCGAAGTCTGGCAGGAGTCAGCTTTGCAATGAGTTGACTTGTGCAAGATATTTGCCTGTGACGCTCGTCGAGCACTTGACGATATCTGCGGGTGGCCCAGCGGCTACGATCCGGCCACCTCCCTCGCCCCCCAACGGTCCTAAGTCGACCAACCAATCGCACGCTGCCAATACATCAAGATTGTGTTCAATTACGACCACGGAGTTGCCCCCAGCCACCAAACCTCTGAGCACATCCAACAATCGTCGCACATCTTCAAAGTGCAGTCCGGTGGTCGGTTCGTCCAGCAAGTACAAAGTGCGTCCAGCTTGAATTCTTGCGAGTTCGGTTGCTAACTTGATGCGCTGGGCTTCACCTCCGCTGAGCGTGGTTGAGCTTTGTCCAAGTGGTAAGTAACCAAGACCAACGCGGCTGAGGCAATCCAACATGCGCTGGATCCGACTGAAGTTCTCGAAGAACTCTAGTGCTTCATCAACACACATATCGAGAATATCGGCAATCGACTGGTCACGATATCGTACCTGCAGCGTTTGCCGATTAAACCGTTTTCCAGAGCAGGACGAACACGTGACAAACAAATCTGGCAGGAAATTCATCTCAATTTTTTCAAAGCCTTGTCCCTGGCATTGCTCACACCGTCCGCCGGCTGCGTTAAAACTGAAACGACTGGCCGTGAATCCACGTTGTTTGGCCTGTCGCGTACTGGCAAATACTTCGCGAATGAGATCAAACAATCCACAGTAGGTCGCAGGTGTGCTCCGTGGCGATCGACCGATGGGATCTTGAGTGACCTGCACCAATTTGTCGACATGCTCGACTCCAGATAAACGTTGGTATGGACCGGGCTTGGCCGACTTGTTTCCCAGCGACTTGGCCATGGCGGGAGCCAGTGTTTCTACGACCAGTGAGCTCTTTCCGCTACCACTAACGCCAGAGATTCCAACTAAACACTGTAGTGGTAGTTTGAGGATATCTCCTTTTAGATTGTGTAGTTTCGCACCTTCCAGTTTGATCCACTGGGTTGCTTGCGAAGCACACCACTCTGATTTTTGTGCTACTCGGCGATCGCCTCGCAAATACATGGCTGTAAGCGATGTCGCGTGAGAGGCAACCAACTCGGCACTTCCTTGCGCAACGATTTCTCCACCCCGTCCGCCAGCTCCAGGCCCGATGTCTATCAACCAATCGGCCGATCGCATCATGGCTTCGTCATGTTCAACGACCACTACGGTATTGCCTTGTTGCTGCAATTCCCGTAACGCCTCGATCAACCGATCGTTATCCGACTGATGCAATCCGATCGACGGTTCGTCTAGCACATAACAGACTCCGACTAAACCACTGCCGATACACGTTGCCAAACGAATGCGTTGCAGTTCGCCTCCGCTGAGCGAATCTGCGGTACGACTGAGTGTGAGGTAGCCAACACCTACTTTGTTGAGGAAACTCAGGCGATTGAGTATCCCACCGATAATTGGCTTGGCAATCACCTGTCGAGTGGCAACAAATTCCAATTCAGAGAACCAAGTTTGCGATTCGCTGATGCTCAACGAGCAAATTTGAAAGACGTTCTTGCCGCCGATCTTGACCGCTAACGCTTCGGGCCTCAGTCTCGAACCTCGGCAGACTGTGCAGTCCTGCTCGCTCGCCAAGTCTTGGCTAGTCTGCTGAGAATCGTCGGACTTTATGCGGCCGGTACCATCGCATGTTGAACAGGCTCCATAGGGACTATTAAAGCTGAAAGTTCTAGGCTCGATTTCTTCAAAACTGACACCACAGTCTGCGCAGGCATAGCGGGTACTGAACAGCCGCTCAGTCCATGAGTCGGCTGGATTGTTTGCGTCTTCGCGATCCGGCATTTGAATGCTCGCCGAGACCAATCCTTGTGCCAAGCGGAGAGCGAGGTTCACCGAATCCGCCAAGCGGCTGACATGCCCTTCGCGCACCACGATCTTATCCACCAACGCTTCGATAGTATGCGTGCTTCGTGGATTTAACTGCGGAAAGTCCTCCACATCATAGGTCTGACCATTGATCCTGGCGCGCACCAAGCCAGAACGCTGAATTTCGTCGAGTATTTGCCGATGATTCCCTCGTCGACCTCGAACCATCGGAGCCATCACGATGATACGCGCGCCTAGCGGAAGTTCGGCTAGCTCGGCAATAATTTGGTCAGCGGATTGTTGTGAGATCGTCGAGCCGCACGCGAAACACTCAGGCGTACCGACACGAGCCATCAACAAGCGCAAGTAGTCATAGATTTCAGATATTGTCGCTACGGTACTGCGCGGATTCGCCAGGCCAGCGCGCTGGTCGATGCACAATGTCGGTTGCAAACCCTCAATGGAATCAAAGTCCGGGCGCTGCAATTGATCGACAAACTGCCGCGCGTACACCGACAGACTGTCGATATACTGTCGTTGCCCTTCAGCAAATAATGTATCGAACGCCAACGAACTCTTGCCACTGCCACTGACGCCTGTCAGCACTATCAACCGCTCGTGTGGCAAGTCGATATCCACATTTTTTAAATTATGTGTGCGTGCCCCACGTATTCGAATGGTCGCATGCTGCCGTGGACCAGACCGGAATGCAGGAGGAACCAACAAAGGTGACTGAAGTTGATGGCCATGTGTCATGTGAATTAGCTGCGAAGTAATGCGATAAGTGCTTGCATGATGAAAAATATGGCCAGACAGATGTCACCACTCGTGTGTGTGTAATTTGAAGAACTCGACCAACTCGTGATAAAGGTCAGGATATTCGGCTCGTAATAAACTGCCAGCGGTGAAGAAGGCTTCGCAACTGACTGCAAACAATTCGGCCCGGCTCGACGCTCCATAACAATCGAGTACCGTGTATTCATGTTCGTGACACGCCGAACTTAGTTGCACCTGTGCGCGATCAAAGACCTCGTGCCATCGACGGATCCGATTCCAGTCTGGCAGAGGTGGAAGTCCGTCAGCAGATTCTCCATTGAGCATGTCGAGCTGATGTGCAAATTCGTGAATCACCAAGTTATTTGGTTTACTTGATGCTGGTGCCAAGACATCTGCCCACGACACAATGACAGGTCCTCCATACCAAGCTTGCCCTTGGAGCGCCTGCTCGGTTTGAAGATGTATACCCGATCCCAGCGATAGTTGACGGGGAGCTACGAACGCGTCGGGGTAAACCAGAATAGATTTGACGTGATCAAAATAGAATGGTTCTTGCCACCCAAGAACCATCAAGCCAATTTGGCCAGCGATCGCCAGCTTCATTTCATCGGTCAATACTAGTTCTTTACAGCCTTCCCAGTGTTTACGAGGTACAAAGTTGCCTGCCCACTTCTGTAGTTGTTGTCGTTGTTGGTCGGTCAACGAAGTCCATGGTCCAACAAAGCGTGACAATACAGGCTGGCTTAGGGCAATGAGCCGATCTTTTCTCGGACTGCGGAGGTCCAATAAACGCTTCCAAGCACCCCACATCGAATTTGGTTCGCTCTAGCAATTACAAAGTGACAACGCGGTGAACGACGCGAACCAATGTTATCATTTGATGCCCGGTGATGCGAGACACTTACATGGCAAGATGGCGTGAACTGAGTGCACGCTTTAATCCAGTGAGCAGAGAGTGTTATTCCGCAGCCAACAAACCATTTACGTCAAATGTTCGCTGAATGCTGATCTCCAAATGCTTGGGACGCCAGCCCACATCGCGAATATGAGCGCGCTGGACAGTCAAGCAGAGTTCAACCAATGATTGTAATATCGGAAGGAGATCTTTCCAGTCATCCGACTTTTCTTGCTTAACGGTTTCCGCCATCTCTCTGGCTAATCGGTCGACAACAGGTAAATCGTTTGCTCCTGCAACTCGACTAAGATGTTCCAAGACGTCGCACAGGGCAGGACCCTGGCGCTGTTCGAAACATTGGATCATTCGCTCGGTCAGTTGACCAATAGTGATCGCCAACTTGTCGACGGTATCTGAGCCACCAAAATACGAGTCTGGTCGCCAACCGAGTTGCAGCCTCACAAAGCGTTCGACTAATTCAGGATCGAATTGGCTACCCGCACACCGCTTGAGTTCTGCGAAAGCCTCCTCAGCAGAACGTCCCTGGCGGTAAACGCGATTGGATACCATCGCGTCAAACGCATCGCAAATGCATACAATTCTGGCTCCCAACGGAATCTCTTGCCCCATAGGCATTTCCGATGATTGCCTTGCCCCATCAAACCGGCAATGGTGCCAGCGCACGATATCAGCCAGTTCAGGTGAATCGAACGAAGCTTCAATGATCTCGACGCCGATGCGAGCGTGAGCCTCCATGATTTTCCACTCTTCTTCAGTCAGCCGAGTGGGCTTGAGCAGTACGCTATCGGGGACACCAATCTTGCCGATATCGTGCAACAGTGCGGCAATTTCCAAAACATACAGCTCGCTGATGCTCATCAATCCTCGTCCCAACGACACACTCATCTCAGCGACGCGTTGGCTATGGATGGCAGTATCAGCATCGCGATACGCTAGCGCGGCATGTAATGAAGTTACTGCATGGTACGAGATTGCCGAATGTTCGCTGAGCATGGGCAACGGTTTGCGTTCGACCTTCTTTTGTGGAGCTTCAACAATATCCATCGATGCATGCCACAATCGAACATTGTTTCGCCCACCGTGTTTGGCTCGATAGAGTGCTTTGTCGGCCTGATCGAGAATTCCCTGAAATCCAGTGACTCCTGTGGTGGACGTCGAAACTCCCACGCTGGTCGTGACGGCGTAGGGCGTCGCCAATTCAGTCGCAATATTGCGTCGAATGGATTCCGCTAAATCGAATCCTTGCTCCACGGGTGTGTTGGGCAATACGACACAGAATTCCTCACCGCCATATCGTCCAGCAACACCGCTGGTACCTACGGTATCGGTCACGACGCGGGCGACTTCCCTGAGGACCTGGTCGCCAATCGAGTGCCCATGGTTATCATTGAGTTTCTTGAAGTGGTCGACATCTAGCATGATGCAGACCAAGGGCTGGCCCGTTTCGATCGACTGTTTCCAGAACTCATCCAGTTTCTCAAAAAGGGCTCGGCGATTAAAAGCACCAGTTAATGCATCGCGCGAAGCTAACGTGATCAGTTTCTCATTTTGCTGCTTGATTTGCTCTTTCGAGATCTCTAAATTCTCAAGCGTCTGCACCAAGGAACGCCGCTGAGTCTCTAAAACAGTCACATCTTCAAAGCTAACCATAGCGCCAGCTAGTTTTTCTTTGGCGTCAAACAGTGGCGTGGCATTAACGACAAAACAAAGTTCATCGTTTTCGTCCAGCTTTAAGTAAACCGTCGCGCTGGAGATCCTCTTCTGCGTTGCAACCGCTTCAATCCAAGGAAAAGGTGCGTCGCCGGAAACTCGCCAAGTAAAACTATCTAAGGAACGCCCAAGTAGCTCAGACGGTTCACTACCGCAACTGCTTGCAAACGCCTCATTCGCCAAGACAATGCGATTGACGTTGTCCAAAACTACCACACCACCGACAATGGTATCCAAAGTATTGCGCACACGCTTGGGAACCGCGCTGCCCGGATCGAGTACCGAAAGTTTACGTTTGAGCAACATAAAGAAGGTCAGCGCATTGAGAAACGCCGTCAAGAGAAACAGTTTGGCTGCAAACCACCAACCATGTGAAGCAGCAATTTCTTTACGAAACGCGACTTCCATCGTCCCCCATTTGCGTCCGTCTCGGAGCAGCGGTACGCGAACATTGTCCAGTGTCGATGGATGGTCTTTTTCCAAGGACCAATTCGACGCATGGCTGCCGATTTCAAGGATCAACAAACCATCAAAACGTTCTAGGCGAACACTGGCTGCATATTTGGAATTCTTGACGAATTGCTGCAATTGTCCACGCGCGGCTAGTACGTCTTGTCGCCGCAAGTGTAATGAACAGCTCACAGCCACTTGTTCGCAAACTTCTATCCGTTGACGTACCAACTCTGCCAGCGTTTCCTTATTGGGCTTGTCCAAGCCTAATAGAAAAACAGGCATTGTAGACAGCAACGCTAGCAGAATCGTAATTCGATATGTAACGTTCAAGCGTTGCATGATGGCCTAGGTACTTACTCTTTCCCCCAAAGACTATTCTGGGCGAATTCTTGCTCTTCAAGCCTGCATGGATAAATGCTCTGGCAAAGTGGTAGAGATTGTCCCACCTATTAACCCTGGCCAAGTGTTGCACACTGCTATTACATTTAGCGTTGCTGTTTCGCAACAAAGGGTTGCAACTCGATAATCGCGCCGGCGAATGTAGCAATTATTCTGGATGTAACGAATGTCTGGTTGACGGAACCGCGACAAATGCCGCCCTGCTGAGCGATTCGGTTTGCCTTGTAAGAAATAGTGCGCTGACCGACACTGACCAGCTGGCACAGTGCCCTATCGCCATCTCGCATGATCGCCACTGTCGAAAAATCAGCTCGTGTGACTACGTTGAGCCGCGTACCTGCGCAAGAAATCTGGCCAAACTTCAGTCAGCAATTTGCGTTCGGCCAGTTCGATCGTCTCGTTGACGTTCAATGTCCCTTCAGTGATGTGAGCCGAGTTGAGGGCGTAAAAACCTGGAACTGAGGTGACGACAGGAGCTAGCTTCTCAGAATACTCGATGGTCGGTACCGCCATAACATATTTGGCTCGAGCCACGCGGCTGGCGACGACCGATTCAGATGTGAAGTGAGGGTACATTCGAGCCAAAGCGCCGCAGAAACGCTCCACGATTTGCTCGTCGGATTCGCTTAATCCATCGTCACTTGAGGGCAAATACTTAGGTAGATAGACCAATGTCCGACCACTCAATTGTTCTGATCCGACAATGTTGGACATTTCGACAATCGCCGTCATTGGAACCCAAGTGTCGGTAATATTGGTAACGTAATAGGGAGCCAAGGGATGTTTCAGTACGAGCGATACACACACAACTCCGATATAGTCAATCGCATGTAATTGTGAATGTTCCCGCTCACTCAACTGTTTGCAAGAATGACTGATCAAAGGCGATGGAAGAGTGCTGATGACGTTGTCGAACAACCATTCGCGTCCGTCGCTGCTAGCCACGCGACAGCTTCCGTTGTCTTCGGTATGAATCTGTTCAACGGCTGTGTTGGGGAGCAGATCGACTCCCAAATCACGTAACCGGTTCGTCAGCGCTTCGAGAACCCGCGCATATCCTCCGGGAACGTACCCAAACATCTCTGTTTTCATACCACTTCGACGCGCGCGATACATTCGCGAAATATAAGCCCAGATAAAAGCTGCCGAAGTTTTGCTGTAGGCATCTCCCAATTTGGCGCGTAACAGCGGCAACCAAATTTTGGTGAATGTCGAATCGCCGCTCCAACGTTTCAACCAGTGAGCCACGGGGATCTTTTCCAATGCTCGCCAGTCCTTAATCTTTGACGCACAATATATCGTTGCACCTAAGCGCAGTTTTTCGATCAACGTCAGTGGTGGAAAACGCAAGAATTCCCAACTGTTTGACAACGAATATAATTTGCCGCCGCTGAAGAAGCCTGTACGTGTCGTTACCCAACGGACCTCTTCCTCTAATCCCAATTCGTTCAACAACCCTCGCAGTTTCGTATCCGAAAGGAGTGTCACGTGGTAGTACCGATCCCACACGATTTCGCCAATCTTCCATGCGCTTGCCAAGCCTCCAAAATCGGGCTTGGCCTCTGCCACTACCACCTCTTGCCCGCGTTCGGCCAGCATTTTTGCCAGCGTCAATCCAAGAATTCCACCACCAACGACCAACCACCTTTTTCTCGGCAAACTTTCGGGATCTATCCGCGACATGTTCGTGCAACTCTTCCGCTTTACAGTGTTGGAACGAGACGCTGCGAATCTATAAGTGACCGAATTAAATTGGTCGCTGGCCATACGAAATTCGGTCGCTTGTTATATTGCATTGCCTCACCCTCTAGCTCCCAGCAACAGTTTGAATTCGCACTCATTGCGGATCAGTAGACAGATACAGCGTGGCGCGTTGGTCTAGTCTTAAGCTACACGATTAAACCACACAACTCGCTGGTACTACCGGCAAGCGGAGATCATTACTTGCCGACAAAATACGTGCGCGAGAGGCCATATTCATGACTCGAAATGAGCGTACATAAATGCCCAACATGCGCGACATAAATTGACGCTTCTGCTCTCCAAGCATGTTCATTGCCGGAAAGAACTCGAGTCCCTTTACATCGTCTTTACCCAAGAAATCGAGAGGATGCAATAACATCGACGGCCCTAATCCGCTTAGCTTGCACAACCACAACGCGCAGCGAAAGTAAGCTGTGGCAAGTTCCTCGGAATATTGTGCCAGATATAACAGGTAACTGAAGTGAAAAGGAGTGCGCAGCGCAGGAATCGTCGAAACAGGAATCTCGAGGATCGTTCCATTGCCTGTCTTCCAGCGATAAGGCCTCAATCGCCGGAACCCATCCTTGATCGAACCAAATAACTGCTTGCGATCTTCCACCTGCTCACGCGTCAAGCGCGATCGCAGAAAATAATATGCTCGCGCTGCTGGGCCGATAAACGTTGGCAAAGTTGAACAATCGTACAAATATCCGCGATCGCTCAGTATCTCAAGCACATCCGTAGAAAGGCTGTATCCAGGCCCGCGAAATCCGACCAACTTCTGCGGTGTAATCCGTCGCATCGCCGCTTCGGCAAGGTCAAACTCAGTTTCCAACTGGCTGCGAGAATAACGCTGTAACCAAGGTTCATGATGAAACGAATGGTTGCCGATTTCGTGACCGGCCTGCACGATTTTAGAAAACGCATCCTGATTGGCGTCCAACGCCGCATCCTGTCCGACAACAAAAAAAGTAATTGTGAGCTGGTACTTGCGCAATACTTCGAGAACGTGAGGAACGACAGCATCCAAGTAAGAAGGATAACTGGTCCACTCGACATCGCCATGTGTTTTCAGGTAAGACCATTTATTATCTAAGTCGATTGATAGGTCAGCGAATGTGTGAGTCATGTAGCATGCATCCAGAGCAATTTGAAGTCACACGAAATACCGACCTAAGCTTGTGTCTCGCGCAATTCGCCACCAATCGCAAAAAAATTGCGGCCGCAGGTACACGCGTAATTGCCATCCTCTAGACCGCTGGTCGTGTCACAGCGTACTACCGGCTGGCCACAACGGCAGACATATCCAATCAAACGAGCTGGGTTGCCAACCACCAAACCGAAATCAGGAACCGACTTGGTTACTACCGATCCCATGCCGATCATCGAGAATCTGCCTAACGACAAGTCGTTACCAATAATGGCTCCTGCACCAATGGTTGAGCCAGCTTTAACGAGTGTCGGGAATGTATGTTCGTCAGGATCGCTGGAACGCAACTGGCTCAGGTCAGGAGTAGTCGCGCGAGGATATCGATCATTAGTAAATAGAACTCCTGCGCTGATCATCACTCCATCCTCGATCGTTACAGCGTTGCAAATGTAGACATTTGCGTTGATTTTGACACGATGGCCAATACTGACGTCGTATGCAATATACGATTTGCCACCCACAATACATTGCTCGCCCAGTTTGGCACCGTGGCGAATATGGACGTGATCCCATACCGAAGTACCATCACCCAAAGTCACATTGGATTCGACGATTGCAGTTGGGTGGACTCGCACAGCCATGGTGTCACTCGACTCTAAGCGAAAGCGGCACGCGAATCACATGCACCAATCGCGTGCCAACGCGAATCTCTCAATGCCTCGTAAGCAGTTTCAATCACATTGACCGAAGCCAGCGCATCTTCGGGGCTGAGCAGAAAATCGGCAATTTCGTGGACACCCAAGACAAAATTGTCTAATTGGTCACGAAACGCTTGGATCTTGTCGTAGCCATTCCCAAACACGGTCCAGTCCTTGTCTTTAGCACGTCGAAACTTGGATTCTTTCCAGCCCACCATGATGGTCCCTTCCGAACCGTACAGATTGATGTACGCAGGTTGGCCTTTATTAATGCTCCAAGAAAGATCGATATCGCCCAGGACGCCTTCCACAGAGCGAACAAAGATCTTGACTGTATCTTCGACCGCTGGTGTTTGCAGTCGTTTGCCTTCGATCACTTGCAACTCGGCAAGCGGGCCCAGCAGATAACGCATGATATCAACGGAGTGGGTCCCATTATCAATCAATACACCACCGCCAGAAATCTCCGGCTGGCAATTCCACCGGCTACGCATATCCACGTTCGCGGTGAACATGTTTTCTAGCAATACAACTTCGCCGATTACTCCAGAATCAACCATCGATTTAGCTGCACGCACATCAGCGACATGACGAAATTTGGACGCCATAGTCAACTTGGCTCCCGAGGCTCGGGAAACGTGGAACATTTTCTGGGCTAATTCCAAGTTGATGGCTAGAGGTTTTTCGCATAAGACATGGATACCACGCTCCAGCAGCTCGCAGCAGATCTCGGGATGTGAATTCGGAGGTGTGCTGACGATGGCAGCATCGAACGCCGCGCGACCAATCAGTTCTTCGAGTGAAGTATAAGCGGATACATTGTCATGCGATTCAGCCAAGCTGTGCGCCGCTTTCGAATTGACGTCACAAACTGCTACCAATTTGGCAAGAGTCGTCTGTTTGAGTGCTGTAGAGTGCGTTTGAGAAATCGCGCCGGCTCCGATTAAGGCCATGCGCAGCGGCTTGTGTGGATTCATGTTGTTGTCTCGGAGAAAATTTCAAACAGAAAGGGCTGCTCTAACGAGAAAGCTCGACACACTCGCGTATCGACTCCGCGAGAAAGTTGACATGCTCCTCAGTGTAGTTCTCATTCCAAGGTAAAACTAAGATACATTCGAGTCCTTTGTGCGTCCCCGGAAACAACTCTTTTGTATAATCAACGGCTTCCGGCCGAGCTAAGGTGAACGGAAATCGGCTGGCGCCGAACGTTCGCTGCTGTGCAAAAACTTCGCAAGCGAAAGCCGGCTTCTGGATATAACGCGGCGCCGAGAATATTCCGCGTTCCTTTAATTTGGCAGCTAAACCAACGGCGCCACCCGAGATTTGTGCAGGATCTACGGTGAGGCAGTATTTCCAGTAGGTGTGGGTTGCACCTGAAACCGGGCTGGGAGTTTCAATACCAGGCAAGTCGACCAGCTTGGTCGTCAAGAGCCTCGCCATCTCGATACGCGTTGATACTGAATAGTCAAGTTTGCCCAATTGTGCCAAGCCAACTGCACCCGTCAACTCGTTCATGCGATAATTGAGCGCCAAGAAGTAATGGTCGGGCTTGGGGTCTCCATAACCCCACGCTTTATTGATGAATAGGTAAATGTGACGAGCGTATGCGTCGCTGTTGGTAACGGTTAAACCTCCTTCACCCGTCGTGATGTGTTTACCTTGTTGCAAGCTGAAGCAACCGATATCACCTAGTGTTCCCACGGGCTGGCCGCGATAGGTTGCATCAAAGGCCTGCGCACAATCTTCGATAACAGGAATTGAACGAGAACGAGCAAGCTCCATAATCGGAGCCATATCGCACGGATTTCCAAAAAGATGTGTCACCACGATCGCTTTGGTGCGTGGACTCAAACGAGCTTCGATAGTGGCTGCGGTGACATTGCAACTGCGATAATCGACATCAGCAAATACGGGAATCGCGCCCTGGTATAAAATCGGCGTGAGTGCTCCCATATCAGTGATGGGAGTAGTTACGATTTCATCACCTGGCTCGGGATTGATCGCCGCAAAAGCCACATGTAAAGCCGCACTCCCGGAGCTGGATGCATTGCAATGCTTGACGCCAAGTCGCGCTGCGAACCGTCGCTCGAGTTCTTTGACAAACTCACCCTTCGTGCTGGTTAGTGTGCCACTGCGGATCGCTTGGCAAACGTTGTCGATTTCTTCGGTGCCGAGCGTGCGTCCATCGGCTTGTTGATCGGAAGGGAGTGAAATTCGCCTAACGTTTTCCGCAGGTGTAGCCATGGCATTCATGAAGTCAACTCGTGTATTATTCAGGTCTCAAATTCGTGTTGCGGTACCCCGCGGGCCTAACGAAAAGGCTGTATTCACTCAAACCCAATATGGGCTAGCGACAAATTTTATGGTAATTGCCCGGTTGGCTGAAATAACCGTTCAAACGCGATGGACGCGAGAAATCTCAAATGCCTACAGGCGGTTCGTACGGTTTTCATTTTTGAAACACCTGTAACGCGCGTGCGAAGTGTCACTGGCACTTCACCTACCCTCGCGCCCATCCGATCCAGCCTCCACAACAGTTCCGTTACGCCGACAAATCCCGCCGTGCTGATGCTGACTCCTTTGACCATCTCCGCATCATAGACGCGCACACAGCAGGTATAGCAACTGAGCTTCGAGCGGAACAGCAACCTGTACATGCCAGATGCGACTCGTGAAATCGCAATGCGCCATGCTGCCACACCCTCTACCTTGCCGAGTGAATGGTACGGCGAGGCAGTGACCACATCGTAACCTTGCTCCATATGTTCAAGCAACATAATCAAGACGGTCGGATCGTAGGTGCAATCCGCATCCAAGCACGCGATCCATTGGCCGGACGAGTTCTTGAATCCTGTCGTCAATGCAGCAATCAGACCGCGATTTTGCTCGTGCCGCACAACTTGCACTTCTGGCCAGCGGTCGAACGTCTCAGTCAGCAATTGGTAAGTTGCGTCGGAACTTCCGTCGTCCACGAAAACCAGTTGCACGCAGTATTGGTCACTTATGACGCCAGCCAGCGTTTCCAAGCGCTCAGCCAATTGCTTGATACTTGGTTGTTCATTGTAGCAGGGAACCACAATCGACAACCCGATTCGATTGTATGTACGACGCTCTGCCTCAACCGAGGCGGATTCGCGTTGCTGAGCCGACTCGTACCGCTCCGCTTTCTTCATCTGCATTGCGACACTATCGTCAGTTGATCCGGCAGCGGCACCTTTACCGTTGATACGTAGCAAAGAGAGAAATGGGGATTTCAATGTTAAAGCCTCCGAATTATGCGGCCTTTGCAGGCTTATACTAAAGGCACGCCCATGGGTGTCAAGCTGATCCGTGCGCGTGGCATACCAATTTACGGAGACTACGCTTCCCCAGCCCTCCCGATCGTTATTACTCTAACAATCCGACAATCTAGCTTGTGTTTCGGTGTCTAGAATTGGCGTGGTCTGAAGCTTTAAGAGTGGGCGTGAATATTCAACGAACTTCTGGGTTGTACGAGTCGTGGGAACGCAAGGTTTGCAATGTTATGGACGAACTGCGGGTCAAGAAAAGCTGTATAGACGAACACCATGGCCAAAGCGAATGTCCACATGCCCATAAACATGCCAATGCCGAAGTGCATCATCAAACCGACGGCCAACATGGGCCAGCGCAAAGTGTTGTGCCAGACAAGCATGGGAAAAGAAATTTCCCATGCCCAGGTGATAACCGTTACCAACTGATAAAACCAAGGAATATGGATCAGCCACGTTAGATTGTTGGATTGATACTCAAAATTGCTGGCGGCCAGCCACAGGGCTTCGCCGCTCCACCAAGTTTCTCCCTTTAACTTCCCCAGACCTGCCCAAAGGTAGATGACACATAGGTGAACTTGCAACAATCGTGTGGCTAATCGCGTCGAGCTAGTCGCTCGCGGATTCACCCACCATGCCAAGAACTTTGATATTCGCGGCCCATTGAACCGGCGAGACGTTTGCAGACTGTTCAATAGCCACGAATCAATACTCAACCGAACACCACAGGGTGACATCGCCAAGTACAAACAACTCAGGCCATTGATTTGGTCAAGTCCGAAAGTGGCTAGTGGTACTCTTTGGGCGTACGAGATCGTGATAATAAACGCCAGCCAACTGGTAAGGCGAGTCGCGATACCAAACCAAAAAAAGAACAAGATAGCCAAACAGGTCAAATGGATTTCCCATTTCCAAGGTCCGGGGACAAAATCCCAAAACGTAAATACATACTGGTCGGCTTGAATGGCTGAGATCAGTTCTCTTGTTTGCCAGGATGTTTCATCGGCGAAAAACTCTTCAAACCGAAGTCCCCACACCCAATGCGTATAAAACACCATTCCGCCAACCAAGCAGCGCATAAAGCACAACGCGATTGGATCTTGTGGCGCAAACCAAAATTTGGTCCAAGCATTAATCCACTGCGACAGTTGCTGAAAAACAAATGCAGCGATTACCTGGATGTATCTGGCCACGAAAATTCTCCGATTCTCTCTTCATCGAGCGACTCAGGGTCATTCAGACTCCGTCCGGCTCGAAACGAGTTGGCGGCGGTCATGTGGTGAGTCACACGAAACAACTCAACCGATTCCGCTTGGTGACTTTCGGCAATCCGTTTCGCGTACGCTTGTGCTTGCAGCTCAAACAGTCGCGACTCCACTTCAGCGTACCGAGGGACTGCCTCTGTTAACATGAAGTAGCGATGGTACAGCAAACGTGGCCAAATTTGTTTGTGGGGATACCGGCCACGACGATGTGGTTGATCTTTGCTCTTTGCCACATATCTCACTAACGTACTGTCACCTGGATCGGGACTGAAGAAATGGTACCCATGATCCATAAACAACAACTGTGGATAAAATCGAAAAGTCCAAAAGGCGGATCGCAAGAAATCAGGGGATGGTTCCACAGATGCAGCCGGCAGGAAAATTCCCATCAAATGAAATATCAACCAGACGTTGATCAGGCACCAACCTGCACGACGTATCCAAGGAAAAGACTTTGAAGCCAATGCCACTTGCTCGCGGCTTGCTCCATGTTTGCTTCCTCCATGTTCTCCTTGTGTGCTGTTTTGATCGGACGAAGATTTAGCGATCTCTGAACTTTGGTCGCATCGTCCGTTAGCAGCATTCGGTAATTGCTCTAACGTGTCCATCATTCGTTCCCAAAGCATTTGAATGGAGAATGTTGGTTGCCGGCCAGAATGCTTCTTGTGCAGTCAGAAACCGTGGGGCGGAGCTGACCGGCCAACCAACAATTAGGAGCCAGCGCCAGCGGGGGCACAAGGCACCTTAAGTTCAGTTTGACTAGCGGCTGCCGCCGGAGCTGCCGCGAGAGCCAAGTAAACGTGAGCCTCGCGAACCGGTTGAACCGGTCGATGCACCAGCGGAGCCTGCCGATCCGGCGGAACCCACCGAACCGCTTGAACCACCGCGAGTGCGACGATGCAATCCGCCACCGCCGCTGCTTCCTTGCGAACCACCACTACCGGCCGATGCGTCACCCACTGAACCGCCCGAGCTGCCGCGCGTCCGTTGGAACAGACCTCGACCTCCCGAACCACCGCTGCTCCCTTGCGAGCCACTATTGCCCACCGAAGCATCACCTACCGATCCACCCGACGAACCGCGCGTACGCTGCAACAATCCAAGACTACCAGAACCACCACTACTGCCGTTCATTCCGGCACTGCCGCCACTTGAGCCGTTTGAACCGCGAAACGCCATAGCGTCTGCGGACATTGCGAACACAAAAGTCGCTGACAACAAAGCCAATCCAACCTTGCACATCTTTCGTGACATACCGCAAATCCTCCTAAATTCCTATCGAAACACAAAAGGTAACCCGTGAAGTTTCCTGCACCGATTCCTCCGACCCTCCGCAACTGCAGTCGTCCGCCTTAGTATTTCCGCCTTAGAACCCGACCTCAAATGCTTACTGCTGAACGCCCCCCAGCATCTACTCGCACATACTTAATTGAGTGCCTCCTGTGTGAAATTGAGTAACTCCTTATGTGTGCCGAGTTTCTCCAATTGCTGGTGGGATTCATTTGCAGTAAATCTGTGATTGCCCGAAGCGAAATGCGGACAAATTCGGTGTCACCGGTTGACCGCGCACGAGGCTTGGATAAATGGCAGCAACCAGGTGACATTGGCAAAGTATTACACCCATATTGAGGCGTTCTGTACATCCGGGGCAACGAACATTTTGCCAAGCTTCTCTAGAATTGCGAAAAATCGTCACAACAGATTTGCCAACGGTAGGTCTTTGCCGCCAAAGTTCAGCATCTTGGGATTCTGAGGCTCGCCAGGTGGAGCTCGGGAGTTCGGTATGTACAATTCGTGCTGCCACTTTTTCGACGTGCCGCACAGTAACTGTCGTATGCGATGCTAGCGGCAGGATGGGCAAAATAGAACGTATTTGGTCAGCGAGAGAATTCTATAATCCAATGCGACTGCGAATTTGCCAAATCGTTCCGACTCTGGACCAAGGAGGTGCTGAAAAGCAACTCTGCCTGCTCGCATCGAGGCTGGACCCGTCGAAATTTGAGTCTCATGTGCTCGTATTGACTCGCACTGGTCCACTCGAAGATGAATTGGTGCGCCGAGGAGTGCAAGTTCATCAGATTGGAAAGTCTACAAAACTCGATCCGCGAGCGCTAGGAAGATTATCTACCAAGCTGCGGCAAATTGCTCCCCACGTCGTACATTCGTGGATCTTTGCGGCAAATTGTTACGGTCGCTTGGCTGCTTGGCGAGCCAAGGTGCCAGTAATTATCGCGGGTGAACGCTGTGTCGACCCGTGGAAGAAATGGTGGCATCATGCACTCGATCGACAATTCGCCAAGTTCACTGACGCAATCGCCACCAATTCGTCTGCCGTAGTCAATTTTTACGCAGAGCATGGCATACGTGCCGATCAGTTTGTCGTAATCCCCAATGCCATTGAGCCTTATCGGGGCAAAACACTGACGCGCGCGGAGGTCTTTAGTCGTTTAAATATTGAACCAGCCGACCATCTCGTCATGGCTGTTGGCAGGCTTTGGCCACAAAAAGGTTATAAAGACTTGGTATGGTCAGGAGAATTGATCAATGTCGCCTTGAAGTCGACTCGGTTCGTGATCTTTGGAGATGGCCCCGAGCGTGAAAGGCTGCGCGCCTACCGTGACCAGATTGGCGCTTCGGCATCGGTGCGATTTGCCGGTCATCGAGCGGATGCGGCAGAGCTGATCACTGGCGCAGATTTGTTATGGAATGGCAGCCTATATGAAGGGCAATCGAATACGATTCTGGAGGCCATGAACGTGGCTGTGCCTGTCATTGCTACCGACATTCCGGGCAATCGCGACTTAGTTATCCATGGGCAAACTGGGTACTTGTATCCTGTAGGGGACGTTGAAAAGCTGACCCGAGCCACAGTCCAGGTTCTCGAAGATCGACAACTGCGCAATTCTTTGGGTGCGCAAGGGACAGCGAGGGTGCAGGCAGAATTCTCCCTTGAAAAAATGGTGGAACGCCATGAAAAACTCTATTTAGACCTTTGCGCTCGTCGCGGAATTTCTTGCGAAGCACCGACGTAAGCAAGTACTTTGTTACAGCTAAGAATTACCACTTCGCGGAAAAAGGTAAGGCGATGTTTCCAGCGCGAGCCGCTGAATTGACTCAGCAATTGTTTCGCCCAACTTTTGCTTCTCGACATTAGGACTTACAAGAACGGATAATGCGAATTCAGCATGTTGGTAAATACCCAACAGCTTCGGCTGGTTTGCTCGAT
>CAZVBC010000056.1:0-25514 GCA_964625155.1 uncultured Pirellulaceae bacterium
ATGCCATTCGATCGATTGTGAGCGTACTGCGCAGCGGTGCCATTTCCTCGCGAAAAGAACTTCAATTGATAATCGAAACGCTGCAAGGTCAATCGCAAAGCGACGCGATAAAGTACTTCTTTACGAGTTTGATACTCGCGGCTGTTGATCAGCGCCAGTTCTAGAATGTTCTCTAAAGTCAATCGAGGAGCAGGATCAAGAAGCTCATCCGACACCTGCCGATTGTAGCTGCGCGTGTACTCCTCGCGCACCGAAGAGAACTCGAGCATTCTTCGCAGGCAAGTGGCTGGGAGCGACTCCCAAGCTGCGGCAGGTATTGGCGATATTTGCATCGCCCCCTGATCTTGGTCCTTTGTGTCTGATTCACTCTCCGGTGCAGGTAACTGCTCAATTGGACTGGAGATTTTATTTTGTTGAAAACTTGGGGCTGCGGTAACCACCGAGGCTGGGATCACCATGGAACCTGGAGCGTCGGCCCCTAGATCTACTAATCTTGCGTCAGCCTGACCGTTGATCCGTGATAGCTCGCTTTGATCCGCGTTGGCAGACGTGCTTTCAGTTTGCGGCTGGTTGTTCGGTGCCTGATGAATATCTTTGTCGTCAGGTCCTTGTGAGTTTTTGAGCTGGCCGGATACCGATTCTAACTCCCGTTGTGGGGCTGGCGCGGTCACTAATGGCGGCAGGGCGTAGGCGTGCAATCGGGGCGCCGGTACTGGCAAGCTTGGGTCGGTTGGGCAGGTTGGGTCAAAAAATCGGGCACGTTGATCGGGCTGGATCGAGAATCCACGCGACAATTGCCAAGTCGTCGCTTGCCCCTTTTCCGCTAATATGGCTTGCGTATCGCGGTCGGCTGTACAGCGGTAGTAAGCCCGATTGCAAGCACTTAACAAGCACAGAACCCAAATCAAATTTCCACAGCAAAGAGTTCTTGTCACTGTTTAATCAATCGTTGGTGTCGAAGTGGCCATGTGCTTCTAAAGAATTTTCGCTGTGTATGCAGAAGTTAGAATCCGTGGCGCGTGCTCATGGCATTCAGCGAATATTTCTCCCCGTCCTTTTAATCGGATTTTTTCGATTGAGACAGTCGCAACGCTACCCAGGTGACGGTTAGGCAAGCCTGGATGAGTGCAAAAAATGGATCGAGTCTATCGATCAGTAGAAGTTTGGAGACTAGGGGCAACGGTCATGCGAGAGGCGAACTAGGGTTGGAGGTTGTTGATCAGAGGAGACACTTACTTCCCACATCGTGCGTGTTGCGCCATATTTCGCGAGCACTTGTTCGCACCAGGATGTGTCTCCCTTTCGAGCCCAGAGAACGGGTGAATGAGCAAATTCAGCAAGATTGTAGACCCACTCTTGATGTACGTTATGTCGATTATCATAGCGCACGAATACGAGGTGTTGACCTCCGGATCTCGCCAGTTCAGTTTCGATTTTGTTTCGCTGCCTCGCCCATTCGCTGGACTCAACTTTATGACTATTCACCATCAATACCAACAATGTTACTACCGAGCTTACAACAAGTGGCAAGGTGAGCGTTGTGGGGCGACAGCGGATTATTTTGGCTATCTTACGTAGTGCCAAACAGGATAGCAGAACCAACCAGGGAACGATCGGGGCAAGGTAGTGCGGTGCAATCCAATGCGTAAAACTGGTCAAAAAGAGCATTAGGCAGATCCCGAGGACGGACCAGCGTACGAGAAACGCTTTTATGCAAATGAACGCAGCCAAAAAAGGTATGAGTGCGAAAAGCAGCCCCCAGTATTCTTTCACTTTGATTAGTCGGTCGTAGACTCCCAGCATGAAACCTTGAACGCCAGAATACTTCGCATAGTTCTCACACGACCAGGCATTCAATTTGTCGAATTCAACGGGCATATGATTACTGCCTGGAGACGCAAAGTCGGGAACGCTAAGGGATTGCGTGATAAACAGCGGCGCTGCGCCATATTGTTGTTCGTGAACTTGGTATGGCATGCGCCACCAGTGCCCGGTCGTCGCTTGGTTATGCGCTGCAATCAAGCTAAGAGCGATGGCCAGACATGGAAGACTGCCACAGGCAACTGTTCCAAAGCGATGACACACATCGGACAGTCTGCGACCATTGCGAACCCACATCCAGACCAAGCTGACGCCGCAAATGAGAGAAAAAATCAGTCCTTCAAAAGGTCGGCACAAAGCGATTAAACCAATACCGGCGCCGAACGCAAACGATGAGGCAAACGATTCCTTTCTTCGCAGTCTCAGTACAGCGCCAATCATTATCGTTGCGGCTGTTGCAGTCAGCCAACCGTTCATATAGCTTCGCGACCAATCAAATTGCATAGAAGGGTGGACGGCAACGAGGATTCCACCAACGGTCGCCCAGCGTCTGGGAAGCGTGCCTGCTAACATCCAGGTACTGGCAGCCGCACACATGGCTGCACCGAGCCAGAGCCCGGCTGTGGGAGTTCCAAAGAGGATCCAGCCGAGCGCCAGCAAAGCTCCAGGGCCGAGCGGATATTTCGAGGAGTACGTTGGAACTAAAATTGTATGAAACGATTGGAAGGCGGGCCAAGCGTCGGGGGTTGGGTTCGACAATCGTCCGTGGCGAAGGGTGTCCGCCAACATGAGATAGCTGAATTCATCGTGAATGCTAGCCATGGGCCATCGAATCCACGACAGCACGATTGCCAAAATAAAGGCCAACAATCCAGGCAGTAGGGCCAGAGCTGGTAGCGAAGAGCACCAACTTGCTAGGTTTGGAGAATGTAACGAGCCGGCTATCAACTTTAGCCCGTGAGATGCTGAGCCCTGTCTCATTTGCGAGCTAATCGTAAAACACTAAGCAGAAAGCTACTTGCGGCAGCCTGGACTCCCAAAGCGACCGCACCCACTGCCGGAATTAAAGTGCGCATTGTTTGGGAATAATCGAGTTGGCCAAAACCACGACTAGCCCAATCCCAAGCTTGCCACGACACGATGGCAGAACCCGCAAGAGCTAAACCTACTGATACCGTCAAGCACATCTCGAGCGTAAAAATCTTGGACAGCCGGTCGAGTCGTCGGTCGCGCGGCAGCAATCCTTCGCTTCCGGCAAAGGTCTTGGCTAAGACTGCACACCAAACCATTTGAGCTCCGACGAGAATGGCCAACATCGAGACTAACATCGTGTGGGCATCAAACTGTATTCCGAAAAGGCTTGCACCGCTGGATGCCAACAAGCAACCACCTAGTCCGTACAAAACCGATGACACGCCTGGTACGAGGAAAGTCCAGCGGGGACTTTGGAGCATGAAAAATCGCAAGGTTCTCCAGCCATCGCGAAACGTCCGCAAGTGTGGTCCCCGTGTGCGCCGTCCATCAGGATACAGTGTGATTGGTATCTCAGAAATTCTCGCATCGAACAACCGACTCTTGATAATCATCTCTGTGGCGAATTCCATTCCGGTACAACGCAAATCCAATCGATTATAGAGATCGCGCCGAAAGCCTCTCATTCCGCAATAGACATCGTGGACGGGGGCTCGAAACATCTTGCGAACCATCCATGTCAGGATCGGATTACCCCACTGGTGCAACGTCGGCATAGCACCAGGCATGATGCGTCCGCCTCCTTGTGGCAGTCGGCAGCCTTGCACAAGGTCCGCACCCTCCGTCAGTTTCCGATAAAACTTGTGGGAATCGGTAAAGTCGTAACTGTCGTCGGCATCCGCCATGATAATGTAGCGTCCATGCGACGCTTCAATTCCAGCCATCAACGCGGCACCGTAACCGCGATTGGAAACGTGCACCACTCGAGCGCCGAGAGTTTCAGCGATCTCGATGGAATCATCTCGGCTGCCGTTATCAGCGACGATTACTTCGCCAGCAATGCCGAGCTTTTCAATCGCATAGCGGGCTTTCAATACGCAATTGCCTACCGTGTCGGCTTCATCCAGACAGGGCATCACGATACTTAATTCAACCGGCTGAGTGCTCCGTTCTTGAGCACAGAACTGCGAATGAGTCTGAGCGATAGCTTGCTCTAATGGCTGAGCCTCAGTTGGTATCCGATCTGCGGCGGAATCGACCGCCAATAGGTCAACAAGTTGGTCAAATTGACGTTCGATCCCAGCCGACTTCGACGACGATCCGCGTCCAGGAAGCGAAATATCGAGCATTTCTCGTTGATTATTAACGTTGGCGAGAAACTGCGATGAAGAACCACTCATAACAAAGTCACCCAAGGTGATACGTTTCGAAAGATAACCCGTATGAAACGTAAATCACACTCTTGGCGGGTCAAATGGTCATTTCATGTTTGCAGTAAACCTGGAGTTCCGATCGTAGCGGATAGCGCGTCTGTAACATTTGTAAAACGCTTGATGTGCAAGCGATCAGGTCTTAACTGTCAGTATGTGACTGCTGAGAAACTTCGTTTTGCGGAGCCGAACTGGTTTGAGGAGGCGGCGGCACGGGTGGCAATGGTATTTCATTTCCAGGTTCTTGCGAGTCTATGTCGTCCAATTCGGTGTTATCGACACAGCGACGGACGATCAAGTA
Organism: uncultured Pirellulaceae bacterium; assembly: GCA_964625155.1. Classification (GTDB taxonomy): domain Bacteria; phylum Planctomycetota; class Planctomycetia; order Pirellulales; family Pirellulaceae; genus Aureliella. The sequence goes on from CAZVBC010000056.1 coordinate 4,525, forward strand.
GACAGCGGCGGTGGCACTCCAAAAGAAACTGAATTTGTAAGCAACGAGAAACAGACTCGTCAGCCAAGTTCCATATATGATCCAGGTGACTACCGATGCCGCTCGAGCGGATTGAGAATAATCAGCTAATTGCTCGGTACTGATACCGGCCCCCAACAAAAAGCAATCGCGGGTCACATACCATCCCCCAGCCATGATCCAAAAAAGCATTTGGTATCCGACCCAACCTACTGCGATAAGCGCAGCAGACAGAATGGCAACTACGATCGGTCTTTGAAATAGATACGCATTTGAGCGGCTAAATCCTTCGAACGCGTCTGCCTTACGCTCAGTACTGATCGCACAAACACTGAATGGGTAACAGACGATCGCACTAAACAATATGCGTCCTGAGCTGGCCACAATTGGTATATAAAGAAGGAGCAACAAACATCCAGCAACAGGTGCCAACCAGCTTGCCCTGGCGATTACACCAAGAAACAAAGGAATGGACATCAAGACCACTATGCCAACCAACGACATGCCGGCTGCCCATAAATACCCAGTCCAGCGACTGGCTACCAAGCGCACAGTCGAAGACCAAGGGGCAATGGTTCGCTGACCCAACTCCACCACCGCACGTCGAGCCAGGATTCCGCCTCCGATGGAAAGTGTTGTCGATAACCAAATCGCCATGAAGGAGACATAAGCCACTTCGCGCAGTCCAAAAACACTGAAGACGTTGCCTTGAGCTGCATAGTTTAAAAGAGCTTGGCCATTGACGATAAAGCCAGCCCAAAAACCAATTCCAGATGAATGCACCGCCGAACTGTCAGAAATCACGCTCAGTGCGTTGGTAGAAACGGATTGCAATTCGCTGAGTTGCCATAACTGAACCAACCCCTGTGACCACCGAGGTTCAAACAGTTGATGTGAAAGTCCGATGCCGACCTGACTGAGTAACAAAGTGATCGCTGCCACTAGCAGCGAAGTCAAACGCATGGCGGGGTGAATCGAGCGTGTCAGTGGATACCACCACCACAGCGAGCGTTCCCAATCGACTTCGGCTCGGGGAACACGACGATCGTCAAACGGAACTTCTTCCATAATCTAGCAACTCAAGATTAACTGGGGTGTGGATCGCATTTACGAGTGACTGATACTTTTAACCATTTGTTGGTGAACAATCCCCGCGCATCAGTTACTCCACAGCATTAGTTTTAGTCACGTAATTGACTCAAGCCTTCGCAGAGCTATGGATCATCCCACCCAGGGGGCAACCGGGTTGTGCTTGGGTTTTCTTGTTCATCCTCGTTTTTAGCTTCGCAAGGTACCGAATGTTCTTCGTTCAGCCAACGCCCCAAGTCGATTAAACGGCAGCGTTCCGAACAAAATGGAAGGAATAGATTATCCGCATCCACGTTCGCCGCGCGACCACATGTTGGGCATCTCGGTACAAATTGCATGCGGTCAATCATCATCACTCCCTGCGCAATGCATCCTCTCGCAAGATTTTCACTCCCCATGGGCAACTTATCGCTGCGGCCGCAACTAACATGGCAATTGCTGCACCGGCCAAAATGTCACTGGGGTAGTGAGCTCCGCTGGTCAAGCGTTGAAATGACGCTGCCACAGCAAAAACGACGTATATCTTACTGGCACTAGGATGCAGCAGACTTAGACCGATTGCCAGCCCCCACGCCGTGGCTGAATGTCCTGATGGAAAACTTCGTTGACTGGCGTCCCAGAAATTTCCCTCGCCTAAAAAATCGATTTGTGCCAGCGAGTCGTTGCTGAAGTTGACAGCCACGGAATCATCAGCCAGAAGTGCTTCCACAGCATAGGGGCGCAATCGCACGAAACCTGACTTAGCTAAATTCGCCACTATACCACTGGTGGCTGTAACGCTGGCCGCGAACAGTACGACTTGCCAGCGGCGCGAGTTTGCCAGCAAAACAGCCGAGAGGATTGCGGTACACCCCATCCCATGTGCAAACGTTTCACTTAAATCGATCGCACGTCGAATATCACCCGGCAATCGAAGTTGTCGCCCAATGCTGGAGAGCTGCAAATCCCAGGGCATCACCAGCGCACATAGAACACTTGCCAAGATCGACAAACCGCAACAAACCATCGCTTGATTGCGTAGCGCATTTGAAATCAGGACGCCTGGAGAAACCTCCGATGCCTTCAAACTATTCTTCGATTGTAACATGCAATGCCAAATACAATTTTGCTCAAATTCCCAAGCCCCTGATTTGCCGATAGGGTCTGAGATGATAAAAATCACCCAACTAACGCGAATGGCGATTGGAAATTTACCGAAATTCCAGAGTGCTTGCGCACTTCTGCTGATATTCAAAGCGGTGCAGCGCGAGTTGCTCGGCAGGTTTTTTCATGTCGCTCGCCTTAAGAAAAGTATGATGATGCTTTTGTTCGATCCATGCAAGGCTCGGGGTTTTGGTGCGTCGCAGGTCGAGGGCGGGTTTAAAAGAGGTAATAGAAACGATTGAGACTTGCTGCGAGACGGCAGTTTAAGCTCGTTGCAAAACAAATATGCAGTAACGGAGGCCCCATGGCTCATTTAATGGAAAACGTCAAAACGATCAATTCAGCGGTGCGAACTTTGCTGTTGACCCTTGCCTTGGCTGGATTGGGAGGTGCGGGATACTGGGGTTACCTCGAGTATTCCAAACGTGACCGCTTACTCGCTACGCAAGAGATGGAGCTTCGCACAACCAATGCTAAGCTCAACAGTTTACAGGCGGAGCTAGCTTCGCAGGTGACGGAAAATGAAAACCTCCGACAAGAAATGGACAAACTACAAACCGCGCTACACCTGTTGAAAACTGATCAGCGTTTGGCACGCATCAATGTGATAGCGATCGAAAGAAATGATAAAGGGAGAGCTATTTCGTCGGAACTCGAGTTTGTCGAGCTTTCGCCAGACGGCGATACACTTTCCAGCCCCAAACGGATCAAGCTGCCTGGCGATGTCGTTTACATAGACAATTGGATCGTGAAATTCGACGATAGTTATACTGAGAAAGGTGACATTGAGCGCGGCACTTCACTGTGTTTATTTCGTCGCATTTTCAGCGAAGAACAATCTCCTAACGAAGGATATTCCTTAGACGAAGTCGGCATGCGTCCTCAAGCATATGCGCGTGGTGGGAGACTGAGCGATTTCGAAAAACGATTGTGGTCGGACTTTTGGGAATTCTCGAACGACGGCAAGAAGGCCAGCGAAATGGGTATCCGCGCCGCCAATGGCGAGGCCGTGTCAGTAAAAGTTCGCGAAGGAAAATCGTATGCGATCACCTTGAGAGCGTCGGACGGTCTGTCGATCAAGCCGATTGCTGATAGCCTTGCTTCCGAAACGCAAGTTGATCGACCAAAAACGGATCGACCATCGACTAAGCAAACGAGCTTGGCACCTCCTCAGTCGGAAACGCAGGCAGATTCGCTTCCGACGCGAACGGCTCGGGCCACGCAACAAACAGATGCACCAGGTACGTTGGATGTGCCTGTAGAGAACCTCAATTCTGAAAACGATATCGATAAAACTCAGCCAATCCCTGTTGATGACGGTTCCAAAACGAAGGAACCAACAAAAACTGGGGACCAGTGACCAAGTTGGCTTCACGGTTGTTTGGGTAACAGACGTTTGGTGCTGGAGGCAGTTACGACCGCTGGCTCGGCATCGTTTGGAATCGCCTCTTGCTCCAGCTTGGCAATACCGCGAGGCTGAAGGTATGGTCGTCCTTGCTGGTACAATTTCATGCGAGCGATCAATTCGGGTCGGTCGGCGACCGGCGCCGCCTGCACCGCTTGTTGAGCAACTTCTGCTGCCTGATTGGTATCGCCGCTAGCGGCCATGGCGGCGGCCAACGTATCCAATGTGCGGAAGTCCGTGTCTCCTTCTAATTGCCGTGCTTTTTTGGCTGCGGAAAGAGCTAGTTCGGTATCTCGATATTTAGCGTCGGGACACGTGGCCATTAACCAAGCCGCGTTTTGATAGGCTCGCCCGTAGTCGGAGTTGATGGCGATAGCGGCCCGATAAAGTCTTGCGGCTTCGTCCCATTGGCCGAGGAACTGCAACGCGTCAGCTAGATCGGTATGGTAAACGGCACTATCGTTGGCCAGCTTGACTGCTTGGCGATAATCATTAATCGCTGATTCATAGTCCGCCAGCATGAATTGGCTGTGTCCACGACTGTTGTAGTATTGAGGGTCAGCAGACGATAACTCGATAGCACTGGAGTAATCTTCGGACGCCTGTCGATAGCGTTTTGTCTCAAAATACAATTCGCCTCGATTGAAATAGGCGTTGGCGTACTGGTCGTTCAATTCGATTACTCGCGAGAATTGTGCGATAGCTGGCTCGTAATTACTTTGAAGCGCCAGTGCGATGGCATAGTTGTGAGCGGTGCGCCAGTTGTTGGGAGAGTATTTCAGAGCTGTTGCAAAGTCCTCTGCAGCTTGACGATCCATCTTGCTGGCCGCCGTTGCATTGCCTTCGTCGACCAGCTTTGCCGCCATATCTCCACGCACTTCTCCCCGACGATTGAGTGCCCAGGAGAGAAGACTTTTAGCGTAATCGCGGTCTACCTTGGAGCGATCTGTGTTGGAAATCACGTCGGCACAGAAGCGTGCAATCTTTGTAAAATCGTCGACGGCCACTGCAGATCCCGTTTGACCGTAAACATCCAATAGGTCTTGAGAAACCGCCCCCACTGTGTTTTTAGGGCCTGACTGTTTCGCAGCCACCTTGCGTTGTGCACAAACGGTGTTGGGGTAAGTAGCTCCCACCAAAACAATTGTTAGGAACACCAATTTTCGATGCTTGTTGTAACTTGCCATGATTGATTCCGCGCGGAGGCTAATCCAGTGGATTGGGAATTGTTTCGGTGGTGACAGCCCACAGGGACTTATATAGAAAATGAATGTGCAAGTTAGGAATAGAGGATTTTTGGAAACACGCCCCTAGAACTACCCATTCTCCCCAAGTTCAATCGGGATGTTGGTTTTCCAGTTCAATGCGGCTGTCGCTGAATCGGTGAAACTATGTTAAATTATGAGCTTTCTAGGCATCCGCGTTGGCACTGAGCGTCCGCGAGGGTATCAAGCGACAAGTCCTGATCGGCCAGAAACTGCAATGAGGGAGAATCGATTACTAAGTGGAAGCTGTTGGATAGCTGGGAGGCTTGCAGAATTCTCGGGAGAGCGAGGTTTGCCTACCGAGCTGCTGCTCAAATGACTGAGCGGGAGCTTCGCCCTCCCGATCCATGCAATCTAGCTGTAACAATGCGTTAGTGCATTTTCACAGCTAAGAATTAGGATTCGCGGAATCGGGAGAGCGAGGTTCCTACCGAGCTGCTGCTCAAATGACTGAGCAGGAGCTTCGCCCTCCCGATCCCGGAAATTAAGCTGTGGCAAAGCACTAGTTGGACACCGCGACATTCGATAAAGTGAAAGGCTTATCGGGGAAACAATTCGCCGGATTGCGTTAGCACGCTTTTTTCGTGGTTTCGCGACTAGAACTGGACGTTAACGCATTGCGCATGGTCGAAAATGTCGCTATTTAACTGGTCAGTTGGAAACAAGCGGCACGACAACTTTAGCCAATGAGGAATAATGCCAAAGTGGAATAATGCCTGTGAGGAAACAAGATCAGAGAAGCAGTACGGCTCGTATTTTGCTGGCTTAATGCTGAACTGTAATTTTTAATGTGCCAAACGCGGCGTTGATGCGTCGAATGCTATACATTTTGAGGTCGTGAGTATGTCCGTCGATCAATACAAGTTATGTCCGTGTGGGAATGGAAAGAAGCTTAAATTCTGCAAATGCGTGGACCAACCCCAAGAGTACGAGAAAATCTCTCGCATGATGGAAGCCGATCAAGGCTTGGCGGCGTTGGATCGCATCAATCAGTTATTAGCCAAAACCCCCAACACAGCTTGGTTGCTGGCTCTTAAGTGCGAAATCTCACTCGGCTTGAACGAGGAAGCTACGTTTCGCGAGACAGCTTTGCGTTTCCTCAAGCTCAAACCAGATAATCCGCTGGCGTTGATCTTTCGGTCAATTGTTGCTTGCATGGATGAAGAACCGCTGGATATGGCAGCGCGATACTTGTTGGAAGGCTTGGCGGAATACCGCGAAACAATACATCCGCTTGTGATCGGCGCGCTGAATACTTTGACGGTCAACATGTTTCGCAGGGGCAAAGGTGCGTATTGCAGTTTTTGGGAAGATATTCTTGCAGGATTGGCTGAGTCCGCTGAATTGAAATACGAGCCAAGTTCGAGCGAGTCGGACGTCAATTTGCTCGTGAAGAGTCCCAATATCATCGTTGCCGATCCGCCGAATTCTCCTTGGATGGAGCGTCTGCACGAAGTGGTCTCGCTCGCGCAGACCTTTCGCTATGCTCAGGCAGAAACCAAATTGCGTTCCATCCTGCGTGACTATCCTGACCAACCTGGACCGCTGAGCAATTTACTGAGGGCTCAGATTATTTTGCTGGACGAGCAAGGTGCAATTAATACCGCGCGCAAACTTGCGTCATTAAGCGTGCTGCCACAGGAAACTCGGGACTATTATTGTGGTCTATCGATTGAATTAGATTGCTCGGGCAACAGGCAGGATAACAAGTTTCTGTCAAAATATTGTGAAATTGGGTCGTTAGACGAAGTCGCTGAACGGCTGGAAGCACTTGGTATTACGGACAATGTTGAGAGCACATTTTCGGCTGCGATGCGGGGATACTTTGCACACTCAGTCAATGACGAGGTTGCCGCGCAACGTATGCTGGACATCTATAGTCGGCCCGGTTTTGCCGATGTGGATTCTGAACAAGAACCGCCACGCATGGTGGGCAATGTATTGCTTTTTGGAAAGCAAACAGATAAACCGGCGCGAGCTCTGGTAATGATTTTCCAGTATCCGGGCTACGAAGATATCTTTGGTCAAGTAGTAGGTGCCCTCTGTTCCGTTCGCGACCTCGAAGATCCCTCGCCGAGAACATACCCCTACACTACTTTCCTGCAAATCACCTACGGCGAGACGCAGAACAATCTTTACCGAGCCAAGTTTCCGCAGCAAGCTTCGGATGCTCTGGTCGACACCTTCTTAAATATGCCACTTGAGATGCTGGGAGGCGACTCTCCGCTGCAAGCAGTTCAAGATGAAAATAAACGAGGATTCGTGCGAGGATTGTTGGCCCACTTTGAAGGCTGCCAGTTTATTCTCGTCGCCGACGATATGATCGACCAACTTTACCAGAGGCTTGGCTTTGATCGTCCCAACGTCACTCCAAGCACCAGCGACGCGAACCTGCGGATCAATAACCCACTGGATATCGAACGGATCGACGTACGTAACCTACCTGATGGGCAAGTTGCTGGGATGTTGGTCCATGCTGCTGAATTAGGTGCTACGCGTGTCGCTGTCCGCGCGGCAAAAGAGTGTCTTCAGCGTCGAGCCTTTGACGACAATTACCATTTGCGTGTCAGAGCCATCACAACTTACTTGAGCACAGCGCTCATGCCGGAAAAAGCTCTGGCATTGATGGAAGATCTGCAGAATTCGTTGGCAAAACTCAACAGGCCTTTAGGGCATGTGGTGCTACAGCGAGTGAACATGTTGGTGATGGCCCAGCGCCACGAGGAGTCGCAACAAATCTTGCTGAAAGCGTTCGCCGATCACCCCAGCGATCCCTACTTGCTAAATTTCTACCAACATGTTCTGCAAAACCAGAATCAACCGGCCGACTTGGATCGGTTTACTGGTCAACAACTGCAAATGAGACAGACGCGAACACGTGCTGACGCCATCAGCAGCGCGGCTCCACCGCCAAGCGGATTGGTCCTGCCGGGTGCTGAGCCAGCGTCAGCATCCGCAACCAAGAGCAAGTTATGGTTGCCCGGAAGTTAGAGCTTTATTCGGGAAAATACAATCTAGCGTTGCGGATTTGATCCACACATCGAGTAGACGAACATTCATACTCCAGGCGTGCAAATTCGCATTAAATGTAGATGGTTGATTGGTCCCCGGAACGTGATCAGGTTTGCAAGTTTATCAAGCCTTGCAAATCCAAATTACCATGAACTTCAGTTTGCTGGCTTGGGCAGTGATTCATACTTCCTGCCTCGGATTGCAGAGCGATGATTGAGTATACAGAGCTGGATCGAGCTTGTATGCGCGAAGCGATTGAGCTAGCTCGGCTAGGTCAAGGGCTGGTCGAACCCAATCCTATGGTCGGTTGTATCCTGACGCATGAAGGCCGAAAGGTTGGGGTGGGTTATCACCAGAAATTTGGTGGCCCTCACGCGGAGCGCAATGCTCTGGCCAACGTTGCCGGTAATGTCCCATATGGCTGTACGGCATACGTTTCGTTAGAACCGTGCGGCCATCATGGCAAAACACCACCCTGCACCGAAGCGTTAATTCAAGCACGTGTGGCGCGAGTTGTTGTATCCATGCGCGATCCATGTGAATTGGTCGCTGGTAAGGGGATGGCGCAATTGCAAGCGGCAGGAATCCAAGTTGATTGTGGGCTCGAAGAGCCTGCTTCCCGACGCCTGAACGCACCTTATATAAAGCGAATCCTTACCCATCGACCTTGGGTAATCGGCAAGTGGGCAATGACGCTGGATGGGAAAATTGCCAGTAAAACTGGACACAGCCAATGGATTACGTCTACTGCCAGCCGTGCACAGGTTCATGCCCTGCGCGCACGAGTCGACGCAATTATCGTCGGTCGTGGTACCGTCATGTTAGATGATCCACTGTTGACCGCTCGTCCACCTGGTCTCAGGCGGGCAATGAGAGTCGTCCTAGATTCTCGCTTGACGATAAGTGACTCCAGTCAGCTTGTTAAAACAGCGCGAGAATTTCCCTTGTTAATTTGGACGGGTCCAGAAGTGCCCATGGGGCGTGCCGAGCACCTTCGTGGTTTGGGTTGTCAAGTTCATGTATGTCCATTCGCAGATCGACAAGAGCGATTGCTTTTGTTGCTAGAGCATTTGAGCCGAGAGTATTCTGCCACGAATGTACTGGTTGAAGGTGGACAGGATTTACTTGGCAGTTTGTTTGATCTGCACCAGGTTGATCAATGTGAAATCTATCTTGCTCCTAAACTGTTGGGCGGCCATGATGCCCCATCACCGATCGGTGGTTTGGGGCTAGACCGTGTATCGGATGACCCACAACTGCTGGTCGAATCGGTCGAAACTTTAGACAGCGACCTACATGTCAGTTGCCTTGTCAGAAACACGTCGTTTCCGGAGCAATCATCGCAGCGGTCCGGCTAGGGCACAGGACAGGTGTGGCCAATCCCTAGCTCATAACTTCGGTTGTTGAACTGAAAATCGGCTACAATCGTCGATCATCCTTGCTGAAAACGCATCGCGCTAATGCTGATGAAGCTGCACCGAGCAAATTTGTATCTTTAGTTAAGAAGTAATCGGAAATGCGCATTTCAAATGTCACTGTATGGGTTGTCGAGATTCCCCAAACGTCTCCGTTAGCACCCTATCGATCACATATCCGCAGTAGTTCGACGACGCAAAGTGGCATCGTACGAGTCGACACTGATGGCGGCATCACGGGCTGGGGTGAATACAACGTAAATTTCTTGCCCAACCTAAGTGCGCGACGTATGGCGGCCGAGGCCAGTGCATGGTTAATTGGCCGCGACGCCATCAACTTGGCAGCCTTTCATCGTGATTGTCCACTTGAAACGCGATTGAAATCGGGCATCGAATTAGCGTTGTGGGATATACGTGGAAAAGTGGCGGGCATGTCGGTCGCAGAGTTACTCGGGGGACTATTGCGGCCGCGCGTCGAGGTTGCGGCATGTATGGGTATCCAATCGTACGCGCGAGCCGGCGAGTTCGCTCGTTGGTATGTGGACATGGGCTTCAGCACTCTAAAAACAAAAGCTGGTTCCGATCCTCGTGAGGACCTCGACATGGTACGCGGAGTACGTGATGCGGTGGGAGATAAACTGAAATTACGTATTGACCCTAATCGCGCCTATTCGCCTCAAGTCGCTGCCGAGTTGTGTAAACAACTTGAGCCGTATCATCTACAGTTTATTGAGCAACCGATTCCTGCCGAACCATTGTCCGATGCAACTTGGTTGCGCCAACAGTCGAGTGTACCAGTAGCCTTAAACGAAAGTGTGACAAATCCAGCCAGCGTTTTCGAGATCTTACGGGCTGGCGCTGCGGAGTATATTTTGCCCGACACGCATATCGCCGGCGGGATTTGGCCATGTGTCGAGATCGGCCATATTTGTGCTGCTGCTGGCGTGCCTTGTATCATGCATTGCGGGCATGATCTCGGCCCAAAAACCGCAGCCATGTTGCACGTGGCAGGATCGAATCCCGCTTATTCCTTGGCCAATGACACGACCTATTATGGCTTGGTGGAAGATATTCTCGTCGAACCGTTTAAGATTCAGTCAGGTACAATTTGCGTCCCTACTTCTCCAGGCTTGGGTATCGAAGTTGATCCAGCAAAGCTCGAAAAATATCGTATCGATTGTTAGCCTGACTATTTGGAGGTTTGCGCGATGGAATCATGCCCGACTGAGACAACCGCAGCACCCTCTAGAGTTCGCTGGATCGTTTTTGCACTTGCTTTCTTTACATCCGCAATACTCTACTGGCATCGTTACGTATTTGCCTTCGTTAAACCTGTGCTGGCAGAGGAATGGCAGCTAACCAATACGCAACTTGCCGACATCGACAGTGCCTTTGCACTAACTTACAGTCTTTGCCAATTCCCGCTGGCTGTACTAGCGGACCTGTTGGGCGTCCATCTGGTCCTCAGCACACTGTGTTTAATTTGGTGCGGCGGGTTGTTACTGTTGGCACTGGCTCCAAACGCTGGTTGGTTATGGTATGGACAAGCCATCTTGGGAACGGGCCAGTCAGCAGTTTACGCTTGTCTCAGTCGCGTTTCAAAGAACTGGTATCCAGCGTCCGTGCGTACCACCATGCAAGGGGCGGTGGGCGTGATGGCCGGGCGACTGGGAGCCTTAAGCTCGTCATTGGTCTTTACGACAATCTTGCTCGGTTATGTTGGTCTTCCATGGCGCTGGGCAGTGGTTGTCCTAGTTTCCGTGGGGCTGGTCCACACAGCCCTGTTTGCTGCAATATTTCGCAACTCACCTCGTTTGCATTCAGGCGTGAATGAACAAGAGGCAAAGTTAATTGAAGACTCACCCAGTCCATCCGCAGAAACTCTTGGAAATCCGCCGGCGGTCAGAATGAGCTCGCGCTCGATGTTGAACTTGGGCTTTGTGGCAGTACAAACAATTCTCAGTACGTTTGCGGATACGTTGTACTCGAATTGGTTGCCACAGTTTCTTAAACAAGTTCACAATCTCGATTGGAAATTGATGGGCTTTTATGCGGCACTGCCGTTTTTGGGTGGCGCTTTAGCCGGAATCCTTGCCGGGTACCTGAACGACCGCCTGATTTTACTCACCGGTAATCGGCGATGGGCTCGAGCAGGTGTGGCCATGGTCGGCAAGGGAATGGCGGCAGTCTTAATTTTCGTGGCCTTAAACTTTTACAATGATCCGTATGCCTTCTGTATCTGTTTATTCTTCGTCAAGCTGTTTGGGGATTGGAGCCTAACTTCAGTTTGGGGAGTTGTCACCGATATCGGCGGGCGAGCGACGGCGTCGGTATTTGCTTTTTCCAACTCGGTGGCTGGAATTGGATTGGTTCTTGCTCCGCAGGTATTTGGGCGCTTGGCAGATAATTACGGATGGCAACCCGTTTTTGTGACGGTCGGTGTGACTTACGCCGCCTGCGCATGTTCGTGGTTGTTCATCGACTCCAATCGTCCGGTCCTCGACTGTACAGATACCCGGTAATTGTATGTCCACAAATAGATCCATAGATTTAACGCCGCACCATTTTCAACATAAGCAAACCTGCTGATCATGAATCGTCGCCCGATATCGAGCGTTTCAAGAGTTATGCTGGGTTTGGTAACGGCAGGTATCTTGGGATTATTCACTTTGGCCCGGATGCTTGAACCTTCGCCAACAGGTGTCGGAACTCACACTCAATTGGGGCTTCCACCGTGCGCGACTCTTGCAGTCTTCGATAGCCGCTGTCCTGCATGTGGGATGACGACATCATGGAGCTTAGTACTTCATTTCAGATTTATTGAGGCCATGGAAGCCAATGTGGGCGGAAGTCTGCTAGCGATAATTGCTATGGTATCGTTGCCAATAACCTGCTATTTCTCTATTACTGGTGGTGTGTACTACGGTGAAGAACTCACTTTTTCGTTGGCGATCGCCATCGCAATCTCGCTGGTGTTGGCGGTATTGCAGTGGGCTGTACGCATCGACCAGTAATTCGTGCTGTCGACGTGAGTGAGATTGACTGAATTAGCCACAGAGATGCTTTAAGTGGACGTATGCACGTAGACAACAGGGCCATTGCTGCGATCGAGTTGATGCGCGGCTTGTAAGGATATTGTTCATTCAATTCGCAATGGATTGCAGGATGCAGCTATTACAATACCATCGCTTCATGCACAGGACTCTTTGGCTGTGTTTGATCCTATTGCCAATCGCTTTGCCGGGTTGTGCCCAGGTTGCGGGGCTGATTTATGCAGTCAAAGGGAATACGCGACCGGCTGAATATAAAGGCCTATCGGGCAAGAATGTGGCAATCGTGTGTGGGGCAGAAACAGGGTTGCGCACTGACGAATCGGCTAATATGTTGTGTCTCTTTGTACAAACTACTTTGGAGCGGGAAGTCAAAGGGATTAAATTTGTTCAGCGCGAAGAAATTGCCCAGTGGATTAACGATAACGACAAAGAATCCGTCGATTATCTGAGCATGGGCAAGAAGGTCGGTGCTGAGCAATTACTGAAGATCGATTTGAAGAATGTCAAAATGCGGGAAGGGACAACTCTCTATCGCGGTACCGCCGACATCGCCGTTACTGTCTATGACGTGAGCAGCGGTAAAGCTGTTTATCACAAAGAATTGCCGCAATTCGCTTATCCCAAAGTCGCAAGTGCATCGGTCATGGACACCAGTGAAGCGAAATTCCGGGGAGCCTTTATCAGTATGGCTGCCCAGAAGATTTCGTCCCTGTTTTACGCCGCTGACGCAACCAGCGAATACGCACTGGATGCGACGGTCAGCAGTTTTTAACGTTTCTGTTCTAATTGTTCATCATGTCGCTTGCTCTCTGTTGGAGTCATTTGAGCAAGCGCGCGTGGACTACGGCGAATGATAAAACGGCTTACGTGAATCAAAGTGGCATTGGCCTGAGCTGTCTCGCTAAGGCTCAACTTCAATAAGGGGCTCGCACGCTCCAAAGCGATCAATCCAATCGGGCAACATTCTCAAGTTAGATATTTCTCTTCGCTGTGAGATATGACTTTCGCTTCGATTGAGCCAAACACTAGCAGAGCCCGCTGCGAGTGCTCCATGAAAGTCGGCTTGCAAGTCGTCACCGACCATCAGGATTCTATTCGCTGGAATATTGGCAGCCTGTGCGACAGCTTCATAAAACCCTTTCTCGGGTTTGGCGAATCCGATCTGCGCACTGGTGACTACGTGCGCTGCAAGTGACAGAATTCTGTGCCCTTCAATGACGTTGTGTAATCGAGAGTCGAAGTTCGAAGCAATAATTATCGTACAGTCACGGGCGCGACACCACTGCCAAGCGGATTCGATATCGTCGAACGCTCTCCAAGAACTTGGCTTTGAAAAATATTGCCACAGTTGCAGAAACACTCGCTGAACAGCGTCTGGTTCCAGTTCGCAAAAGACAGCCGCGACAACACTTCGCCAACGCAGCCGATGTTCAAGATCCTGGTTCAAGAAACTTGGCAACTCACTGGATTGAGCCACATCGCAGACTGGCAACAGGTCGCTATTTGATTGGGCACGAAACTGAGCTTGAACCGCTAAAGGCAACCTGTCGCGAACTTGGTCAAGCGCACCTTGCCATCCATACGATTTGCCCACCCGGTAATACACTTCGACCGGAGATGGATCAGCAAAGATGATTGTTCCGACAGCGTCAAAGACGACCGCCTCAAAGGGACAATTGTGCATCTCAGCTTACTCAACTTGGTCAGCGTTCAAGATGGTCAGAAACCTAGAAATATCGCAGGATATCGTTGACTGTGACAAAAGCCATCAAGCCCAATAAACACAGCACTCCAACGAGTGTGAGTTGCATTTGCAACGCTTCATTGACGGGCTTGCCACGCACCGCCTCGGCCAGCAGAAACACCATGTGTCCGCCATCCAATGCAGGTATCGGCAAGAAGTTCAAAATAGCCAGATTGGCGCTGAGCATGGTCAAAAACAACAGGAGTCTCGAAACACCTTGCGAAGCTTCAGAGCCTGCTGCACCAAAAATAGCGATTGGCCCTCCGACTCCGTTGCGACTGGCTTTTCCGGAAACCAGAATTCGCAAGAATTTGAACACATCAAAGAGTCTCTTTTTGGTTTCACCAAAACCAAGCACAAGGGCTTCTTGAATACTTGTAATGCGATGATAGTGCTCTAACGGCTGCATCGCCAGTCCGCGCTGGTACCAATACCAATCTTTGACGGCTGCGATCGTCATAACCGCTTCGTGCGATTTTCCAGCTCGCCGAAAATAACAACGAACCTGCATTCCTTCCGGCATTTGTTGCCACTCGCCAAACAGCGAAGCAATCGTATACAACGAGTCAATTTGACGTGGTTCAAACGCGGCAGGGGTGTAGACCTTTGCTAGTTCTTTTTTTGTTTCGTCGGTAGGTTCCCAAAGGACTTGAACCAACTCATCTCCAACTGCTACATTGCTGGTCGCACTCGAATTTTCTGACGTCACTTCCGAGACGATTGGTAAGGCATTAACCGCGATCCCCAGTCCAGGCAAAGGCAACACACCAACTACCTCGGAAATCGCGTCGAAACTGACACTCCCTTCCGGTTTTACTCGGACCTTAGTGAGCTCGGGAGTTTCTGTTTGTCCCGAATTCACGGCTGCGGATCGACGTATACCCAATTCAATTTCTTGCCCGTGCAGTTTCGCGATCTGATTTGGCAAGGCCAAGGCATTTTGAACAGGTTGACCATTGACTTGCTCAATCGTATCTCCAACTTGGATACCTGCTTGGTCGCCTAGGCTTCCTTTTCGTACAGCAGAAACGGTTCCGATTTTGAAGCCAAATCCCAGTGTCTTTACAGGAACCGGCGGGAGTTCAATATCAAATTTCTTTGTCTGGTTATTCTCAGTTCTTTCGATTGTGACCGTCACCGATTTCTCCCAATCGGCTTGTAAACGGGCGGTTAACTCGTGGCTCAATGTGACTCCAAATCGGTCGTCCACTGGCAATGGTTGGCCTTTAACGGCCACAAATCGATCAAGTGGTTTTAGGTCGACCTTTTGTGCCGCCAAAACCGAGTAGGGATAAACAGCATCCCGTTTACTCAATTGCGCTAAGGCAGCTTGTTTCACTCCGATCAAGTAAATGTTCTTATCGCGTGAAAACTTATTTGTTGGCGGAATGCTTAATTCTTGGCGCTGGCCATTATGCAAGATCGTTACTGGTACCGGCCCGCCGTTGGACTCCATACCTCTCATGACGACATTTCCGGCAAACTCTTCGAATCGCATGTTCATCGAATCCTCGTTCATATCTCCTACGCGAACGATTTGGTCACCAGGACTTAGACCAGCAATCCACGCAGGCCCTCCGGTCTGAGCACTACCAACCACGGTTGGCGTATATGGAACTCCAAAACCGAAAGCGATTGCCGCCAGAATGACGGCGAAAATAAGGTTCATCACAACTCCGGCGGAGATGATGATCATTCGCTGCCAAACTTTTTTCGCGGGATAACTGCGCGGGTCAAGTTTCGCATCGGTCCCTTCGCCAACTTTTATACGTTCCGCTTCTTCTTCGGCCTTACGTGGATCATCGTCTTGCCCAAGCATTTTGACATAGCCGCCCAACGGAATGATGCCGATCCCATATTCCGTTTCACCCCATTGAAATTTACCAAGCGTGCGCGGTAGGTGGATCGGTCCGATCGAAATAGGCACATCAAACCCAACGTAGAATTTGTCACACTTGACGCCGAAGGTCTTGGCAGCCAGAAAATGCCCCAATTCATGCACAAAAATTACAAATCCGAGCCCCAAACCGACTTGGAATGCCAACCAGATAAAATTGACGATCCAGGATAGGGATCCGGTTTCTCCCAACAGTGCTGGGAACTGCAAAATAGAATTTACTAGCAAGCTGCTGCCCACCGATTCATCTCCTCACGCGACCATTGATCCAACCGCAGAAGTTCCGCCAAAGTTGGGTTGGGATCAAAATTGTGTTCGTTCAAAATTCGCCGACACCCTTCGACAATATCGACGAATCGTATTTTTCCTAACAAAAACAACTCGACGGCCGCTTCGTTGGCCGCGTTCAATACAGCTCCACTGGAACCACCGCGCCGAGCTACTTCCCAGCCCAATTCGATCGCTGGAAATTTCTCTTGATCCACAGGTTCGAATACCAACTCGAATGACTTCGACCAGTCCATCGTACGGCAAGGGCCAGGTAGTCGTTCGGGATAGGTAAGTGAATATTGGATCGGCAAACGCATATCCGGCGGGCTGAGCTGGGCCACCACGGAGCCGTCGTCGAATTCTACCATCGAATGCACAATCGATTGAGGGTGTACCATGACATGGATTTTGTCAGTCGGCAAGTCGAACAACCATCGAGCTTCAATAATTTCCAAAGCTTTGTTCATCATCGTTGCCGAATCGATCGTAATCTTGCGCCCCATTTGCCAAGTTGGATGTGCAAGTGCATCCTCAACCCGGGCCGCTAAGAGCTGCTTACGAGTCCATTTCCTGAATGGACCACCGCTGGCCGTCAGAATGATACGTTTTACTTGTGACGGCTTTCCTGCATGTATAGCCTGGAAAATGGCACTGTGTTCACTATCGACAGGAATGATCTGACCGCCACTGGATTTAACAGCCTGAGTTACCAGGCTTCCTGCAACCACCAAAGCCTCTTTGTTTGCCAAAGCGATGCGTTTTCCTGATTTGGCGGCTGCCAAAGTACTGTCAAGTCCTGCCGAGCCGACAATCGCTGCGATAACGATACCAACATCCGTTCTCTCAGCTAATTCGACCAGTGCCTGCGCACCGCTGTGAACCTCAGTCCCAGAAGGAAATGAACACTCTGCCTGCAACGCCTGCCAACTCTTTTTACAGGCAGCTACCACAACTTTAGGCGCAAATCTCCTTGCTTGGTCTGCCAAGTCCTTTAGACGACTGTAAGCGGATAAACCCCAAACTGAAAATTCTGGCAATCGCGAAATGACCTCAATC
This sequence comes from uncultured Pirellulaceae bacterium, assembly GCA_964625155.1. Lineage (GTDB taxonomy): Bacteria > Planctomycetota > Planctomycetia > Pirellulales > Pirellulaceae > Aureliella. The sequence goes on from CAZVBC010000056.1 coordinate 21,892, forward strand.
GACGCCGTGCCAATGCTGCCGGTCGAACCGAGTATGGCGACATTCGATTTACTGTGGGTCGACACAATCAAAATCCACGTTCTTTGTACGAACGAATTAACGTTTCTGAGCAACCAGTACCATATTTCTTGCACGGCTAACTAAATAAATTTGCTGCCATTTTGCTTCGCGATAGAATCGGCGGTGCCTCTCCAGCATCGCTCGAACTGTCGTCGCTCAAAATACACGGTCCGAAGGATTTGGTTGCCGGTACGAAAAAACAATATCGGTTTTGCCCGTCGTTACCATCGTCATAAGGCATACAATACGCAATATATGTGCTTGCCAAGCCAAGCATTCGGTCGAACAATGCTAACAAATAAACAAACGCTGGCTACTGGCAACGCGGGCGAACCTAAGATTATGACACAGTTGAATTTGTAGCAAGGTGCTGGACTGGGCAGCGACTGGGCTTAACTTTGGCTTTCAGGTTAAGCGAGTCGCAGTAAAAACATACCGGGCAACTTGCGCTGCTCTGTTAAAAGTAATAGCAGAAGTGTGCAAGCATTCCGGTGACCAAGCATTGCGGTGACCAAGGATTCCGGTGACACGGTGAATTTCAATCGCCGAACGCCAAAAGCCATAGGGTATCGGCAAAGTTTGTGGAGCTGTTCAATCAAACCACTTCCAATGGCGCAGTAGTAAGACCCGCAGAAACCTTCTAACGGCTAGCGCAGAAATAATTAACAATCCGAGGCAGATGCATGACTTCCAAAGGCGATAGCGATCAAGAGAGAAACAACTCGGACAGCAAGAATTCCGGTAACTGGGTATGGTACCTGGTTTTAGCTGGGATCATGGGAATTTCTGCGGCTGTTTTTTTTGTTAGCAGTGCTACGCCGCGCATCAAGTATCCGCAGTTGATCGCATTAATCAAAGAGACCCAATATGCCACGATGGGCTCTGACGAATTGGTCGAAGGCAAGTCTGGCAAAATTGTCGTGCCTTGGAAAACGACGCCGCCCCAGTCTGTCGAATTGTCCAAGTTGAATGACGTGCGCATCGACAAGACAATTGTCGTTGGCAAACTTACGATGAGGATCTTGGACGAAAACGCTCAGCCGGTCGGGGATGCCACAGCAGTCGAATTCCGCGCCAACAAGTTCTCAAAAGAGGATGATAGTGAATTAAAAAATCTGCTCACGGCCGCCAACATCGATTGGGGATTTGCTGACGACCCTGGTTTTATGGCGCAATATGGTCCTACCTTATTATTGTTCGCGGTATTGGTGATCATCATGATGATTCTCATGCGCAGGATCAGCGGAATTGGTTCACCAATGTCGTTTGGGCGTTCTCGCGGGCGTTTGTATGCCCAAGAAGATATTGGAGTCACGTTCGAAGACATCGCTGGAGTGGATGAAGCCGTAGAAGAAGTGCGTGAGATCGTCGACTTCCTCCGTTATCCAGACAAATATCAACGGCTGGGTGGACGAATTCCCAAAGGCGTATTGTTGGTAGGGCCCCCGGGCACGGGTAAAACGCTGTTGGCCAAGGCCATCGCAGGTGAAGCGGGCGTACCTTTTTTTAGTTTGTCTGGCAGCGACTTTGTTGAGATGTTTGTTGGTGTCGGAGCCGCGCGCGTGCGCGATATGTTTCAGCAAGCTCAAGCCAAAGCACCGTGTATCATCTTCATTGATGAACTCGACGCTCTGGGAAAAAGTCGCAGCGGCAACATGGTGGGAGTTCACGACGAACGTGAACAAACTCTCAATGCCCTGTTGGTGGAAATGGATGGCTTTGATCCCAATAACGGCATTATCGTAATCGCAGCAACAAATCGACCTGAAACACTCGACTCGGCTTTGCTCAGGCCAGGGCGGTTTGATCGCAATGTGCTTGTCGATCGTCCTGACAAAAGCGGTCGTGAAGAAATCCTGAAAGTGCACGTCAAGAACGTCAAACTTGCTTCTGAAGTGGACCTCAAAGAAATTGCTTCCATGACTAGCGGTTTTTGCGGTGCAGATTTAGCGAATTTGGTCAACGAAGCTGCCCTATTGGCGGCGCGCAAGGGCAAAAACCTCGTGGGCCAGGAGGAATTTGACGAAGGTGTCGAACGAGTGACCGCTGGACTTGAGAAAAAGCGGCGTATTATGGACGACGACGAAAAACTCCGCGTTGCTTATCATGAAGCCGCGCATGCGTTGGTCGCTTATTCACTTCCCAACACCGATCCTGTCCACAAAGTGTCGATTATCCCACGTGGTTTGGCCGCGTTAGGATACACTTTGCAGCGCCCCGAAGGGGATCGATATCTATTGACGCAATCCGAGCTCGAGTCTCGTTTGCAGGTCCTCTTAGCTGGCACTCTGGCAGAAGAAATCGTATTCAAAGATATCAGCACCGGTGCCCAAAACGATCTAGAGCGCGCGTCTGCGATCGCGCGCAGTATGGTTATGGAATATGGTATGAGCCGCCTGGGACGCGTCAATTTCCGGGAAAGCACCCGGTCACCCTTTCTTGCCGCCACAGGAGGTGAATCGTATGTTCGCGATCACAGCGAACAAACTGCGCGAGAAATCGACGAAGAGGTTCGTCGGATTATCGATGAAGCTGCGCAGCGAGCTAGGCAAATACTGCTTGAGCGCAAACAAGCACTCGAAGCGGTGACCCACCGATTGATAGAAATCGAGTGTATCGATCATGATGAACTGAGTCGCCTTGTGGAAGGCAGCTTGCAGGGGCCGCGCGTCGTCACCGGAAATGAAAGCGTCGCGCGCAATCCTTCCGCCACGCCCACTGCAGGTACAGGTAACAAACCAGAAGAGGATCGACCTCTAACTCCCAACGACGCCGCCAGCTAGCGTAACGAATCGGCAGTGCGGTCGGTTCCTCAATAAGACCGGGTTGTTAAAAACTCGGTATTAACTCCCTTATCAGCAATTTGTCCCTAACGGGACGCTTGAGTGGATTCTTTTCCTAGCATTCTACCGACTTTTTGTTCCAAACGGGAAGGATCTCGCGGAACAAAACTTGCGAAACCAAAACTCGCGTCAACACTAGATTTTTCACAGTTCACGATAAGGCTCGCCTTGGGTTGCAATCAAGTAATGGCTCACTCGAACTCTGTGGGTCGTAACCGAGCGTAGATGGACAAACTGGTAGTCCAAGCGACAATAAGCCTGGAAAATCGATTTAAATCGGATCATGTATTGGAAAAAAGTTCACTTAGGCGAGCGGCAGGAAAATATATACTAGGCAGTTTGCGCTGGAGTCCTAAGAAATAATAACGAACGTGCGCAAGTACTCCGGTGTTAGGGTTAAATTTTCAATCGCCACTCGCCTTTGCAGTGGACGAAACGCATTCTGCAGCCGAAGGAGTTTCTGTATTGTTCGCAATAGCGAGAAAACTCAGTGATTCTATTGGAGCGATGATTTTTGGCTTCATTCTTGTTCTTGCGGCAGGGACGCTGCATGCCTGGAACGAGTACCGCACAGTTCATCGGTCGAGAGGCCTTGCGGAAGCTCGCCGGATAATTCAAACGATCCCAGACGCGCTCGAAGTGGCTGAGCAACTGGAAGGCCAGCTTGTGTTTTTGTCGGGTCGCGCGGACACGCCCGAGACTCTGCAGGATGATCGTTTC
>CAZVBC010000057.1:0-25369 GCA_964625155.1 uncultured Pirellulaceae bacterium
TGCCCATAAATCGATATGCAATTGCGAGAATTGCTCTGAGGACGTTGAGCGTTCGGGGGCTGGCTACGCAATGGATGCTGACAGCATTTGTTCCGCAATGGAGAGGAATTGATCATCATCGAGCAATTCCAGTGGCGAGTAATTGGGATGTCGCGAGGGTTTATAGGGGTCATTTCGTTTAGTGTTGTAACAACAAATCAATGACCAACGTGGATGGGGGCTAGTATTTTGGTCAGAGCGGTGGAGCAAATTGCCGTGAAAGAACAAGCCATCGCCAGGCTCCATTTCGACGAACTCAACCGGCAAACGTTCTAGAATTGCATTGACTCGTTCCATGTCGGCACCCGTTTGTCCGCCAACTTTTCCGTGGTCAATGCGCCCAATTAAGTGCGAACCAGGAACGACCTGCAGACAACCGTTTTCTTTCGTGGCTTTGTCCACAGCGATAAAACAACTGGCCATCGTTGGATACAGACATCCAAAGTTGTACCAGTAACCATAATCTTGATGCCATTCCCAAGCTCCTCCGACAAACGGCTCTTTGAGCATCATCTTATGATGATAATGATAGACTTCGTCTTCCAAAAAGGTGGACATGTTCTGGGCCACTCGCCGCAACTTGACGACCTTCGAATACAAGTCGGCTTGTAATTGATTGCTGAGTGTCAACGAGGTTGTGCCCCCTTGAGCATCCGAGCGATGAGTTGCTCGATCATGTATCTGTTTGTCCGCTCGCGCGTATCGTTCCAAGTAAGTAATCTCTTGGAGATTGAGCAAGCTAGGAACAACCACAAACCCTCTCTCCCGAAACGATTGCTGATCGCAAGCGGAGGCACGGTAGAAACTCATTAACAGCTCCAAATGCCAGAAGAAGTAAAAAGTTTAAATGGAGACGTGATTTCAACCTCGCCAAGTCAATTTGTAGAGGATGCAATGTTCTCTGCTTCAGGCAAGGTTGTGGCCACAAAATTGCGCGCTTGTTGGTTCGCTTTACGCAATTCTTGCTGCAAAATGAAATCGGCTCAGCGATCAAGCTGAGCCGATGACGGAAATTTGCGGGGAGTTTGTTCTTAAGCACGTGCTTGATAGCAACCACGTCCTTGTATGCACGTCACTCGCTCAACCAATACTTGATCTGGACCGACGCAGTGTTGCGTCTTGTTGCACCAGCAATTAAATCGCGTACTACCCGCTTCCTCTGGAGTTTTCGGGTCGGGGTCACCAGTCACATAAATTGCCTTACTGCGCAAAAACATGCAGGGAGGTAGGGTTGTGGTCTTAGGCCCCTCGAAGGTTCGTTTGTATCCCATAGTACATCTCTTTGAACAAGGTTGTTTGACTTCAAGTGGTTATGCAAAATTGACTGGCTCGGTTGCACACGACGGCGATTCAAAGCCGCCTGTTTCCAGTCCGACAGCTCGCAGAATTGCTCGTTTCACAGCCACTTTCGCGAGCTCGATCTTGTACTCATTTCCGGACAAAGCCAGCGCTCCTGAGACCGCTTTATGGCCTGCCACAGCAGCGGTTTCCTCATTAATGGGCCGACCAATCAACCACATGCCGGCTTCGTGTGCAATCCAAGGAGTGGGAGCAACTTGGCCAAGTACCACACTTGCTTCACTCACGATACCATGAAACAAATTCATGCAAACCGCAGCGGCTGCGAGTGGTTGGTCAGGGCCTTCACCATGCCGTACTTCGTAAGCGGACGCCAACTTTCCTTGAGTAGGCGGCAGAATGAAGTGCGTAACCAATTGTCCTGCGGCAAGCGTTGTTTCGATTTCTCCTTTCTTCTCAGGAGTTTTGAACAAACTTGCAATCTCGATAATTTGCTCCTGATCTGATTGGGGACCTACGATGCGAACCTTCGCACCCAAGGAGATCATCGCGGGAGCCAATCGCGAAGCACTGACAAACTTGGCTGGCCCGCGATTACCAAGAATCGCATGGTATCGGTTGTCTCCCTCGACAACCATGCGACCTTCGTTGGCCAGCAAGTCTGCGCCACTGCGGAAGTACCAACAAGTAGGTCGCCGCAAGACTTCACCCGCGATCGTTCCCTGGGATTGCATTTGAATGCTACTAATCCCCTGAATCACTTGTTTGATAGAGGGAAAAGAATCTACGGTGGTACTGCTCAACACCTCATCGAGGTGTACGGCGGCACCAATCCACAGGTTATCGTTTTGATCGCGTTCGATGTGGCGCATGGAGTCAATATCACCAACATTGACAACGCGGTCAGGAGAAACGACCATGCTCTGCATAAGGGCAACAAGATCCATACCCCCGGCGAGCACAGCGGTTGACTTATTTTGTACCGATAGAAGCTGAATCGCTTCAACTTCAGTTTTTGGATGCGCGTATTCAAAATTTTTCATTTATTTTATCCTTTCGCTGATCGCAAAGCGGTGAGGACTCGCTGAGGTGTCATAGGTTGGTTGGGAACGCGAACGCCCGTTGCGTTACAGACCGCATTGGCGATCGCCGTGATGCCGCTGATCGCAGGCGGTTCGCCCAAACCGATCACGCCTCGATCTCGCTCGCTTTCCGGTTCATGTAAATGGACCACTAATTCACCGATGTCGCCCAGTCGTGGTAGCTTGTAGGTTCCCATCTCGCAATTGACAAAGGCTCCGGTCTTGGGATCGTTGATGCGTTGCTCGAAAAGGGCCGCAGCAATGCTCATGATCATCGCGCCATAAATCTGGCTTTCGGCTGATTGCCGATTAACGATCAATCCCATGTCCTGGACCGCAACCAATTTCTTCATCTTGACAACGCCAGTGTCGAGATCAACGGCGACGTGCGCCATTTGGACTCCACCAACATTGACACTGGAAAGCGGACTATTACCGCGTTTGAACTCGGAGTTGACCTCTAATGGTCGAATGCCGATCAAAGCGCAAGCCTCTTTCCAAGTCAATTTCTTGTCCGAGTATCCTGTAACTCGGATTTCACCGTTGCTGGCCTCAAGCTTGTCGGCAGTTACACCGAGCTTTGCGGCCACCAAATCGAACAGTTTAGCAAGCGCCTCTTGTGCAGCGCGGCGATGCGATTCAGTAACCGCACCAACAGTCGTACTACCTCCCGATGCACCACTGAACGGATAGGTTGAACTACCGATATTGACCTTAACGGCTTCCAATGGCAAGCCAAAGGTCTCGGCCAAAACCATTCCACAAACCGTACGTGTACCGGTGCCAATATCTTGAGTGCCACAGAACGACTCGACACCACCGTCTGGATAGATCCTCAGTTTACAGCTTGAGTCATTGGCCGAGCCGCCCCACTTGTGAATGCCAATCCCTAAACCTTCGACGATGGACCCTCGCTTGGGACCCTTGCCGTGCGGATGCCACAAACGACTCCAGCCGATCAACTCAGCCGCGATGCGCATTTCTTCGGCGTAAAGCGAAGCCTTTTCCGGAATGTCGATATTCTCCAAATTTCTCATGAAGATATCGAAACTGTCGGCTCCCATTTTGGCAGCCAAATCGTCGTAAGCGGTTTGTGTAATCGCACACGCTTGTGGATGATTCGGCGCCCGCCAAGCGACAGATGGTTCATTGTTTGTGATGATCCCTGTGGCGCGCCGGCGAACGTTTTTGGGATGAAAGACATATGGGAAATTGGTGACACCTACGGTGGTCCCGTTGAACCCAGAGGTTCCCCAATGATGCGAATCCCATACTTGCACAACGCCATTTTCGTCGGCGCCAATTTTCACATCAATGTACCCGGATGGGCGATTGCCACCAATCTTCAATTCTTGATCGCGCGACAACAGAAACTTAACTGGGCGTCCCAATTTGCGAGAAATCTCGGCAGCCGCAATGCCCCAATAACCCGGTTGGAATTTACTGCCAAATCCACCCCCTATGTAATTGCAAGTGACTTCGACTTCATCGGCGGTGATTCCCAACGCAGTTGCAAAACCATCGTCAGAACCTGATACGTTTTGGGTCGAGAGATAGGCTTTTAACTTACCACCTTCCCAATAAACCGTGGCACCATGCGGCTCCAAACAGCAATGGGTAATTGCATCGATTCCATAACGTCCTTGGACAACATATTTAGAATCTTGGAAGAGCTTTTGAATCGTCTTTTCTTCCCAAGCCTTTTCATCTTCGTTATCGCCCGGCTCGCCCAAAGCATCGTCCAACTCAATGCCGCCGCCAGCCGCTTTGGTGCGTTTCGCAGCTTCTGCGGCCGTGAGGTTTTCGTCGTCGACAAAGACATCCATCAACTCGTACTGGACTTTTATCTTGGACACACCTTCGGCTGCCGCAGCTTCGGTCTCAGCGGCGACTGCAACCAATAACGTTCCCTCGGTCTGAATTTCCACCGGCGCGCCACCTGGCGCAGGAACTTTGTCCTTGATCGGATGGACCAACACGACTCCGGGTACCTTTTCAGCCGCCGAAGTGTCAATCGAGACAACTTTACAGTGTGCGTGTGGACAGCCGAGTGCTCGAACGACAACCTGATTGGGAAAATTGACATCGTAGGAATACTTGGCCGCGCCCGTGGATTTTTCCAAGCCGTCAGGACGTACAACTCGTTTGCCAATATATGTGGCTTTATGATTGTCGGGCCAGCTATACTTTACATCAGCCATTTTGGCCTCCTTTGGCGATCGAAATTGCCGCTTGAATAATGTTCGCGTAAGTTCCACAACGGCAAATATTCCCGTTTAGACCGGCACGAATTTGCTCATCGGTTGCGTTTGGATTCTTGTTGAGAAATGCTCGTACAGCGACGACGAAGCCCGGCGTGCAAAATCCGCACTGCGACGCATCGTGCTCCATAAACGCCCTGGGTACCGCATCACCCGCCAAGCTTTCGACTGTATTGATTCTCTTGCCCACAACGGACAGGGCCAACGTAACCTGCGCTTCTACAGGACGATCGTCTACAAATACCGTGCTTGCACCACTGCTTCCATCGGGGCTGACCGGCTTCGCACCAGTAAGATTGAATTGGTAGCGAAGGACGTCCAGCAAAGTTGTTCTTGGTTCAACTTTTGCCGACATCTGTTTGCCGTTTACGTTCAACGTGACACTGGTCTCACCCGCGATAACTTGTGAGTTTTGTCCAGACTTTTCCTGCGCCGTTGCAGACGTGACCACAGCCGAAGCTGCTGCCACCGCGCTCGAGCCTTTCAGAAAAGCCCGACGACTGTATTGATCAGAAGATGGTTTTGCCATATCAAATCCAACCGCTTGAGGCATTTTGAAGAGCGGCAAATACAACTTTGTGCCGCCCAAACTTCCGATGAGTATACGGAAGGCTTGGCCGCTGACAAACAAATAACCGACATTCTGGCTATTTTTTTGCAACTTTTAGTATTTGACCTGTCTCGCTAGTTACCACTGAGACATTTGAGCGGCGGCTCGAAAACCACCGCTCTCCCTAGTCCGCGAACCGAAATTCTCGGCGGTGACAGAACTCTAGCCCGCGCGGCCCGCTGGGCACGCGGTTCAACGATTGAGCGGCAGCGACTTAGTTCTTCCTGCGTCGAGCTGATTTGTCCTTGCTTAGTCTTGTCATTTTTCGACAAGTCGTTTGCGCAGGCGATTGTCATCCTGACAGCATGCGCATGGTCCGGATTCAAACATGATGATTGCACACACGTCGCACCAGTAGTCCACTTCAAATCGCTGACCAGCATTAAGTTCGTACACGCGAATAATTTGCAACATCGGCTGCTGAGCATATTGCCTCACGTACAACTCGATATCCATCTGACGCAAACGTTGATCGGTGCGAAAAGAACGCCCTCGTTGGTCTTCTAATATCGGCAGGAGTTGGCCGTCACCTGTTAAGAGTGCCAGAGTTTGTTCTTTGGCTTCAGGGACAGTCGACATCCCAAACTTTTCTTTCAAAGTCTCATTCAGCCAGACTACCTTGCCGCGCAACGAAACCGTGCGGAATTTTTTGCTCTCGGATTCAATTTCGGCCTGCGGTTCTTTACCGTCTTTGCCCTTGGATTGTGCATTATCCGTTTGCAAAGTATCAGCTTGCAAAGATCGCGGTAACGATTCGGCGGCCAAAGATTGTGGACTTGATAAAGATGCACTCTGGCAGTAGGCGGGTTTCACCTGGCCCAACAGAGATATGTAAGTCCAACACGTATAGACAAAAAAGTGAGCCAACCAACAAGCAAATCGATGCATAGTTATTGGTTGCACGCTCAACCTCCGATCAGAACACGCACATGATCAAATCTTGCAGTGCCTGAAGATTGTGTGAATGCGTGAAAGCTATTTCTGAGAAAGAAGTTACTCAGCGGCATGACCGATGACAACCATTTCCAGAAATACGTTGCGAGGTTTTCCTGCGGCTTTTCCCTGAGCGGACAAACGCAGAATCCACCAATCTTTCTCTTCGTCATGTTTGAGGCTCATTGCCCCTTGATCGTCGTTGGAAGTACGCTGCAAACACATCATGGCAGGATGGGTTCCGCCCGAAACCTCGGCACTCGCAGCCAGCAACTCCTTGGTTTCCCATTTCTTGCCGACTTGGTCGTTTTCGGCTTTTACTAATAATAGGAAATCGCGAGTTGGAGAGGTTCCAACATGGTTCCCATCCACAGGTTGAAGTTCGAATCTCAGTGTATACCAACCACTTTGAACTTCTTGCTCACGAAACTCATTGTTCTTGCGCGGATAATGGACGAGGCCGATGAGCTGGCCGGGTTGAAATGGATAGATGCGGTCGGCCGTTTCCTTAAAATCAGCAACAACTTCAAGGTCCTTGTGCAACCAAAGCTCACAAGCCGTTCGTGAACCTCGAGTCACTTTAACCCCCTGGCCTGCAAACTGCCCTAGCAATTCGGGGCTGACGCCTTCAGCAGTAGGAGAGGCCGGGATGGCGGCGACTTTGTAATCCTGCCCATATACGTTGGAAAGACACAAAGCAGCCACCCAAACAAAAGCTAGAACTCGAATCATGAACAACCTCAGTTTCACCCAAACACAAAAGTCAAAATTGTGCGGAATGGCTACAGATCGCTGTGAGCCATTCCACTAGCGTACCAACGACCGGAAGCGCACAGGCGACCGACCGCTATTTCGCAGCCAGCTTAGTATCAGTTGCTTCATGCCGAAACAAACCTAGATAAGCGGTGCGAGTATCAGGAATCGACCAACGTGTTCCCAGCGGACGGGCCGACACGTCGCCTTCGATGGTCACACCTGGTACAAATCCGGTGAGCTTCGTCAATGGCGGATAATAGGCTGATTCATTGGAACAGATGCAGTCCCCTTTGCGCGCTTTCCTCGCAGTCACTTTGGCGAAGCGACCGATTGTAACGCTGGCGTTTAGTTCGTCTTTATCGAATTCCATTGCGATCGGCGCCGATTGGACTGCAAGAATATTCGCTTGTTTAATGCCTGTTTGAGCCACGACGAAACTGCGCAGCGCTTCTTGTTGTTTGCTGTTAGCATTCGCATCCACAAAAATCATCGCCTTTAGAGTTTTGGCATCCGCCAGTCCATTAAATGCCAATGTGTGAGATGATTTTACAACCAAGGCTACTGCCAAGCCTGCTAAATCAACATCGTTGTGTTTACCTTTAGAAATGGACCAGCTCATTACCGCATCCTTTCCGGCAGAACCTACCTCGCCATTAGCAAAGCAAGGGCCGGTATAGATTTGGCAAGTTCTCGCCTCCAAATACGTTCCGCTAATTGAGTTCGCCGCCAGCGCGGGTGCAGAAAAGGTCATCGCCACTGCGAGTGTGCAAGCAAGATTTCGAAGCATTCTTAAATTCCCCTTAAACCAGCCAGAGACTCGTTCTCGACATAAGAAAAACCAGGATAGAGCATATACTCAGCATGCCTGAGGCGTCAAGCAAAAGCAGGCACATTCAATGGGAATCCCCTGCGCCTCGCAGCAGATAACTATCAAAGCAGCTTGGCATATGAAGCTTCGCGAACGAGACGACATCAGTGCACTGCCGATAAGTGACATGTAGCTTGGCAGCCTGGCGGTTCGTTGGCCAACTTGATAGGTTGCATTGCGAAATCGAGTTGGCGCTGCCATGATACGACTACAAGCGAGGAAAAAATGCAAATCAATCCAATCAAAGCAAAGATTCTAACCGGTGCATGTTCGATCGGTACATTCGTCTTCGAATTCAATACAACGGGCATTGGTCGCCTGGCCGCACAAGCGGGAGCGGAGTTTGCGATTTTCGATATGGAGCACACGGGCTGGAGTATCGAATCGATTCGCATGTTGATCGCCACCTCACGCTCAACCAGCCTCGTTCCGCTGGTACGAATTCCTGCCACCGAATACCACTTTGTTGCACGTGTGCTGGATATGGGCGCGATGGGGATCATGATTCCCATGTGCGAAAGTGCCGCACAAGCTGAAACGCTGGTCATGGCCGCCAAGTACCCTCCGATTGGCCGACGAGGAGCTGCATTCACGATTGCTCACGATGACTATGGCTCAGGAGACATATCCGAGAAAATCGAATCAGCCAACTCGCAAACTCTCTTGCTGGCACAAATCGAAACCGTATCTGGATTGAATCAGGTCGAGGCCATTGCGGCGGTTCCGGGAATCGATGTGCTTTGGATCGGGCAGTTTGATCTTTCCAATTCGCTCGGCATTCCTGGGCAGTTTGAGCACCCTAAGTTTATTGAAGCGCTGGAAAAAGTATTGGCAGCCGGAAAACGGTTCGGCAAAACAGTAGGTTATTTGGCCATCGATATTGCGGATGGTGAATTGCGAATCGACCAGGGCTTCCGCATGTTGGCCTACGGAGGAGATTTGTGGTTGTACCAGGCGGCATTAAAGGCCGGCGTTGCAGCTCTGCACCGCAAAGCTGGTCTACGTTGATCTATTACTGGTAATACCACTGGAAAACGCATTCCCTTTTTAAGCAAGCTGTTTTACTATTTGCTGCCGGCTATGCAAAACAAATGCTTTTCCCCACGCAACAGTAGACGATCGCCGCACGGAACGGGGGAGCCAATGATAGGCTCGGACATATCATTCTCAGAAAGAACTTGAAACGAGTTGTTCGAGATTTGAGCAACAAACACAACGCCATCCTCTCTGGGTGCAAATAGAAGTTCACCAGCAACTAATGGGGATGCGTAGAAATTTGGCTTCCGTTTTGGAAATTCACCGTTCCAAAGTGTCTTACCCGTAAGCGGGTCAATGCATTCAACCTCGCCTCGATCGCTCACCAGGATCACGTTTCCCTGGTAGGCCAATGGTGATGTAGCGAAAGGGCCAACGTCTGTACGCTGCCACACATGATTGGTTGAGGTCACGTCACCAGTTCCACTCAACTTGATACCAAACAATCTTGGAATACCACGGTCGTTTCTGCCGTAAGCAATGACCGCCATATCACCAACGATGACTGGTGTTGCAATGGAAGGCCACAGCTTGTTTTGTTCTGGATTGAAATTACCACAGGACCAAGAAACCGAACCATCGGTGGCATCGTGAATGGTCATGTGTTCCGCGCCCCAAACCAGGATCGATTCGCGACCGCCGTGTTGGATGACCACCGGGGTCGAATAACCATGGTCGCATTCCACTGGCGTTTTGTAGTTGCGCGGCACTTTCCAAGCAAGACCACCTGTCACCTTGTCAAAAGCGGCCAACCAAGACTCTCCCTGATGCATGCGCGCCATAATCACAAATTGGCTGGTCAGCACTGGTGATGTGCCGTGATCCCAAAATAACGTATCCTTACCAAACCGAGCTACCAAGTCGGTCTTCCAGCGTACGGAACCGTCTAAATTGACTGCCGCAAAGGTACCACTCTTGAAATAGACGAAAACTGCCTGACCATCGGTAACCGGTGAAGCATTGCTTCCCGAACCGTTCTTGTGCTTGCCCGGATTCTCCTGCCCGAAGTTAGCCCGCCATTGTTCCGCACCCGACATGTCAAAACACAAAAGGGCGTCCTGTCCAGCAGCAGCGCCGGTCAAATAGATTCGTTGATTTATTACGATTGGCGTCGAACAACCCTTGCCTGGCAGAGGTGATTTCCATAGGAATTGAGATTCATCAAGCCGCGTTGGGTATTTTCCGGTTGATATGCTGCCTGTGTTCTCTGGTCCGCGCCAACTCGGCCAGCTAAACGGCTCGTTTCCTCGCGCCCAACCAGCCACGCAAAACGCAAATAACCATGCATACTGAAAGGTCTTCGTCGCCCAACTGTCCGAAATGGAAGATGGAGATACTGCGAGTCTGAACTCACTGGATGGATGAATTGGCATGAGTCGATTTCCTGATGCAGTGCTGAGTACCGAGAAAGCACATGTGCTCCGGCGAAGAAACGGGGAATGCTCGGTAATGTACTGCAATGTCATGCAACAGTCGAGCGTTTTAACATCGAAAGTTGGCCTAACCGTCCACGTCGCTTGCCACGGTGTAGCCCCGCAAGAAGTTTGCGAGGTGAGTTCGAAACACGCGCTAGGCGGCAACGGATTTTTTTTGAGAGGTAGGATGTTTGAGGTTGAACAGACCAAAGATCTCATCCTGGCTCAAGCCGATCGTGCGAGGCTCCGCAGTTTCGGCGAAGAGTTGATTAAATAATTCGCGTTTTTGCTCTAGTACTTCGTGGATGCGTTGTTCGATTGTTCCAGCCGCCATCATGCGCGTAACAGTAACCGGACCGGCCACACCGATGCGATGAGCACGGTTTACTGCTTGATCCTCAACCGCAGGATTCCACCAACGATCGAACAAAAAAACGTATTGGCAGAATTGCAGGTTCAGGCCAACACTTCCTGCACCGTAGCTCATCAGTATTACATGCTTGGATGGATCCTGTTTGAATTGAGCGATTACGCTATCCCTTTTTGCAGACGGCACACGACCGTGATATTGCAGTGGACCGAAACGCTGGAGCGCATCGTTGAGCTTTTCCAAGGATTCGACCCACTGACTAAAAACGATTGCCTTTTGACCGCTGGTGGCAATTTCTTCTAGATCCGCTTCTAAACGCTCCAACTTGCAACTGGCACCGGTTTTAGGATCGAAGTTGCAAATCTGCTTCAGGCGCAACACCAATTCGAAAACATGTTGAATCGTCAGCGTGTCACCCATCTCACTCAGGTGCACCACGCCCTCGTCCTCGGCAGTGCGGTAGCTGTCGGTTTGGCCAGGCGTCAGCTCCAGTTGTTCGTCGCGGAACATCTTGGGTGGCATTTCAGTCAATACTTTGTCTTTCGTCCGCCTGAGAATGTAGTCGCGAGTTGCCTTGCCGATACTCTTTAGGTGCATGTCATCGCGTAAATATCCTGGCGAGAGAAACTCAAAGATGTTCACCAAATCTTCGACCGAGTTCTCTATTGGAGTACCGGTCAAAGCCCACGATCGAGTTCGCGGAAGGGAGCGGACAATTTGAGCGGTCGTGCTGTTGCGGTTCTTGATGCGTTGAGCTTCGTCGAGCATCACCAGATCAAAGTGGAGCTCCGGATTGTCCAGCATTTCTTTGTCGCGCATCATCAATTCGTAGTTAGCAATGCGTACCGGAACCGACGATTGCCTCCAAATGAATTGTCGCTTAGCCTGATCGCCCTCAACCACGGTGACTGGGATTTCGGGAGCCCATAATCGAAATTCGCGGACCCAGTTGGTCACCAAAGGTTTGGGGCAAACGAGTAGGACGTTGCGCAGTTGGCTGGCCAACAACAACATTCTCACGGTCGTGATGGCTTGCATCGTTTTGCCAAGCCCCATTTCGTCCGCCAGGATGGCCATATCGCGAGGAAACAGAAAGGCAATTCCCTCGAATTGATACGGAAAGGGCTTGAAGGGGAACTCAAGTTTCGCGGAACTGACCAAGGCCTCCAAAGGGGGCTGCAACACAAAATACAATCGATCCTCAAGCTTGATCAAATCTTTGGGAGGTTGAAAACGAGTTCGTCCGCTCGGATTCGGCTTGGTACCGGCGGCAGCATCGGCCGCATCCACACTGGCTTTGCCCTTCGCAGCTTCATCTGTTGTAAGTGAAGAAGTTTGAGGCAAATTGGTACTGATTACGAAATTAGGCGACTCGGGGAATGAAAAGCCGATTGTCTTGGGTGAACCCGAAGGCAAGCGAATCGGGATCACAGCCACCTCAGGTGCATCGAGTGGTTTGCGCTGCACGACCAAGTCACCCAAACCATGAATCGCCTTGGACCATTCTGCTGAGCTATCTGGAACCACGAGGGATGTTAACGAGCATCCCCAAGGGGGATTTTCAACGAATTGAATCCCAGCCCACTTGTTTGACTGATCCATATCGCCAAGGTTCTTGCCGCTCGATACAGTCGATGCATACTGTAGTTGAGTGGACGAGAATCCCGACCGGTCAAATGGCGACTCGTCGGGCAACTTGGATGGTGTGCGTTCCAAGAACATCTAAGCAGCCCGCGCAGTAGGATGGGCTTCGAGCAGCGCTTCAGCGATACGTTCGAACGGTTCAAGCAGGTCCATCTCCAGTTTCATTGCTTTCCAACGCTCTTTGATAATCATGTCATCTTCGGCGTGTCGCGAAGAAACTCCCAGTTCAAAATGCCCCAAGCTAAACTGCTTCAAACTGACGGAAGATGCCGCTGGCTTGCGCAGGCTCGATGCGGGCTGTGGGGTTGATTCGGAGTTGGAGCCCGTCGCCACTTGGATCAAGGCGATAGGTTTCTCGCTGACTAATCGACTGGCCAGCGCTGCTGGGCAATCGGTAAAAATCAAACTAGCCTCGAGCTTGGCCTTGGTGATTAGGGCTTTGGTGATTTGTTCGCCGCAGATGAAATCATCCAATGTACTTCCGTACAGTATCTCCTGTGCCCGACTGGGTTTGAGCGGCAGTGTACAGTGAAATTCTAAAGGGCGACCGTGACAATTCACAATCAAGTAGCCCCCAAAATAACCGTGATCTGCACTCTGCCTGACGGTAACGAACCCAATACAGTTTGCAGATTCTTGCTTTGTTTCCGCCATTCGACAATTTCGATTGATAGCAAAGATGATGCGCCGGGGAGTTCAGTCCTAAGGATCAGTGTCGGAATTCCGATTGTGGCGACTTGAGCGGCGATACCGTGTTTTATGGCGGATGACATTTTTCTCCAGTTTGCCTATGACCACTTTATCGACGAAAGTGAGGTTGTGTGACTATACTGGGTGGACCGTTTTACCACGCGCCAAACTTTAGGGAGTTCATTCGTGGCTCACGATCCATCTCACTTTTCACCAATTTTCCGCATTGATGTATCGGCTGAACCGACTGCCGGAGCACCCGGATCACAGCCAGGGGACGCATCTGCAATTACGATCGCACTCCTACGTCAAATGGTCATGATGCAGGAAAAGCAGAACTTGTTGCTAGAGCAATTGGTGCAAGGAACGGTCAACGTTCAAAAGCAGCGAGCTGCCGAATTGCAGCAATGGAAAGACGCGAATCCTGAGCTAGCTAAATCTTGCCGTCACGCTGCTGAGGCCCTGTCTCGCGTGCAAGCCCAATTTTTGGAAAATTTGACTGCGGAAATTGCGGATAACGAAGATTCATTCATGGATGGTGAATTCATGCTCAGCGAATTCGTTGATCGCTTCGGACCACGCTTAGCCCATTTAAACGGCGTGCTGCAGGTTCTGGCTCAACTAGGCAATGGCATTCCCATGCAAATGTAAGCTATCAGCGAACTCGGGGGGCTGGTGACGCTAGCTGGGGTGAAGCGTCTGCTGAGGTTATTGAGCGGAGGCTCAGTATCTTAGCTGTCACAGAGTGCCAGCTCGCAGGTCGCGATACTTCTCCAGCCATCAATTATGGACTGGACTTGCTTGCCTGAAGTATCTAAAAAACGTTGCATGATTGAGCCTGCCGTAGCCAAATTCCACCAGCTTGCGTGGTAGATTCGCTGGCCTGCGGCTAAGGAGATTTGTGTCTTCGCTTTCAAAGGATTGATTAAGTGAGCGGAATCAACTTTTTCTCATGGATTCGAGACGGAGTGCGGCAGTCAGTGATGCTGGGTGTCAGTGACGCGATCGAGCAACTAGGGACACCTGCCAGTACGGATGAATTGCATCCTAGCGTCGTTGGTTTTTTGAATGCCGAGCGTGCTGCGCCCGATCAACCAAAGCTTGCCGGAAATTTTTCGGGAAACGACAGATCGCGCAAGCGTCTTGGTCGATCGCTGAAAGAAATCGAAACCGAGAGCCAAAAGTAGGCTGCATAACGATCGTGGCGATATTCCGCATTGATGCGGGTGAATGAATGTCCACCTCGTGAAATGCTAGCATCCCTACATAATTCCTCATGCCACAAAGCATAAACACCGAATCTTCCAAGAAGAAGTGTTTAATCGGGCGATGATCCATCCGCTCGTAAAACTTTAGGAGTGGGAGAGTTACTCGTGTGGCGCGCATTTTTTTTGGCAGTCGGAACAATGCTGGTCATCCTGGGTATTGAGTGTCTGCTAATCGACAGCGCCACCATGGCGGCCAGCCAAGAAGAACTGCCTCCAGTCCAGCAGAGTATCTTTGCCGCAGCGCCACAAATCGTGGAAACAAAGAAGGTAATTCGTCCTCCAGAATGGACTCCATGGAGTTTTATCGCATCGGGAGCGGTCGTATTGTTGTACGCCTATACTCTGCCTAAGCGCTGGGGCATGGGCGGTGATTGAAACAGTATCTATTTGACTCCAGCACTGCTTGCCGCACTGACGTAGTGGTAGGCCAGCTTGCTCACCGCTAAACGCATAGCTCTTCGTTTTGCCTCCTTTCTTTGCTAGCAGTTGCCTGGTAAAAGATCGTCGATCGGTCTCGCTGCCAAGAGAAGATACGCGTCACGAGAGCATGGATTTGATGTGGCAAGTATGATTAATCGGAAACGTCAAAACTCAAGGCGTTCACTGTGCCCGCGAGAAAGTCGCATTGTACGCTCGGTGGCCGCAGAAGCGCCGATGTAGAACAGCCTTCCAGGTTGTCGCTATCCGAAGTTGAATCATCTACTTTCGAAAGTGAGTCAAGCCAGCATGAACGGAACCGGCTCGAACTCACAAGATATGCGGCAGTCTTTTGCCAAGGACGTCGTCCTGAGACTGAAAGATGCTGGTTTCGAAGCGCTATGGGCAGGCGGCTGCGTGCGTGATTTACTGCGAGGCGAAGCGCCAACCGATTACGATGTAGCAACGTCCGCTCGTCCTGAACAGGTGAGGTCCATTTTCGGTCACCGCCGAACTTTGCCCGTAGGAGCTTCGTTTGGTGTGATCATTGTGCTCGGTCCGACTCGTGAACATGG
The DNA here is from genome assembly GCA_964625155.1 of uncultured Pirellulaceae bacterium. Taxonomy (GTDB): domain Bacteria; phylum Planctomycetota; class Planctomycetia; order Pirellulales; family Pirellulaceae; genus Aureliella. The sequence goes on from CAZVBC010000057.1 coordinate 15,263, forward strand.
TCAGGTAGAAGTGGCGACGTTTCGTACAGACGCAACCTACAGCGACGGCCGCCATCCCGACGGGGTTACCTATTCGACGCCACAGCACGACGCCCAGCGACGGGATTTTACGATCAACGGAATGTTCTATGACCCCCTTCACCACGAGACCATCGATTTTGTAGGAGGTCGATGCGATCTGCAAAAGAGGGTGGTGCGCGCGATTGGAGACGCTGGTCATCGCATTGCTGAAGACAAACTCCGCATGTTGCGCGCAATACGGTTTGCAGCGCGTTTCCAGTTCGCAATTGATCCTGATACCTATAGTGCAATTCGTCGGCATGCTGCGGAGATTGCAGTAGTTAGCCGCGAGCGCATGGCGACAGAGATGCGTAAAACCTTGACCACTTCCCTGCCTGCATGGGCCGTCGAGCGCTGGGCCGAATCTGGATTATTGAACGTGCTCTTGCCGCCAATCGCTACCGTTTGGTTGGAGCATCAATCCGAGCTCACCAAGTTGTTAGATCGTCAAAGGAGTTCGTCGTGGACGGTTCCGATGTCGTGTTTATTGTGGCCGCTGGTGCGAAACCTAACCCACAGCCAAGCCATTGAACTGGTCAACCAAATGGGGCATCAATTGCGACTGGCCAACGACGAGACTGAGGAGATGTGTTTCATACTGAATTCACAATCGACTTTGCAAAGGGCAGAAAGCGAATCCTGGTCGCAGCTACAACCAATTTTGGCTGACACCCGTGCGGTTCGAGCGATCGAGTTGATCGAAGCGCGTGCGCAGTGTGGTGACGTTCCCAAACAGACCGGCAATTGGTTGCGACAGAAGTTAGAGCTATCCCGAGCCGAGCTCGATCCACCGCCGTTGATCACCGGTCAAGATTTGATCGCTTGCGGCCTAAGACCTGGCCCGGAATTCAGTCGACTATTAAGGCGAGTTCGCCAATATCAACTCGATGGCCAAATCAGAGACAAAAAATCAGCACTCGAGTGGATTTCTAATGAGAGCACTCGCAATTCGCCACTGTTTAATCAACCGCCAAATAAAGATTAATTGCTTGGCCCAGCGAATATCCATGTAACGATCCTCTGGCCTGTGGTTGGGGCTGATCTCGTCAAGTGTCATCACGCCATACATAATGCGGCATAGAGCGTTACTCAATCCAACTTAGCCATCTGATGGAATGTGCTTGTAATGGGATTTCTTCACAAGAGTCGTAGCATCGCGCCTGCAGGATTTAATCGCTGGAAAATACCACCAGCCGCATTGTGTATCCACTTGTCGATAGGACAAGCTTACGCGTGGAGCGTGTTTAATATCCCGTTGACTAAACTGCTTGGTGTAGAGCATTCGATAGATGCAGATTGGTCGCGTGAACAAGTCATTTGGATATTCAGTTTGGCGATTGTATTACTCGGACTGTCGGCAGCGTTTGGTGGCAAGTGGCTGGAGAGAGTCGGTCCACGGTGTGCGATGTTTTGGAGTGCCGTATGTTTTTCGAGCGGATTTTTTATCGCCGCGCTGGGCGCCCACTGGCATTCGATCGTGCTGATTTATTTCGGTTATGGTGTGATTGGTGGCTGCGGATTGGGACTGGGATACATTTCTCCTGTCAGTACGTTGATCAAGTGGTTTCCCGACCGACCAGGCATGGCAACCGGTATGGCGATCATGGGCTTTGGTGGTGGTGCGATGATCGGTGCGCCACTGGCTCTGGCCTTGATGCAGCACTTTTCCTCTCCAACCGACACAGGAGTTGTGCCAACTTTTTTGGTGATGGGAACGATCTATTTGGTAGTCATGCTGATCGGTGCTTTCACCGTTCGTATTCCACCTGAGGGCTGGCAGCCGACCGCTGGCCAATCAATAACACCCGCTGGAAAATTGACTCAACGGTCTGTTCATGCGGACCAAGCGATTAAGACTCCGCAGTTTTACCTACTGTGGATCATGTTGTGTTTCAACGTAACGGCAGGCATTGGGATTCTTGGCAAAGCATCGGACATGTTGCAGGACATGTTTGCGGTGAGCGCCGCAGCCGGTTCGACCTTTGTCTTGGTGTTAAGCATATCCAACATGCTAGGTCGTTTCTTATGGTCCAGTATGTCGGACTATATCGGACGGCGAGCGACATATGCGATCTTCTTCGGCATAGGCATGACGTTGTATGGCTGTCTGCCCACGTTAGCTAGGTTCGGTAATCAGACGCTGTTTGTCGTTACTTGTTCGTTGATCATGACGATGTACGGAGGTGGGTTTGCAACGATTCCAGCTTACCTGCGCGATATGTTTGGCACGATGCATGTTGGTGCTATTCACGGCCGTCTGCTGACTGCCTGGTCATTGGCTGGTGTTTTGGGGCCAGTTCTGCTAACGCGTTGGGCCGAATATCAAAAGGGACTAGGGGTTTCAAAGCATGAATCTTACGGAGCGGTCCTGTACGTCATGAGCGGGTTATTGTTAGTGGGTTTGGTTTGCAACGCATGGTTGTCACCAGTTGCTGAACGACATTTTTTCCGTGAAGTAGGTACCTAAAGTGAGATGCTGACCCGCGACGTGACACTTCAATACCCCATGAGTTGGCTTAGCGTTGCAGGCCTGAGGTACGGATTTGTTGTACGATATGCACTTTGCATTGAGTGATTAATTTTAGGAAGTGTGTGGTATGCAAGGCATTTTGAAGACTCAGCTCTCCGTTTTTATGTTTGTTCAATATTTCATTTGGGGTTCCTGGTATGTCAGCATGGGAACCTATTTGACTAATGAACTCGATTTTACTGGCGATCAAGTAGGTGCTGCGTATGGTGCGTTTGCGATCGGCTCGATGATTTCTCCTTTTTTCATCGGCTTGATCGCCGATCGCTATTTTGCTTCGGAAAAACTGCTGGCGTGTTTGGCGCTGGTTGGTGGAATCGTGTTATGTGCATTGCCTCAAGTACTGACGTTTGGGCAATTCTATCCCATGTTAATTCTGTATTGTGCGACCTTCGCTCCGACGTTGGCGCTGGGCAATTCCTTGTCTTTAACACACTTGGCGAATTCCAAAGTAGATTTTCCGAGGGTCAAGTTGTGGTCGGCGGTCGGTTGGATCGGAGGTGGATTAACACTGACAATGCTGCGCGGCGAGCAATCGCCGAGTCAATTTTACTTGGCAGGAAGCGTTTCCATCTTAATGGCGATTTATTCGTTGACGCTGCCGCACACGCCTCCGAAGAAAACTGGGGCTGAGGTCAGCCTGCATGAGTTGCTGGGGTTGGATGCACTTGCTCTTATGAAACAACGATCGTTCGCGATCTTTATCGTATGCATGTTTCTGATATGCATTCCGCTGTACTTTTACTTTGTGATGTTGGGGATCTATCTGACAGAATTGAAATGGGAAAACATGGCCGGCAAGATGTCGCTGGCCCAGGTCTCGGATATCGTGTTCATGTTTCTACTCCCACTGATGCTGAAGAGTTTTGGTTACAAGAAAACGATTTTCCTAGGAATCTTGGCTTGGTGCGCACGTTACTTTCTGTTGGCGGGAAGCGTCGGCTGGGAACCAATTCAAGCGGGCATGATCCTCGGCGCCATCATCTTGCACGGAGTCTGTTACGATTTTCTGTTCATCGCAGGCCAGTTGTACGTCGACGAAGAAGCCAACGAGCGGATGCGTGGAGCCTGCCAAGGTTTTATTGCTTTTATCCTCTGGGGTGTCGGTGCTTTTGTCGGCACAATGCTGGCCGGAAGAGTTCTCGGTGCTTATGCGATACTCGATGCACAAGGCAAGACCATCGGTCATCAATGGCAGCATATCTGGATCATCCCAGCGCTAGGAGCAACGGTGGTGATGATCCTATTCCTGATTTTCTTTCGCGACCCGCAACCAGCTTCTCGAATTGCCGAGGGTGCAAAGTAGGTCCACTTGTACCGACAGCTAACATGAATGACAGCGGTCAGTTTGTCGGAAAAGGGCTCGTGTCCTGAGAGAACACAATTCGTCCAAAACGATGTGGTGTATGGAAACTTGGCTGAGGAGTATCGCCTGCAGACCATTGGCTGTACTGTACGTTTTGTTCTCCTCCGTGCCGATTGAAATTCGCATGCCATATATTGCCCGCTCGCGGAAAGTGACTTTCCTCGGAACGGACGAAATTGGTGAACGGGATTGCCACCTCGCCAATCCAGCCTGTGTCGCGATCGGCGTGGTTGTTCGCGGTACCAACTAGCGTACATGCGATACGCACACCTGTGGAATTCCAAGCGACTCGAGGACCCGTGGCCCCGCCCGGACGATGATTATCGAGGTACCCTCGAATCGCATTCCACTCGATATTGAAATAAAAATTAGGTTGATCAGCTCTGGGGGCCAACATGATTTCAAAACAATCATCTTGGCTGATCGGACCATCTCGTTCGCTATGTCGAGCTGTAATGAACTCGTCTTGACAAATGTGCGCAACGTAGAGATTCTGGTCGTCCCACAACAATTTCACAGCACTTTGCTCCCGTTTGCCTTGCTGAAACCAAGGAAATTGAAACTGGGAAATTGACGGAGCGACAAACCATGCCGGCTCATCAAGTATACCGTCGATTTTCGGAGGCTCGGCAGCGCGTAGTGCAACATATTCGGGCGGCTTGAAGGTTGCGGTCGCCGAGTTGGTTTGCTTGGCGGATTGAGAGTGCAGCTCTTGCGCTGAAATTGGCAGAGTGTTTGTCAGCCAGAGGATCGAACAAGTCACGGCCGCGATCGCGAGCCATTTTGATAATTTGCTCAAATTGCTGGTCCTTTTGGGAGTCAAGTTTCTACGGCTCGAATTCGGAGCAGGCGGTCATTGTAAATAAGGACTCATGCAGATGCAGGAACAATTCTCAAGTAGCTCGCAAAATCGTCAGCGTCGAGGCGCGGTGGGTGTAATCGTCGAGGAGAATCGATTCTTAGTCATTCGCCGCAGCTTGATTGTTCGCGCACCTGGGCTAGTATGTTTTCCAGGTGGTTCGATTGAGCCAGGCGAGTCGGCGGAAGACGCTGTAGTGCGTGAGTTGGCAGAGGAATTGAGTTTGGAAGTTCTTAATCCGCAGTTGATCTGGCAGAGCCGAACCGCGTGGGGTACGCATCTTCATTGGTTTGTTCTCGAACGGCACATGGCTTCGATCCCCGCTTGCAATCCAGCAGAAGTTGCCGAATTCATGTGGGTCGATGCCGACCAACTGTTGCGTCGAAATGATCTACTTGGAAGCATGTGGGATTTTTTTCTAGCGTGGTCCGATCGTCATTTCGAACTTCCCTCGCGAGCTGGCAACGTGAATCCCGAATGGAAAAACATCGCCAAGCAAATGGAGCTTACATAATCTGACGCGTATCTTTTCCCCATACTCATTTTTTCCCGACCTGTTTTGCTGACGTTCTGTTCTCGTCTCGTAATTCTCACGAACATAGGGAAATAAGGGCGAATTCTCCGATTGAACGCCGATAAATCGGCTTCTCGAAAAAGTCACCTGGCAACATCGGCGTCAGTCGCTTGACTGGTGCTGCTTGTGGGCGGATACTGCTTCGTTTGCCCTGAGCACCACATGCGGTGGGGGATTTTGGACAGGGGACTATGTTGTCCCTGGTTCCTGTGTTTTTTGTTGCTAGGAGATATCCGGCGTGCCTGCTGCTTGTGTAATTGGTTTGCAATGGGGAGATGAGGCAAAGGGAAAGCTGGTCGATTTATTGGCTCCCGAACACGATTGTGTAGTGCGCTATCAAGGTGGAGCAAACGCTGGACACACGGTGGTCAGTGGCGACCAAGTTTACAAACTACATCACGTGCCCAGTGGAATTTTGCATCCCGGTGTTATGAATTTGATTACTCCGGGTGTGGTAATCGAACCGTCAACTTTGTTGAAAGAACTTGAAGGACTGGAAGCTCGTGGTGTCAATCCTCGCAAGAACCTGATGATCAGCGAACGAGCACATTTGGTAATGCCTTGGCATTTACTCGAAGACCAACTCTTGAATGGCTTGGCAGTACATGGAGAGAATATTGGAACCACCTTGCGGGGAATCGGGCCTTGTTATCGCGATAAAGTGGGCCGCACGTTTGCGGTGCGGATGACGGATCTATTGCAGGCCGATTTGCCTGAGCGGTTGGCAACTATTGTGACTGCTAAACAGGCTATGTTGGCTGGGATGGGTGGTCAGGCACTGGCTGACCAGCTTTCGCTTAACCAGATTGTAGAATTAGCAAGCCGTTGGTCGACTCAGCTCGGTCCGTTGGTTGGTGATACGACCAACTTCTTGCTTGACCAAGTCGAGGAGGGAAAACGTTTGCTGATGGAAGGTGCCCAAGGTTCTTTGCTGGACATCGATCACGGGACATATCCCTTTGTCACCAGTAGTAATGCATCGGGTGTGGGGATATCCGGAGGTTCTGGAGTACCAGCCAAGTGGATCAAACGAGTGATCGGCGTTACCAAAGCCTACTCGACCCGTGTCGGCGGCGGACCGTTTCCTACAGAGTTGACTTGTGAGACTGGGCAAAAAATTCGGGAGATTGGGCGAGAGTACGGCACGACGACTGGTCGGCCCAGGCGTTGTGGATGGTTTGACGCTGTGGCCGTACGCTATACCGCAAGGTTAAGTGGTGTCGACTCAATCGCGCTGATGATGATGGATGTGCTAGGACATTTTGACGAAGTTCAAGTTTGCGTGGCCTACGAAGTGGATGGCCAGCGCATCGATCGTTTCCCGTGCAATGCGGGAATACTCCGCCGCGCACGCCCGATATTTGAGACATTAGAGGGCTGGAAAGCAGATGTAACAGGTGTGCGCAAAATGTGCGATTTGCCAGTACAGGCCACGCGTTACATTGAGCGTATTAGTCAACTAATAGGCGTTCCGGTGCGTATCGTTTCTGTTGGGCCGGATCGTCAGCAGACCATTTTTTCCGATCGTGCTCAGTTGCTGTCGATGGCCAATTAACGTCCACGAGAGTGATTGCTCACGTTGTTGCGGACCGAGCAAACAGCTCGTTTGCCTTACCGCCGATACAAGAACTGTGAGGGCAATCGCCGTTCAAGGTGCTTGCCGCAAAAGCTTCATGATTCTCGATTCCAACTACGACCCCAATTCATTGCCGGACGTCCCTCTTGAGCGTCGCCCCAAGCATATTGCTGTCATTATGGATGGTAATGGACGCTGGGCCAGACAGCGTGAGATGCCGCGTATTGAAGGGCATCGACAAGGAGTTGAGGCAGTGCGTCGTACAATGGAGGCGTGTCAGGGGCTGGGGGTCCAGGCGCTCACGCTATACTGTTTGAGCAGCGAAAACTGGAAGCGGCCGCCAGAAGAGCTGGAATTTCTCATGCACTTGTTGAAAGCCTATTTGATTGCTGAACGGAGTAACCTAGTCGAGAAGAATCTGCGTCTGCGCATCATTGGTCGTCGCGAACGGATGCCAGAAGAAGTGCAATTGGAAATGGATCGTACGTTGGAAGCGTGCGCCACGAACACAGGCATGATGTTATGCTTGGCAATCAACTACGGTTCGCGAGCTGAAATCGTCGATAGCGTACGCTCGATCGCACACAAGGTCATGGCCGGTCAGTTGTCGGTCGAAGCTATTGACGAAAACGAAATCGAGAGACACCTTTACACACAGGGAATGCCTGAGGTCGATTTATTGGTTCGCACCAGTGGTGAAATGCGCATAAGCAATTTCCTGTTATGGCAAATTAGCTACGCAGAGCTTTGGGTGACCGATGTGAACTGGCCTGATTTTGACCGCGAGCATTTGGAAGCGGCTGTACGTGACTTTGCGGTCCGCCAACGAAGGTTTGGAGGTTTGCAATGACCCACGTTGAAGGATGTGAAAGACTGTTTATGCCAAGGCAAGCTAACTAATTAATTCGGTCATCCAATGCTGCGTCATCGTCTGATCTCTGCTTTCATCATCATCAGCGGCTCGCTGGTATGTGTGGCGTTGGATGCTTCTTGGAATATCGCTGGTTGTAAAGGTTTGTGGATGACCGGCCTGGCAATATACTTGCTGCTGGGAAGTGCAATTGAATGTACAGGGCTGCTATCTCAACACTCAATCCGGTTTCCAAGCATGCCCAGTTTGATAGGCTGTTGCGGCATCATGTCTGCCTCGATGGTTCCCATGTTGTGGCCAATTAGTGGTCAGGAATACCCGAACGACTGCCTACTCGGGCAACTCGGTTGGCCTCTAACCGCCGCAGTATTCGCGATGCTGGGTTGTTTCGTTTGGTTTATGCGCAGTTACCAGGCTCAGACTAATGATCTTTTGAAGGCGATGGTTTCAGGATGGGTCGGCGTGTATTTCGGAACCTGTTTTGCGTTTTGGGTGGCGCTGCGCCTGGTCGGCGAATCACGTTGGGGACTAACATTAGTCGTAGGCATGATCGTGATCACCAAGTTTAGTGACTCGGGTGCCTACTTTGCCGGCAAATCATGTGGTCGTACAAAGCTATGTCCGATGGTCAGCCCAGGGAAAACGATTGAAGGACTGGTAGGTGGCTGCGTGACTGCGATCTTAGCGGCCGTGGTTTATTTTCAGTGGTTTGCCGGCTGGTTATTTGGTTACGATCGGGTATCCGTAAGTTGGGTCGATTGCGCAATTATGGGAATTGGCTTGACATGCGCCGGGCTCATTGGAGATCTGAGTCAATCCATGGTCAAACGTGAAGTGGGTGCGAAAGATAGCGGACGCCTATTGCCAGGTTTGGGGGGCTTGTGGGACGTTACTGATTCATTATTGCCAGCAGGCGTAGTGGGATACTTGTTTGCTGTTGGCGGTTTGGTTATTGGACCTGGGCAATGAGGCGAATGGTAGGAAAAAAAGCAAATCGGCCAAATTGCGCTACACTGCGAAGAATTACGCGCAGAAGTGCGCAAGCACTTGGGTGTCGCGGTAAATTCTAAATCGCCGCTGGCCTAAGCAAAAATAGACTGGACGCTGGTGGCATTTCCGCAATGATTAGATGGGATGTCGGCAGAAATTGCATGAGCTTTACTACTACGGATTATTCGGACAGTCATTACCAATAATTCTCGGAAGCTGGAAGGATGTCGGAAGCAACACTTGTCCTGGCTGATCCATCAATTGTACTGAACGTCTTCGGTCCTCAGGATCAATACCTGCGCATGGTGCGCAATCATTATGGCGTAGTGATTACTCACCGAGACGGCCGACTAAAAATTGTCGGCGAAGAGGAACCGGTCCGTCAGGCTACTGGGGCGATGGAATCCATGCGCGATCGGGCTCAGCGCAAGGGCAGGCTAACGGTTCTGGATGTTCAAGAAGTGCTGGGCGTGGTCTCCAAGGAACACGATCGCAACAAGGAACTAGGCGCTCCAAACGTCGAAGTGGATCTCGCTTACCAGCACCGAAAAATCAAGCCGCGCACCGCTGGGCAAGCGACTTACGTTTCAGCAATACGCAGTCATGACCTGACGTTGTGCCGCGGACCAGCCGGTTGTGGAAAGACTTATCTGGCTGTGGCGCTGGCTGTCGAGGCCCTCAAAACCCGCGCGATCCGCAAAATTGTCTTGGTGCGTCCAGCGGTCGAGGCGGGCGAAAGCTTGGGATATTTGCCTGGTGACCTGCAAGCAAAATTGAATCCCTACTTAAGGCCTCTGCTCGATGCCCTCAACGAAATGCTTGATTATGACCAAGTAAAATACCTCATGGAGCACGATGTAATAGAGGTGATCCCATTGGCATACATGCGCGGTCGCACCCTAAATGAGGCCTTCGTTATCTTGGATGAGGCCCAAAATACGACGATCGCACAAATGAAAATGTTTTTGACTCGCATGGGAGAAGGATCCAAAATTGTAGTGTCCGGTGATACAACACAAGTCGACCTCCCCGGCGGAGTGGTTAGCGGATTGCGAGATGCCTGGCGTAGGCTTCAATCGATCGATGGTGTATCCTTTGTAACGCTGGGGGCACAAGACATCGTGAGGCATCGGTTGGTGCAGGAGATCGTTTTTCGTTACGAGTCGCGTCAGGCGAACGACGGAAGCTCAAATCAGCAGGAGGATAGCGAGTTGAACTCGCCAACATAGCCGTATGGCCACAAACAATTCGGTGCGCACGCGCAGTGAGCGCGTGGCTTCTCTG
>CAZVBC010000058.1:0-25364 GCA_964625155.1 uncultured Pirellulaceae bacterium
GGCATCGATTCTTTGTGGTACACGCGGCCAGTTATCAGTGGTCGGTCAAGATCTCCTTCGAGAAAAGACACGACCACCTCTTCGCCGACACGAGGAATATTAATAAAACCAAAACCTTTACCTGCGTGTACTTGTGTTACACGTACCCAGCAAGATGTGTTTTCGTCTCGTTTCCCCTCACGATCCCAGTGAAATTGAACTTTGACGCGACCATATTTGTCAGTGTAAATCTCTTCGCCCGGAGGACCGACCACAACTGCGGTCTGAACGCTGGCCAGAACAGGTTGCGGTGTCGACTGCGGCGGCCGAAATTGGCTGTCACGCGACATGCATGAAAACGTATTGGAATAACCTGAAACTTCACCACTACCGGAATAGGGGCCAGGTTGAAAGGCAGCATGAGAAACAGAAGTCAGTAAATAGGTCTTCCCTTTTTCTTCATCGCTCGTGGGATGCTCAGTCAACTTGAAGCAAAATCCGGGCGAAAACGTTTTGCAAGTGCTTGCACCGGAAACGATATCAAACCGACTTTCTTCAGCTTCCAACCGAATTGCCGCTTCAGCTTGCCCGTCACCTTTGACGACATATTCGCCAGGATACTCGTATAATTCGTAGGCCGAGTTGTTCTTTAGTGGAATCGAGCTGTGTTTTAGCGCGTTTACTTTGAGATTGGTTGAAGGATTAATAAAATCGTAGTCGGTGTGTTCCCATTTTCCCGACACGAATTCATAGGCATGCTCCCAACCGCTGATGACATCATCAGAGATTATGCCGCCTAACGAACCTGGAAAACGGACCGAGGATTCGGGCGCGTTCGGATAGTTCTTTTGATCCGATAACACTAAGGTGTGTTTATCTTCAGCGTGTTTGAAGTAGTAATAGATGCCGTATTTTTCCAGCGTTCGCGAAAGGAAGTTAAAATCGGTTTCGCGATATTGCACGCAGTGCTCAACTTTGCGTGAGCCAAGTACCTGAGCATTGCCGGATTCCAATTTTGGATCGACGTGCCCATAAGACTTGACTCGCTGAATGACTTCGTCCAAAACGTCCTGGATCGACTTTTCTTCCTTCTCTGGAAGATAGACGAAACATCGTGAGGCTCGCGTGAGAAACCACATCCATGGCACTAGACGGATGCGATAGACGCGGAAAGGCACATCAGTGCTTTCGGCTGGGAGATTATTCCCCAACCAAAAGCTATTGATGTAACCGTGGATAAAACGTGGCTCCTCTTCGCCTCGGTCGATCCGCACCGCCAAAGGCTGGCCAATGATCTGCTCCGGTTTGAGATTGAGCATTGGCGAAACAATGGTCAGTGTGAATTCGAATGGCTTGGACAATTCTTCGCGACCGTCCAGAGCGGTTGGGATTGCCGCCTCACCAAACAGACCGGTGGGGACCAATTCAAGTAGACGCCTGGCCATCTCGCGTTTCCTTCCTTCGTCACAGCCAGAGGCTGAACAAAAAACCAGCCTCTGGCGATCACTGCGTACAGGTTACTAGTATGTCTCGTCCTTGTCGACATCCCACTTGAACTCGACATTCGAGCCCTTGGCACCACCGACGTCGACAGGATTGTATGTACAACTGATCTTGGTAAAGTTCAGCGTCAGCGTCTCGCTGGGACGATCTTGCGATCCGCCATTGGCGTCGTAGCTACTGATGACGCAGTTTTCTAATTCGTATGCCAAGTAGGTCTGTTGTCCTTTTTCAGTTGTGGTGCACAAGTGAATGTTGACCTTCTTGCGAACACCTTTCGCAGTCAATTCCATAATCTTTGGCGAACTCTTATCGAAGGTCTTACTGACTCGCACATCGTGGAAAATCGCCGAACCTTGATTGCGAACCGAACCGGCTGCACCGCCACCAGACTTGGTAACCCCCAGATTCACACTGTGCACTTCGATCCACTTGTCATGAGCCTTTTCAGTTACTTCGCCGTCAATTCCGTCAATCTTGATATAAGCAGCCATGTTTCCTATTCCTCATCGCACGTTTGAGGTGAATCTTATTTAACTGCCCGGCAGAACCACCTCGCCACCCGCCTGAGCACTTGCACGCAATTGTGCTGCACAATACGGTTCTCGTTCGTTACCTCCAGCGGTTGCTTGAAAAACAAAAATTTCACCAAACTTTTTCATGCAGTTCTTTCCGCACAATGAAGTCCTCACCCGAAGTCGCAAAAAACAAGCCTAAAACTAGTGCTCCGCCACAACTAAGATTTTGCGTTCGCGAACATAGGAGAGCCAGGTTCCTATTGAGCCGCCGCACAATGAACTCAGCAGCTTCGCCCTCCGATCCCTAAAATTAAGCTGTGTCAAAGCACTATTTGGCTGGCAACCAGAGCTGTCCGAGCATCGACTGTATGTGAAAGTACACAAACGCTGACAGCAACACTCACAACCCTCTGTGCCGAACGTATCGACTATTCCTTGTACACCGATGAACTTTGGAAGAACTACTGTATTTCAAAAGAAAACGCCTGTTCCGGTGTAGCCGAAATCCGCACTCGCTCAAATGATCTGCCCTCTGCCAATCGAGCTAATAGTTGTGCCGATAAATCGGGTAATAACGAACGCGTAAGTATGTGGTCGATATTGCGAGCACCAGTATCCACCTCCTTGCATCGATCGGCAATCAACTGAATCAACTCTTCTGAAAATGTGAGTTGCGCGTTGTAGTGGTCCGCTAGTCGCTTGCCTACCTTACCCAACTTGAGATTGATAATCTTCCGAATGACGTCTTCTGCGAGCGGGTAGTAGGGAATCAACGCCAAGCGTCCCAGGAAGGCTGGTTTGAAAGTTTTCAGCAGTTCGGGAAAGATCGCCGAAACAAATGCATCTGGATCCGGGATCGTGTCGGGGTCACTGCACAAGCTCTTGATGAGGTCGGTTCCTGCGTTCGACGTCATCAAGATGACCGTGTTCTTGAAATCGATATCGCGTCCCTCGCCATCTTTCATCGTGCCTTTGTCGAAAACTTGGTAGAAGACATCTTGAACACCAGGATGCGCTTTTTCCATTTCGTCCAGCAAAACAACGCTGTAGGGTTTCCTGCGCACTGCTTCGGTCAAGATGCCCCCTTCCCCATAACCGACGTAACCGGGAGGTGACCCCATCAACAATGAGACTTTATGTTCCTCTTTGAATTCCGACATGTTGATGACGGTCATGTTTTGCTCGCCACCGTAAAGCAATTGAGCCAGTGTGATTGCAGTCTCGGTCTTGCCAACGCCGCTGGTGCCGACCAACAAGAAAACTCCGATCGGGGCCCGTGGATCATTCAGTCGCGCTCGTGAGGTGCTAATGGCCTGGGAAATTCGCTTGAGCGCGTGGGATTGGCCGACGATTTGCTTTTCCATCAACTCGTGCAGCTTCAGCACCGTTTGAATTTCGTCTGCGACCATTCTCCCAACCGGAATACCAGTCCAAGCCTCAACCGTCTCGGCTACCGCGTTGCGATCTACGAAAGGATGCACCAATGGTGCCTCACCTTGCAATTGAACCAAGTCGCGTTTCCGTTCGGCTAAGCGTGATTTCCAGGCCGCGATTTCTTCTGCCGAAGGGGCTGGTTGGGGAGGGGAGTTGGCTGGCACTTTTTCCCCGGCTGGCACTTTTTCCCCAGCTACCGAGTTCGATGCGTGCACTTCCCCATGGGGCTGAGGGCTTTGCGACTTCTGCAATTTGAGCGTTAGATCTTGAACTTCGGTCACCACTGCTTTTTCATTTTCCCACCGCTGCCGCAAGACTTGCAGTTTACTTTCGGTCTCAGCCAATTCGTTATCGACATTGGCAATCGATGCGGTATGATCGGCTCCGGTTAACATCTCTCGCTGCAGAATTTCCCTGGCCAAACGCAGCTTGTCCAATTCTCGCTGAGCATTTTCGATGGCTGGAGGTGTAGAGGATTGGCTCAGGTTGATACGAGCGCACGTTGTATCGATCAAGCTGATCGCCTTGTCCGGCAATTGTCGACCGCTGATGTAGCGATTCGACAGTTTTACTGCATCGACGATCGCCTCTTCCAGTATTTGAACCTTGTGGTGCGACTCCAAAGTCTTTGCCAAGCCTCGGACCATTTCGATAGCCACTGCCTCGGAAGGCTCTTCTACTTTGACGACTTGAAAACGTCTGGCCAAGGCTGCATCGCGTTCAAAATATTTTTTGTATTCAGCCCAAGTGGTAGCTGCAATTGTGCGTAATTCGCCGCGAGCTAGCGCCGGCTTAAGTAGGTTAGCAGCATCCCCTTGTCCAGCAGCGCCTCCAGCGCCAATCAGAGTATGCGCTTCGTCGATAAATAAAATGATTGGCTTGGGAGACGATTTAACTTCGTCGATGACCGACTTGAGCCGATTCTCGAACTCGCCCTTCATACCTGCACCGGCTTGCAGTAGCCCGAGGTCGAGCGTTCTAAGCTCCACGTCTTTGATCTGGTTGGGCACGTCCCCCGCAGCGATTCTCAGAGCGAACCCTTCGGCCACTGCCGTTTTACCAACGCCGGCTTCGCCAGTGAGGATAGGATTGTTCTGTCGGCGGCGCGTGAGTATGTCGATCACCTGTCGAATTTCCGCATCACGTCCCAGTACCGAGTCAATCTTCCCAGCCTTGGCGCGACCGGTAAGGTCGATTGTGAATTGATCCAGAGCTGGTGTCGAACGAGAACGTGTACCGCTGACCGCTGACGGCTCGCCAGGCTTGCTAACCAAGTTCGTGGCCGCGCGATCTTCGGCAGTATCCGCACAAAGCTCGACCAGTCCTTTGCGCAGCGATTCAGCGTTGATCATCTCGAATTGCTTCGACGCGCTTAATGCCGATCGGCGCAGCGCATCGTTTAACATCAGCGCAACACACAAATGTCCCGATCGAATTTGCCCAGCGGAATAATTGATTGTGGCCAACGTCCAGGCTTCGGTAGTCAAATCCAATACGTCTGGACTCAGTGACGGTGATTTGTCCTTCCCTGTCTTGAGCCGATCTAAGCTCCTCGTCCAATCGGTCTTCAAACGACTTTGATCAACTTCAAAGGACTCAAGGATGCGCAAAAAATCCGAATCGTCCGACTCCAACAGCGCCGCTAACCAATGTTCGAGCTCGACGTTGTAATTCGTGCGTTTGACGCAAGTGGCGATCGCTAATTCCAGAGCTCGATTGGCCACTGGGCTGAGTCGTTCGAAGAGCTTTTTTAAATCGACTTGTACCATGCTGTAATTCCATAAAGTTAGCGTTAAGAAAACAAAAGCACTCGGCCAGATAAGTCCAGTTCCAAATGCGCAAGTCAGGAAATGCCAAGAGCCCGTCGTCCAGGATCAGGCAAGAAGAGATGAAGCGCGGCAGGATTATCTGTCGGCCAATTGAAAAATCGCATCATGGGAATCGTACTCCTTCTTCCATTCTCCCAACCACGTGTTCCAACCCAAATAGGCACGTTCTTGATTGCCAACTTGCGCCATCGCGACTTCCTCGCGTTGGACCACGACTTGTACATCAAAGTCAAATTGTGGTCCTACGTAGACACGGACAAGATCCCAAAGTTTATCCAATAAGCGGTTTCCTGGATTGAATTCGAGGAATCGTTTGTAGGGCATCGGACCGATGCTCACGCGAAATTTATTTTGGAAATCCCACACCCATTGCCCCGCGATCGTATCGACGCCCAACTGGTTGCCCAGAGACTTCCCTAACGGAGCATATCCAATTTTCGACTGATCGGGGGGCTGAATGAACATCAACTGCCCTACAAATTGTTCAATTCGTACCGCAGCATCAAATACCTCGCCGATCATCGAGCAAATCGAATCAGCGGCAGGACGGCGATTAGCAAAATGCCCCGAAAAATACAGAATCTCCTGACTAGGGAAACTCAAACGATCCCACAAACCGCCAGTCCGCAGCCCTACCAAGCTCTTTAGTCCACTGGTAACGCGATCTTCAATTCCTGCCGCACGCGCCGTTTCAAAGGCGACGGGAAATGAATGCTTTTCCCACGCTCGATAAAAAAAAGACAAGAGCCGATGGTTGAACATATCCAGAAAATCGCGTAGTGCAAAATCGCGAAGTCGAGCTCGTTCGGCCAACAACTGTGAATAATGGAGCGGTAGAGCTCCCGATGCGCCGATCAATCCGAATAACGAAACCAATACCTCTGGCCGGGGTGTTTCGGCATTCCAATGAGTCACTTCTGTGGATGGAAATTGAGATTCTGGGTCAGCCCGCAAGAAAATCGGTTCGCTCGTTACCGGGAGATCACTTCCCAATCGCAATCCGGTTTCGCGTTCGACGTGACGCAGTAGCTGGAAAAAATTAACCAGCGGAACATCTTCGCGGCGCACCGATGAAAGCTGGTTATTCTTCATGCTCAGCCCTACAGCAGAATTCTATCGCCCGCCCGCGCAGGGCCCGCGTACAATGGTTCGCCGCCAGTCAGCGTATGGACGGTCAGTCTAGTGAACGAGTTGATTGTGGAGAAGAGCGAAAAAAATCGATCGAGAACCGCGGCAAACATATAAGGTCCCATACCGACCAACCGTTCTTCGTCCACGCGCACTAAAATTTCCACTCCACGACAAAATCCAGCACCCACGCTCGATGGAATTCGACCAACCGCCCGTTTGTACTGTACAGACTCGATCGATTGAATCGCACGCTTTGTTTCCTCTGAATCATTAGGATTGTACAACCGCAGAATCTCGCGCAAGGCCTCAGCCCCATTTTCGTTATCTAGCAATGTCAAATGGTTCAGATTCAGATGCGAGATAATGCGCCAGTAATATTCGTCAGAGTCCAAGGGCCTTAATGTCATCGTGGGCGGGGTCAACAGCTCCACAGTCACTGCGCCGCCAGCATTTTGCAAAACAAGCGAGGGAGCGCCACCACCAAACGGAAGGCGGCTAACCATGTCGCGATTGCAACAGATCGTGGTGACGTGCATGGTCCATTCGTCTAAAGGCTGTGGAGCCGAAGCCCGATCAACTAACGTCAAATAGACTTCAGATCCACGATCACCCTCGTTGTCTTCGGCAAGACGGCGGCGGCGCGTGCTGTGCCAGTACCTCTCTGGTGATTCCATATCCAGCCGGTGGCTGGGCATAAAAAACGGCTTGAAAACTACCTTTTCTTGCCCACCCGGACTGGAGGCCGTAACCTGCTCGACCGAGATCACTTCGACCCCACGCGGTTTGCGTGCGTCAGCAATAATACGGTACTCAGTCTGGTTAGCCGTCAATCGCGTAGAATCGGCGACCTGCTCAAACAGATTGATCACTGGCGAGCATCCCAGTCGCATAGTGTCGCTGCGCAACGCACGCAGTTCAGGATGACTGCGGCGCAGCAGTACTACCAAATCGACTTGCGATTCGCCTACAGCCGTTGTCCAGCATTTGCTCAATTGGAAATCCACAAAGCGAAACTTTTCGGGCGCCGCGAAGAATTCCCACAGCAACCGATAGGCCTTGATCGTTCGTGGATCGTCATCGATCAACCCCTGTCGATCAGCAAATCCTGCGGATGCAATCGTGCTACTGGGCAACGAAACACCGCTTGGATTTTTTGGCTGATACAAAGTCACTCCCAATGCGTCACGCATGAGAGCTGCATACAACGTGTTGCCGAGAACATTTGAGCCACCCAAATAGAAACGCAAATAGTCGAATTGCATATCTTTGAGCGGCAGTTTTTCCGACTGGCTGGTCATGCGTATGCGCACCGCCGCTTGCACATCGTTTTTCCAACTCGCTTCGACTGGGAAAGGAAGTGGTGATTCAAGATATTCCGCCGATTCGATCGACAACGGTAGCAGTTGTGTGTCGTAGCACAGCCGAAACATGCAACGCACTCCACCGATTTCTTCCGACTCGAGCATCTCACCTCGATAGTGCGTGCGGCCGGTCGGAATATCGATTGCTTTGTCAGTTAAACTCAATTGGCAAATGGCAATCGGCGGAACTGGAGCGACGTATTGAGGATAGAGTGCTTGCAACAGCGCGAGACAGATTTCCGGAAACTCATCCTCCATTTTGATGCGCAATCGAGCGCACAGCAGAGCAAAGGCTTCGATCAATCGCGAGACATGGGGGTCTTCGAGCGTTTCTGCATTCTTCAATCGCAAGCGACCTGCGATCTTCGGATAACGCCGCGCAAACTCACTTGCTTCGCCGCGAATAAACTCCAGCTCGCGTTCGTAGTAATCGAGCAGTGGATCGATCATAGGTCGCTGGCCTTCACTTGAAACATGCCGATAGTTGGAGTGAGTTGCGAATCGAATGTAACCGGCTCCGGAGCTGGTTCGGCATGCAGCACTCCATCAATTCGGAATCGTATCGTGCGCTGGAATTTCTCTGGCGAGTCGATCGCCAGCTCCACCCGCACCTGTTTGAAGCGGGTCTCGTACCGGCGAATTACATCCTCCACACGACGCCTGAGCACCTCCTGCTGGTCAGCCGACGCCATCGCCAATCCACCAAAATCTGGAATTCCGTAATTCAATACTGAAGTCTGAAGTTCCGGCAAGTCACTGGGAATCTCGCGCAAACATATACGCGTATTCAACAGGCACTCCAAATCACGACGAACACTTTGCTTAAGCTCGCGTAACAACTGAGCTCGCGAAGATAGGCGTTCTTGCTGGCTGTCTGGTTCATCGTCCAGCAAACGATCGAGAATCGATGGAAGTAAGAATTGGTCAGTGCGGATGCGGCTCAAGGTGTACACTCCATTGCCTATCGTCATAACTGCGAGACTAACGCTGTGTTACAGCTTAATCATGGGGATCGGGAGGGCAAAGCTCCTGCTGAGTCATTTGCTCCGCCGCTCGGCAGGGACCTCGATCCCTCGTTTCCGCGAATCCCAATTCTTTAGCTGTGGCAGAACACGAGTTCGCTCAACAAGTATTGCCGTAGCAGGCGATTATCAAGGCATACGAATTCTTCAAGCAGTACGCCAGTCGAAGTCGGCTGCGATTTATTTACTCAGGATGATCGATCTCGATACGCTGGATCTCCAAAATCGACAATGACTCGTCTCCGGCTAACAACATTCTCTGCCCCAGCCCCGTGATCGGCGCTGGCTCGTCTCCTTCCCACGTTGTGGCTCGAGCCAGGCGTAGGGCATCGTCCCAGCCAGCCCCATTTGGGAAAGGATATCGCGTGGGAATAAACACCTCACCTTCAGGCCCTTGGTCAACATCGATCGCAGCTTTTCGCCAAACCAAGTCCAGTGGGCGCCCAGGCTTAGTGAATTCCAGCGTCTTTACGGATTTCCAAGGTACCCAATAATACTTGCCAGTGGAAGTGATTACCTCTAGAACGCCTCCAATGCGATCATCCAAATCACGTAAGTCCTCGCAGTTTTTACCGTCGCAAACACACTTTACTGCCGTGCGTTCATTTTCCACTCTTTCGACCAGTGCTCCCGCAGCGACTTGGTCGCCTGCACGTAGCGCAGCGCACATTTCTAATTGCAGACGAGCGAACTCGGGCAGTTCACCGACCAACTGAGGTGGTCTTCCTTCAGCAAATACCTGCTCGCGGAGGATTTCCGCGCGGATTAATTGTCGAGCCAGCAGAGCCAAAAGACCCGCTTCGGGGTTCTGTCGCACGACCGCATCCAACTGCCGTTCCGCTCGATCCCAGTCTCCTTGAAAGCAACTCAATTCGGCTAAGAAAAAGCGTCCATTGACATCGTTGGGGTTTGCCTTGACTACGTTCAGAGCTGCTTCGACAGCGTCTCCCAATCTGCCGGCAGTATACAAATTCTTTGCGTCCATTTTCTCGGCTCTAAGCTTGAGTCTTGAAGTTCAGTTTTTAACTCCACGCAGCTCAATCAAATCTGAGTCACTCGTAGAGACAATATTTAATACACAGACGATTACTGTACGGGCTGTGCCAGTTGCGTATCCAATCGAATGGACACTCGCATGTCATCCAATTCATAGTGTGGTGCCAGGTGCAACACACATCCATACTCTCCGGCCGTTCCCGGAATCGCTCGCACTCGCACCTCGGCATCGATTAACGGTCTCCGTGCCCGGGTGCTAATGCTGGCATTCGGGTCGGACGAAACATATTCAATTACCCAGCTTTGCAAATGGCTTTGCAATTCTTCAGGCGTAGCGCACGATCCAATCTTGTCACGTGAAATGATTTTGATGTAGTGAGCGAACCGTGAAACACATAGCATATAATTGAGGAGCGTGGAAAGACGAGCATTGATGGCTGCTTCGGCAGAATTGTATTGCTTAGGTTTTTGCGCCGAGACGCAAGAATAAAAAGCGGCCAGAGGCATATCCTTACAAGCGCACAGGGGCAAGAAACCTCCTCCAGCAAGTTCGCGTTCGAATTCGTCCGGCAAAACAATATCCGTCAAGGACTTTACTGCATTTTCGAAAGGCTCAGTCGAAAATGTGTCCATGACTGGTCCCGTGACCACTCCCCCCGCTTCCAATCCGCGTTGAGCTCCTCGGATATTACCTAGCCAGCGACTATCGGCGAACGCCCGCAACAAGACTTCGCCCATTGCAAATGCGGCTCCACCCCATAAATAATCTTCACGGCCGCGAATAATCTCTCGAAATGGGAAGCCTAAATCATATCGATCACGATAAGGACGACGCATGAGCATCTTGGGCATGGCCAAGGAAACAAACCGAGAATCTTCGGATTCGCGAAAACGCTGCCAAGAGAAATAGTCGAGACCCGCATGCAGCGATTCGATGTTCACCGTAGACCGCAAATCCGTAAAGCTGTCGCTGCCGAACATCGACGGGTCTGCATTGATGATCAACGGACAGAAGGCTGCTGCTGCAATCTGCGATAAGCTGCGCAGAATAAAAATGTCATCGACTGGATGCTCACGACTCGGTCGAGGATGAATGCTGTAGTCGGCAATTAACACAGAGAACGGATCGGCCCCCGGAGTCCCCAACCCTTCCTCATAAACTTTCTTGAACATCTGACTTTGATCGAATTCGTTAGCTGCTTCGACATCATTTCGCAATTCAATCCAACTGACGTTCAATACTTTGATCAGAATTGGAGCGGTGGCATACTCATCCCGTTTGTTGACAAGGTACTCAATACCTCGCCAAGCGGACTCGAGACGTTGAAATTGCTGCGCATGAAGGATCGCATTGATTTGCTTTTCGATCATATGATCGATCGTGGCAATGTCACGATCAAGCTGGTCAGCGACCCATTGTCCTGACTCTGTCAAGCGTTTCCTTAACGACTCCCCTCCAAACCATGCCTTTAGCTTGCGTAGTTCATTGGGCTCCGCCAGGAACTCGTTCAGCAAGCTTGTATGTGTTCGCGCGTTTGATGCTGTCCAGGCCGTTTGTACCAGCGATTGTCCAGCAGGCGATTCCGTCAAAGGCAAGGAGAGGTCGACGTCCTCACGCGGTTGAGCGTAAGCCTGTGCGGTCTGCGTCTGTCCACCCCTTGGCTCTGGAGAGTTCATCCGTCAACTTTCTGGACAAAGTTGCCTGCGGTCGCAAAATGCAAAAATGGAAATCGCCACGCTCCGCGTGGCGAATGTCAATACTAACTTCGAGACACCTGTTCCTTGCACGCCAGTCGCTGCCGCCAGACAACTTGGTGCGGCAGCTTTTCTGGACTGCTTACTTGCAGTTGTTCGTTGAGAAACACCACGTTACTTGGTACGAGGAATCTTTGCGACCAAACGCAATGACGTGGTTAGTTCTTCGAACTGCAGCCACGGACGCAGATGAGCGACCGCGTTGTACGAGCCCGGAGCACCAGGAATCTCATTCACCACGATCTTGGCTTCTGCCAGTGGGTAACGAGCCTTCGTTTGCTGGCTCGGAGTTGGATCTTCGGTAACGTAATTCATGATCCAGTCATTCAACCAACGTTCGCATTCGTCTCGTTCGAGGAACGAACCAATCTTGTCGCGTGCAATGACTTTCAAATAATGTGCGATTCGTGAGGTGGCCATGATGTATGGCAAACGGGCGCTGATGGCTGCATTGGCAGTTGCTTCGGCACCGGTCTTGCCTTCGTAGACCTTCGGTTTTTGGGTTGTTTGCCCGCCAAAGAAAACCGCGTAGTCTTTTTCTTTGTAATGGCACAACGGTAGAAAACCACAATCGCTGATCTCTTTCTCGCGACGATCTGGGATCAATACCTCGGTCGGGCATTTTAATTCCATATCGCCATCTTCCGCCTTAAAAACGTGCGTTGGCAAATTCTCTACTTTTCCGCCACCTTCGTGGCCACGAATTGCAGTGCACCAGCCATATTGAGAGAACGCATCGGTCATCCTGGCACCCATGACGTACGCCGTGCTCATCCAACAATAATCGGCATGATCGGTGGTCTTGGGTTTGCCATCGTCCCCGAGAGCGACTTCTTCGAATGCAAACTCGTCAATCGGCTTGGTGTTTGCCCCGTAAGGCAATCTAGCCAACGTGCGAGGCATGGTCAGCGTAACGAAACGTGAATCTTCTGTATCGCGGAAGCTCTTCCAGCCAGTGTATTCAACGGTATCAAAAATCTTCTTCAGATCACGGGGTGTATTCAAATCCGTCCAGTTGTCAAAACCAAACATCTCACATCCGGCTGAAGCGATGAATGGACAGAATGCAGCCGCAGCAACACTTGAGATATTGCGCAGCATCTGCATATCGTCTGGATGGTTCTTGAATTCATAATCACCCACAATCGCACCGTAAGGAATTCCGCCGGGCGAACCAAATTCAGATTCATAGACCTTCTTGTAAAACGCGCTTTGATCGAATTCGACGGCGTTTTCCAAGTCCTTTTGTAGTTCACGTTTATTGCAGTTCAGCACGCGAAGTTTGAGCGTGGTACCTGTTTCGGAATTCATGACCAGGTACTGCAAGCCCCGCCAAGAACCCTCCAGCTTTTGGAAGTCTGGGTGGTGCATTACGGCTGCCAATTGCTTGGAGATCTTCTCGTCCAACGCATCAATAGCGTTTTGGATCGAACGGGTCAGACTCTTGTCCCAACTGACAGTTCCCTGTAACGCTTGTTCAGTAAAGTTGCGCAGCAACTCTTCAGCGCGCGTGCGCTCGGTCTGTTTGGTCGCCTTAATCGCGGCTTCGAGAAAGCCGATACCTGACGCGACCGAAGCTTCTGCGGCCGATGATTCTTGCAATTTGGCTTCAGCCATTTATGGACCCCTTAAATAGAACTTCCTGAAAACGTAAAAAGACTGACAACCGATCACCTATTCGCCGTCTTGCTTGAGCCCAAGTTCTTCAGCCAACTTGCCTACGTTCTCGGTCTTTTTCAGCACTTTTTCCAAAGTGCTTTCCAGATCGGTGCTGACATCGACTTTCGAACGCAGATCTTTCAGTTGATTGCGTACATCCAACAGTTTCTTCAGTGGTTCAACTTGCTCGGCAACGCGGGCGGGGTTGAAATCGTCCATCGATTCAAACTTCAAATTGACCTTCATCATCGAACCGTCACCGGCCAATGTGTTTTCCACTTCCATGTTTAAGCCCGGGGTCATTTGCTTCAATACATCGTTGATATTATCGCGATCAATGTTGACAAACTTGCGATCGCGCAGTGGCTTCAAAGATTGAGCGGGCTTGTTGCCGGAAAAATCGCCAACCACGCCCATGAGGAAAGGTAGTTCTTTCTTTTCTGTAGCCCCGTTGGTTTCGACCTCGTAGGTAATGTGAACGCGTGGCTTGCGTACTCGACTCAATTTGCTGTGAACTGAACTCATAGTACCCTCAGGTCATAGAGTGAAAATGGAAACAACGGAAACGTTGACTATACGATTGTGGGTTGTCGACAACATCCGGTGTTGAGGTTTTTATCGCAAAACCGCTCTCCGTACGAATGCTGCGTTGTAGGAAAATAGCTTATGTAACAGTCTGCGACCAGTGAATTCGAGCAACTTTTTGTGATTGCAAACTAGGAATTATAAGCGTCTTCCTGAATTCCCATGCGTTTGAACATATCTCCCAGCACGCTCGAATCATTGACCAAATCTCGCAGCAGCTCGGGCAAGGGCATCTTACCCCATCGAACTGCCTGTTCTAAAGCATAAGATACCGGAGAATGGGGCTCAGTTTTACGAAAAAACGTAGCTACTTGCAATAAATTTGCAAACGCTTGCTCGCGTGTCGCGATCGACCCAACCACCACTGACCCAGTCGTTTTAGCACCCACGGCACCGGTAGGTACGTCGCCTTGCTCAGCAGATGACATTTCAGATTCCGACGGCTGAGCATCCACCCTGTCTTCAATCAAACTCTTGTACCAAGTTTGAATCTTTTTTAAGCGTTCGATAATCTGCGTAATGCCTACCGGATTCTTGCGATCGCTCAAGTTGGTCATGTACTGATCGAGCTGCTGAGCTTCGGCCACGGTATCGGCAATGAGGGCTTCACTAGCCTTGAGCGATTCGAAATCCGCTCGTTGAATTTCCTTATTAAAATCGTCTAAACAAACCACCCCTTCCTGAATTAACTGATTTCGCTCTTCTTCAGAGCGTTTCTCAAAACTGAGTGCATTGGTATGGGAGAACCAATGCAGGTTTGGGCTGTCTGGGAAGAATGGCGAATGTTCAATGGCGGAGTGGATGTTCGCCGAATCTTCCATTTTGGCGAGCATGCGCACACATGTGTCTGCCTCGTCCTCGCTTTCAGGTGACGGGTAGAGGGTGAGTTTGTATTGATCGAGCATTAATCTGCTGAGCTTCATGGCATCGCGTAGACCAGCCAGTCCATCCAGGCGTGGAGCCGCTTCGGTCAGAAACTGCAGGACGCGCGTATCTTTACTATGCTGGCAGAGGATATTGATGGACAGTTGAGCGATGCGTTCCCACCTTGGGTCAGCTTGGGGGCCATCCGATTTGCCTTCGTAATCCACGAGAAAACGTTGGCGTTCTTCGGGGCTGAAAGTTTCCAGCTCAACTCTTTTGGCTTCGATCTTTCGGGCAGTGGTTAACAAATCCCGGATCTCAGCAAAAGCCATATTTAGGTCATTGTTTTCGCTGGTTTCTCTGAACGTACCGCACGGCTGCTCCGATGAGATAGGAGCCAATAGAGCTTCGAAGTCGAGGAATGAGTTGTCGGACATAAATCACTTGTACAAATTGAATTAGTCGTGAAGGTCATGGCGACGCATATCGTCGGCCAAACTTTCCAGGATTTTGGCGTGCAGTCGGCTGGCCCAGGACTTGCTGAAACCCAGCATGCGTCCGGCTTCCTGCAACGTGTATCCGTCGAAATAAACTGCTTGAATGAGCTTGCGTTCGGCATCGGGCAAGCGATTGACCAAACTGCGCAATTTGTCACTGGCTTCGCGATGCATGTATGCCTTTGGAGCTGCAGGCTGTGCATCGACCGTGTCGAGCAGATTATTGTCTTCGTCCCCGTCGCAGACTAAATAGATCATGGCGAGCCGCTCGGTGACGCGTGCAAACCACTTGCCATTCTCCGCTGGGTCCTGCGGATCACTCCCCAGTTCCTGTTCTGCCTCAAGCGCGTCGGCTGCCATACTTTCAAATCGCATGCGTCGATACCGCGCGCGGCTGGTCCAAGTCATCTTGGCCAAGCCATCGTAGATGGCTCCACGGATGCGATAGTAGGCAAACGTACTGAACTTGTTTCCACGTTCAGCTTGAAAGTCCTGAGCAGCTTCGACTAAACCTAGCTCACCGTAAGCGATCAGGTCGTCAAGGTCGACTCGCACAGGTAGGTTTCGGTAAATTCTCAGAGCCAGCGAACGCACCAGCGCTCGGCCTTCGGCAATCAACTCATGGGTTTGAGAATACGGCTCAGATGCCACAATCATTGCCACACAATTGACGATGGAATTCCGCCAAGCGTTGGCGGCTGGAAGGATCGCTACACAGCGTTTGGCCGATACGTCGGCTCATCGCACACACATCGCTTTTGGTCTGGGCGAACGCAGGAAACCTCATTCTCAACAAAGTCTCCACTAACTCGACCACAAAATTCTCAAAAGCGTCGCCCCCGGCATACTGACGAGCAACTTCGCCCAACCGACTCCATTCGCTCGAAGTGAGCGAACGGTCGCGATTCTTCAATGTCGATTCCAGCAGTTCTGTCCACACGTCCACTCGTGACGCGTCAGGTCTCGCGGGTTGAGACCCGTTATTGTGCTCGGGCACACAGCACCTCACTTAGATTTGGGTTGACGGTTCAGCGGATCTCGCGACAACCATCCAAACAGGCGACGATTGCTGTCAGAGGTCACCAGAATTTCACCATCACTACTGAACACGAGATTCTCTATGCGCGCACCGCGATGCCCTTCCAAATCGAATATCTGGCCGGAACGTTCCCAATAAGGTGAAGCAAACCAAACAGACACGGTCCCTGACGAATCGCCCGCCACAATCGTCGAGTCGGACGGTGAGCACGTCAGGATCGAGTTCTTCTTGATTTCCATCAAATTCATTTTGGTAAGTCCATTTGCCTCCAGGGAAGCAAAATGCACATTACCACCGGTCGTTCCTTCTGTATGTATCGCGAGATATCGGCTGGACGGGAGTTTGGGGTCGCTCCAGTTTTCTTTAAAGAAGTGAATTGACTTAATTCCCGCTCCGTCTTTCAGCTCTAGTACTTTGTTGTCACGCGTGCCGTCAGCACCAATCTTGACAATCTGGCCGGTTGTTCCAAATCCAACAGCGAAGGCCGAGCTCTCAAGTGGATCCCAGACTGCGGCGGTACCTCCCAGAAACTCATCGATTTGTTGACCAGATGTGGCATCGAGCCTCGCAACACCCTTCGCTGACTGGACCAACAATTGCTTTCCGTCGGGAGATAGCAGGATCTTTTGTCCGTTAGGAATGGTGTAGGATAACCGTTTCCATGTGCCGCGATTTTTCTCGTCGATGTCCAGTCGCCAAATGGATCCGTCGCTGTGTGCCGTCAACAAAGTATTGCCCTGACGATCGCAGGTCGCGCTCACAAGCGTTTGCCGACCGAGGCTGGTCAAGCCAATAGGCGCATCGGTCAGTTTTAACACGCGAGCCGAGTTTGTTGAAACGTACACCATCTGCCCAACTCGCTGACGTGCCAGAATACGATCGGTACTATTTCGCGTGGAAGCAAATCCCCTGTGTACCGAATTTGCAAATGTAGGCACATTATTCGAGCTATTGTCCAGCCACGTTATCTGCTCAGCCGTCCGGGTACCGACCAGCGTCGGCAAACCTGCGGATCGATCGAAGTCCAGAATCGTTTGTCGCGTTACTTTAGTCAGCGCGTCGCGTACATTGATGTACAACCGGTCCTTTTTTCCATGGGACGACATGGCGACATCCATATCGTAATGTGCATTGGCGGGATACTCGGCACCCGAAGTCGCTTGCCACAACGCGGCGTGTTCCGAGTCTGCCGAGAGTCGCTTGCTGGACCAGGCCAAGTCGAGTTGCGAGGCATTCAGATTGTAAACGGCTATGTCACCGCGAGTGTAGACGACATAGAATCGCTGACCATCTTCACTCCAAACTCCTTTCTGTGGATAGCCATTTTTGATCTCACTGACGTACACCTCAGGTCGACTGTCTTCCAACCGAGAATTGGCTCGATCCCACAACCATGTCATGCCGGATCGTTTGACCATAGCCAACAAACTGGGTTGCCGTGGATGCGGAACCGCGAAGTAAGTGCCAATGTTCTTGTCGCTAAATACTTGCTCCCCTTGAACCGTAACAATTCGAGTTTCATTTTCGCCAGCAACCAATAACTCGCGACCATCGCTGAGCAACGACAAACGCGGCGTTAGCGATTCCGTAGCTGGTTCGGACCAACGTCTCAGCATGTTACCAGTATGTTGGTCCCATACACAGAACTCCCGAGAATGAGACGGATCGAGCAGATATTGCTTTGGCGCATTGCGCAGCGTGGCCGACGTTACGACTACGCCCGCTTTAGGATCAACTACGGAGTCGACAAACTCAGCTCCAGGCGTATGACCAAAATAACTCCATCGGGCCACAGTTTGCGTTTGTGGCGCGCCGTCGATCTGAATGGTCTTTCCCGTGCGCAAATCCCACAAATCGACTGTGCCATCGCGAGTGACAGCGAGAGCCTGATTCTTCGAACCGCGACTAAACACTGCAATCACTGGGGACGCGTATGCTTCGTTGCCAGCCACACCAGTACGAGCCAGTTGCCGGCGTTCTTTCTGCCTAGGGACATTCCAAGTAAAGGCTACACCTTGACCGTCTACTCCGACAATATCATCGGCAGAGGCATACGCGGCTTGGGCCATATTCACAGTGGCGGTTGATTCTTTAGCCGAACCAGGGACACCGCTGAGAAACGTATCGTAGGTCAGTTGTCCTGCGTCATCGTGACGCCATAAGTGCACCACTGGCTCGTCGCTCATCGACAAAACAGATCCGCCTGCATGGACCACGATGCGAGCCACTGCAGCTCGGTGCTTCTTCGGTAGCTCGTAAGCAAGCGACAGAGCTCGACGTTTTTCGCCGGCGCGGGATTCACTAAGTTGCGTAACGAATAGGCTGCCGTCGGCGCGGCCAACGAGCATGCGGGAACCTCGAGGCAAATAAGCAATCGCAGAAACGTCTTCTGCCGCAATCTGCGCAGGTAACTCGATTACCTGACTCACCGGGTTCTTGTTCGCTGAAAAATCCAAATTGTAAAGTACTGTCTTGCCACTGAGATTTGTGGCGGCTAACGCAGAATTACTGTCGATCCACTGCAAAGTGGACAGAACACCCTGCGCTCGCTCAGCTCGCTCGACGCTCTCTTGTGTCAGCTCGCTGTACCATTTTTCATTGGGACGTGGGAACATCCAGAAACCGCCGTTGATTCCTGCCAGCAGACGTTTACCATCGGGACTGTACGCCAGTCCTCGGAAAGTGCGGCTGCCAGTGAAAGGAACGTGAATGGGCCGAGCCTCTTGAGTTGGCCAGACAAATACGTTCCCTTGCCCTGCTATGTCAACCGCGATCGCGGCTTCGAGACCATCCGGTGACATCGCCACAGCGTGAATTGCAGTGGTACTATCTTTGCCCCAATCGTGCGTCATGACGATCTTCAATTCGCCGCTCTCTTGTCGCAATAAGTGTACTTTTCCATCGACAGTGCCAACGATACCGATATTCTTTCCGGCTGCGAAGCTGATCGTTCCTATCTGACTTTGCAACGGACGTATCGGTAGATCGGCGTTACTCAGCAACTCGACTCGACGCGATGCCCAATTGTCAAAACTGGGCGCCTTACCTGAAAACAGATTCGCGTTCTGCGCGTTTGCTGCCGAGGTGGCGTGCGAGGCCCCTAAATGCAACACATCTGACAAAGATTGGAGTGCACCTCGGATGTCGAATTGGTCAAGTTGTAAGCGGGCGAGCGATAATTTGGCGCGTTGATCATCGATCTGGATCTTGGCTGCATTTTGTACAGCTTCCTGTTTAGCCAACAATTCGGCCTCACGAGCTGCCTTTTCTGCTTTGACTGCTTCGAGAGCTCGTTGCTTTTCAAGCTGCTCATTTTCCTTTGCCAGCTTTTCGGCTGCCGCCGCCGCTTCGGCTACCTTTTTAGCTTCTTCCGCTTGTTTCTGAGCGGTTTGAGCGAGCATCTTCTCTCGCTCTTCGTTTTCTTTCGCGAGTTTCTCGGCAGCAGCAGATTTCAATGCTTCAGTCTTTGCCAACTCGGCTGCCTCCTGAGCTTTGATGGCGTTATTGCGCTCATGCTGCGCAGTGTCTCTGGCAACAATTGCGCTGTTCTTTTGCGTCCAAGCATAACCAGCTAGAGACAATGACACGACCAAAAATGCGAGCAATGCTGCCACGAACGAGCGACGTAAGCGTCGAAACCTCTGCTCTCGCTGCTGCACTGCTAGCCTGGCATTATGGGCTCGCTCGTACAACGCGGCTTCTTCGGGTACGGCACGGTCGAGCGTTTGTAGTGCTAAGTCAAAGTCACCTTTTTCATACGCGCATTGACCGTATGCCAACCTTGCTTTGCGCAGTCCCAATTCAGCTTCGCGATTACCCTTCCACAACTCCAAGGCATCTCGGTAACCAAACACTGACCGGCTAAAGCGGTCGTAGTCCTTTGATTTGATCGCTTGTGCGAGCAGTTCCTCAGAACGCTGAGCTAGCGAAATACTTTCGGCGTGACGCAGCACTTCACGGATGGCCCCCTGCAATTCTTCGACGGATTCGAAGCGATCTTCCGGGCGAGTCTCCATAGCTCGCATGGCGATCGCCATCAAGGGATCCTCGGAAGTGGTTTCGACAATTGAATTATCTATGGCCGCTTTTAGTCGAGCTCGCGGGTCTTTGCCGATGTGTGGAGGAGTTCCATGCAAGATCTGAAATAGAATCGCTCCCAGCAAGTAAATGTCGCTGGCCTTGTCCACTTTGACGCCGCGTTCAGCAGCCATTTCAGGAAACATGGCCATTTCCGGCGCCATATAGTCAGGCGTGCCACCAAATCCAGGTTGTTTCCCTTCATTTAAATTGACGGCCAATCCCCAGTCGGTTACGTACGCTTCACCGTACTGCCCCAGCATGACGTTGCCGGGCTTCAAGTCGCGGTTGACGATGTTCTTCGAGTGAGCAAACGCCACCGCATCCATCATCTTTTCGAGGATTTCCAGGTTCTCTTCGCGAGATTTCTTGCCGATGACCTCTTCCCACTCGGTACCCTGAATCAACTTCATGGTGAAGAACAGAACTTCGTCATCGGCCACTCCCAATTCGTAAATCGGTGGAATATTGGGGTGATCGAGTTCAGCAGTAATTTCCGCTTCGTAAAAGAACTGCTTGCGGCGAGAATCTTCGTAAGCTTGGGGATTGCGTTGTTTAGCCAGTGTTGCTTCTTCAACTTTTCGCAAAGTCTTCAGCGCGACTGTCCGATTGACGGCCGTCTGGACTGCAGAAAAGACGATCCCCATACCACCTTCGCCCAGTTTATTGCGAACTTGGTAGTCGACTCCATCTGACGTGGGCGAATTGGCGTCAGCCACATAGCGCCGTGCGACTCGTCGAAATACGGAGTCAGATGCTTCGGCCCGTGCAAATCGCAGTGATTGCTTTGAACCCTTTCCAGACGAACCAATCGCCGCTTCCCATACTCGGTTCAGCCGACCGGTCGTTCCCGATCCGCTCAAGCCCATGGCGCTGCGCACCTCGCCCTCGCTGTACTGCATCGTGGCCGCGTTCTTTTCTAAGTGCGCGAGCGATTGTTCAGGCAAATCCTGCGAGGCGATCGTCTGCGCATACCCGTCGGATAAACCGGCAGCGGAATCGCTTGCGGCAGCCGCGTTTGATTCGTGAGTCGATTTCGCATCCTGACTGTTGCCAGTTTTTCGTTCGGCCCCAGCGAATAGATTCGAGGGATCCAAGGTTCCAGCCGAAGCCCGTTTTTCAAGCGTTGCCGGCGCGGCGACCTCCGGTACCATTGTGGCTGCCGGTATGGGGTCTTGCTCGATATCAAACGCCATGCTGGGATTAAGCGTACCGTGTGAGTCGCCGACCTTCGATAACAGGGTTCCGCACTCGCGGCACTTCTTTGCCTGATTATCAACGGTGCTATTACATTTTGGGCAAGTTGCCATGACTGGAACTCCAGTTCTGCGGTACAAAATGGATGTCTGCAATGAAAAGTATTTAAAGCAAATTTGCAAGGAAAACGACCAACGGATTAATTGCCTAACTTCGACAGCAAGCGCTTACGGCGGCGCTCGCGGCTGGTCAGCAAGGGAGGATCACTGGTTTCGTTTACAGGCGATACCTGTTTGCTACGTTCGTTGGCACGCACGACCCACAGTGAACTAAATAACAAGCCGACCGAAGCCAAGCGACTGCTGTGATTGGGCGTAATCTTGTGCGCCGAGTCTTCTGCCGACAACGCTACGGAGTCTGTAGAATTGCCAAGCGGTATGATGGCTGCACCATCTTCATTAGCCGGTTGAGCAGGCTGTGGAACCGGCTCGTTGGCTGGGGGCGGCACGATCGGCTGCAAAGGCATCTCGTCTTTGCCTTCTGCCTCGACCTCTGTGTAGTCACGGATTGAAAAGATATCGACGACGACCTCTTTGCCATTAGCATCAGTTTCCACGATGGCGTACACGCCAGCAGGGGACTCTGGATCAGCTTTGATCTCGGCTTTGGCAGTATCAACTTCTTCGGGAGTGGGAGTTCCACCATCCTTCGATTGCACGTCGCGAATCTTCTTCTCTGGGCTCAGCTCCTCGAGAATTGCTTGCTGATTGGGGAGTTCATTTTGATCGGGCTGGCCATCATGATCTTCGTCGGCAAAAGCAACACGATAAACACTCACCTCGATCGGTTTCTCAATTACATCGTATAACTCAATCGCCGGCGTTTGATAGACGTTGATAGCCGACACGTTGGCTACTACCGAAAACGAAACCGGAGTTGGGGGTTTCAGGGGTGGCACTTCTGGTGGAATCGGCAGCGCACCCTGTTGGCCCTGAGACAGAGCTCCTAATATTGGTGCGGAATCAAATGCAAGGTCACGAATATTGTTCCCGCCAACTGCATTCTCAAACAAAAAGAAGTCGGCTGATCGTCGAATGATTGCATCCGTCGGCAGAATTGGATTAGCGTCCAAAAACGCTTCTGAAAACGCCGTTGACCGCGTAAACACGGCTGCCAAAATCGGACTCAACGGGAAAGCCAGAATCGGGCTTGCATCCAATGGCGCATGCGTTTCATTGATTCCTTGATCGCTGTTGGTATCAAACACATTAAACACGGCATCTGCATAGCCAATCAGCGCCATGAAACCAGCCTCGCCAGCAGCTCCAAACTGCATCGCAATGCGCTGGAAAATATGGTGATTGAAATCGACGAATAACCCTTGAGACTCGGCAAGCACAAATTCAGTGGTTGTCATCGTCAGGCTATCAGGCTCGATCCCTTCACCACTATTAAAGAAATTCGCGTTCAGCGCAAGCTGCGAAATCAATTGATTAAACGCGGCAGCATTCGTGGTCTCCAATTGAGCACCTGGATTGAGAACCAAACTGCCACCTGCGACCAATACTATTTCCCCCTCAGCCACATTATTGCTGATCGTTTCCACTGTACCGCTAACTCGCAACAGACTGTTACCTTGTGTCTCGACGTATATGTGTGGATTAGTCCCCTGCGCGGTGATGGATTGGACTACGAGTGCTTTATCATTCCTTAAAAAGAATGCGTATTCGGTCTCTAGTTGGAATTCTGCATTGAGGGCTGGATTGGCTGCTGCGCCTGGTATGGTTGTCAGTTGATTAAGGAACCGCGTACTGTTAGCATTTGCGTGAGTGTTCAATACTTGTCCAACGACTGCGTTTAACCCCTGATTGGTAGCTGTCGGTGTCAATTGAGCCGATGTGAGTGTGTCGACTGAGACGTCACTCAGATGTACAAACTCCCCAGCGATAAGGCTGAGTGTTGCCCCTTCGATCCTGGCGCTGGCAGCGCCTTCGTCAATTGATCCCAATGCAGCTTGAAACGTTACTCCACCACCGGCCGCACGTACCAAGCCGTCGACACGCAAATCACCGTTCTCGACATGGACGGTAACGTTTCCCGCAGGGGCCAAGTTGCGGACACTGTCGAGAATTAAATCTGCGCCGACAGCGATTTCTCGAATTTGAATGTTACCGGATGTCGTATTCAGACTATTTAGCCTGAAAACCTGAGTCTCCAGAGGATTGGTTGTTCCAGTTCCCGTTCGGGATTGCAGCGTTACCAACGCGTCGGTACCAACTCCATCTCCAAATTGGGCGACCAAATTCGTGTCACCAACTGCGTCACCAGCATCGATGATGCCACCA
Source organism: uncultured Pirellulaceae bacterium (assembly GCA_964625155.1). GTDB lineage: Bacteria > Planctomycetota > Planctomycetia > Pirellulales > Pirellulaceae > Aureliella. Next base: position 23,789 of record CAZVBC010000058.1, read on the forward strand.
TTGAAACTGGTTACTGATATTGCGAAGTTTGACTCGTTGGCACTCTGCAGCGAGCCGATGGTTGTCCCTTCGTCGGAGCTGACCGTGATTTGAGCGTTACCTGAAGGTTTGGCAACTGCCCCTAAAGTAATCGTGGAAGGGGATGGGTTGCCGTTAGTATTAGGATCATAAGGATTGGCCGTACGACCAGCGATAATGCGCGCGCCATCGACCATCGTAAAGGCTCCTCCCGCACCATTGCGGTCGGCGTTTGCGTCGGCTTCGATCGTGATGTTCCCGTCGATCGTAGTGATTACCAACAAATTGTCATTGTCGACAGCTTCATTGGGGCTGATGGCCGTACCCAATAAAAAGTCGTTCGCTGCTCGAAGCAAAATGTTGCCATTGTCGGTCAAGATCACGTCATTGACCACAATATCCGCGTTCGCCCCCAATCCTTGCAGGTTGATACTACCTGTGCTGGTCTGTACTCCATCGACCCCTGCAATGATATCGTCAGTCACCAAAATAGAACCGGCCGCGAATAAAGTAATATCGCCGCCACTTAATAATGTCTGAATCGCTAAGTTATTTCGGTCCAAATCGATCAGTTCAATTGACGTCACCGAATTGGCGACCAAAGTACCACTTGTGGTCGCGTCAAATTGATCGACATCCACGTTAACCGTTTCGCCTTGACCAGACACGAACATTAACCGCGTCGCTGCTAAGTCAATCGTGCCGTCTGCCGCTGATACGTCCGCTCCTTGGATCCTCAAGTCGCCGTTTACTGTGACTGAATTCCCCAGCAACACTGTCCCTGAACCATTGTTATCCGCATCAGCTACGAGCGCCAGATTTGTAACCGTAATCGCCAGTGCCGTTGCATTCAGATCGCCATTGGATTGAATCCAAGCCGTGTTGGTGTTCAGCGCTAGATTTCCTGTGACCGTGGCATCCAGCGCTATCACACCTGCCGGTGCGGCCGCTGTTAAGTCTACAGCCACAACTTCAATCGTATTTACTGTAGCATTGAAAATATTAGCGGTTGTTGCACCAATACTTCCCAGCGTGGCCTGTAAGTTTACGTTATCACCGCTGACGTCCAGCGAGTCGGGCCCCACGTCGCCATCAGTAATTGAACCAGTTGTGGCCGTCAGGGTCACATCACCTAGTCCTGCAGCAGTAATTGATTGCAGACTAATTGCCGAGCCCGTAATAGCGATGTCGTCAACATCAGTGGCTCCGGCAGTCGAGACGCTCAGTGCCGTTACCGCGCCACCTGCGGTAATGATGATCGCCCCACTGGTGTTCGTCACGCTCGTCAGTTCGATCGCGTTGGTTTCCGCTATGCGAATATCCCCCGCTGCCGTGCTGCTAGCAGTTACGCGAACCACTGTCGTGTTGATCGCGTTCCCGCCGCCAATCGCACCTGCAGCACTCATCGTCAACACGTCAGCCGTTACGGCGCTATTCGCGTCAGCGTCTGTGATCGCTCCAGCAGTCGCTGTCAACGTTACGTCAGCGGCACCTGCGGCATTGATCGTTCCAACTTCAATCGTAGTACCAGTGATGCTGATGTCGTCAGCGTCGTTGG
>CAZVBC010000059.1:0-25327 GCA_964625155.1 uncultured Pirellulaceae bacterium
GAGTCTTTTTAGCTTCTTGCGACGATGAGTTTCGACGCCACCAGGATGCCAGGATCGAACCCGATATACTCATCCATGGACCGAAGATCGCGCCCGCCAACGCTGCTTGTGAACTGCGTAGGACGTCAGTAGCTAAAGATGTTGCCATGCCGCCATTCTGCATGCCAACTTCGATAGAGATCGTTCGACAGGCTGTCTCTTCCAGACCTGCCAGACGAGCTCCCCAATATCCTAACCAATATCCAATCGCGTTATGTACGATCGAAATCAGGACCAGCGTCAAGCCGACTGTTAACAACTTGTCTCGCGATTGAGCCACGATAATTCCGATAACGACGCAGATTGCCAGCATCGCAACACCTGACAGCAGATGATCTACCCACGGTCCCCGCAGTTTCAATTTCTGTAGAAGCAGATTGGCCAGCAATCCACCGGCGGTTGGCAAAATGACGATTTGGCAAATTTGCAAGAACATCGGCCAGAAGTTGACATCAACATCTCGCGCGGCCAGCAACTGCATCATCAAGGGAGTCATTATCGGAGACATCAGCGTTGAGCAAGCGGTCATGGTAACCGACAATGCTACATCACCGCGAGCTAAATAGGTAATGACGTTCGACGCGACTCCGCCTGGACACGAACCGATAAGAATTACTCCAGCCGCAATTTCGCCAGGAAGCTGAAATGTACGAGCAAGGCCCCAACCGGCCAGTGGCATGACGCCAAATTGCAGCAACATGCCAATCGCAATCGGTTTGGGAGTCACCAAGACGCGTGCAAAGTCCTTGGGGCCTAACGTTGTCCCCATGCCGAACATGATGACCTGAATCAACGGCGAAACTAAGGTTGTTGGCTTGATTTTTCCCCAATCGCTAAACGCAACGGGATAGAACATGGCGGCGGTAACAAATGCCAATACCCAACACGAGAAGGCAAACGGTTTCCATTGATTGGTCAGTTGCATGCGCAATCCTAATGCTACCGCACCCAGGCTCCACAGACCTCCAGCCACTTCCTTTTGACCGGCCAGCATTAGGGCGCATCCTGCCAATGCTACGGCAACCGTCAGTAAATTGAGCATTGAAGTAAGTTTGAGAAATGCCATGTTCTGCGTCTCGTCGAGTTGGATGGATTTGGCAGTATTGAGAGAAGTGAATTCGTGGTAAGATCAGACCACAGTAGTTGTCTCTTTCACAGGTAGTCGCGTCTGATATTTGCTTATTTATAATCGCTCGGAAAACGATTGAGGAATGCGTATGCACTCAAATACTGATCAACCTGCTGCCAGCATGGATCAAGTGGTGATGGTAGGCAAGATAATTATTGTGGCGCTGATCACCGGAATTCTGGTGTTCGGGAGTGTCATTGTTCTCAAATCTCAACAGCCACCAGCCGGAGCACGACAATTAACGCCAATGACGTCAATTGGGCTAGGGTTGGTCGCGGGCGTAGCCGTCCTTCAATCTATTATTCCAAAAGCAATAACCAGTGCACAACTCGCCGCGATTCGTCGAGAATTGGCAAATGGACTTCCAGTGGCCGAAGTCCAGCGACGCTTGGCGAGTGTGTTTCAGGTTCAATTGATTGCCGCTGCAGGGGTCGTAGAATTTGGTGCCATGTTCAACTTAATTGCCTACATGCAGGATCGCCATCTGTTTTCCATAGTCGCAGTAGCGATTTGCTTGTTGATGTTGACGCTGCGTATACCGACTCAAGGGAAAGTTGCTAATTGGATGAGGATGGTAAGTGAGAGTATTGAGTGACCCTGGACGGCAAATGTTTCATTGCAAAGAGAGCTAAACGGAACCATGAAATTGAAGGTCGAAGACCGGCCCATGTCAGAAGAGACGTTGCTGATCGAACGTTGTATTAACCGGTTGAACGCCGGCGAGTCTTCAGTGCGCGGGGAGTTATTGGAAATTGCATGCCAACGATTGCGCCGTATGACTGCCAAAATGAAACGCAGTTACGAACGAGTTGGACGCTGGGAGGAAACGGAGGACGTCCTGCAAAACGCATCGCTTCGTCTATATCAGTCACTCAAGGACGTGTACATCGAAGACGTGCGACATTTTTTTCGCCTCGCCGCGATGCAAATTCGTCGCGAGTTGATTGACCTCAGTCGACATTATCAAGGCCCAATGGGACTGGGGGCTAACCATGCCTCGGTTCCCGTTGGCGGACAACGTAATGATGAATGCGGAACGGTCGCAGGCGTTGAACCTGCGGCCGAGTCGTTGGATGAGTACCAGATGCAGCAATGGGGCGATTTTCATCGCTGTGTCAGCGAACTGCCCGACAAAGAACGCGAGGTATTTGAGTTACTGTGGTATCACGAGATGAAGCAAGAGGAAGCCGCTGAGTTACTGAAGATTTCTACCAGAACCATCAAACGCATGTGGCGATCGGCTAGGCTTCTTCTTCACGAACGATTAAACGAGCAGTCGCGCACCGGTCATTAATGTTCATGCCAAAGATTAGAATGCCGCATTGTCATGCAGGATGAATTGCAACGCCCTAAGCCGCTCAGTCCCGCAGAATGCGAGGTCGTCGAGGATTTGTTGGATGAATGGGAATCGGCTTTTGAGGCAGGCCAGACACTGACGCTTGGCCAACTCTGTGCCCACCATCCCCACTTGGAACCGATTGTTCGCCGCCGCGTTGATGCGCTGCAAGCGATGAATCAACGACTAAACCCGCACGCCCCAAACTCAAATGTGCATGAAGGGTTGCGTTTGGCGACCGACATCCACAATTTGGAATTTGTTGCCAAAGGTGGTCTTGGAACTGTCTACGTTGGTGAAGACAGTTTGCTCCATCGCCGTGTGGCTGTCAAATTCATGCACGAACACTTGGCATCCAACGCAAATTATCGGCAACGATTTGCATTAGAATCCGAAGTGACTGGACGCTTGGAACACCCGGGCGTTATCCCGCTCTACGGCATTGGCCAGACCTCCGACGGTGCCCCGTTTTATGCGATGCGATTTATTGATGGTTTGTCTCTGGACAAGGCAATTCACAATTACTTCCATCCACCTCTGGAGACCGAGAAAGAACCTTTGCGAATCGAAAAAGATAAGGCGTTAGAATTTCGTCGCTTGCTCACCAGTTTTGTTTCAGTCTGCAATACGATTGCTTATGCACATAATCGGGGAATCGTACACCGCGACATCAAGCCGGCCAACGTCATGTTGGGACGTTTCGGAGAAACGATTGTTGTCGATTGGGGATTGGCCTCGCCGGTGTTACGCGATGCCAGGTTCAAGCAAAGTGGTGAACAAACGTTGCTTCCCACTGGCGTTGATGGCAGTGGTTCGTCCGGTCATGGCGGTGGAACACCAGCCTATATGAGCCCCGAACAAGCTTCAGAATTGGCACCGACACCCGCCAGCGATATTTACAGTTTAGGAGCCACGCTGTTCAAGATTATTTGTGGCAAACCGCCCGTCGAAGGGCAAACGCTGGAGCAGGTTAAACAAAACATCGTCCAAGGCCGGTTGGTCGATCCGCTGCATTTACATCCAGGTGCTGATCGTTCCCTGATTGCGATTTGTCTTAAAGCGATGTCATTACAACCAGCCGCGCGGTATCCGACGGCGCTGGAATTTGCCGACGACGTCGAACGCTTCTTAGCTGACGAACCGGTTTCTGCGTATCGAGAACCGGTAAGTGCCAAATTGGCTCGCATGGCCCGCCAACATCGGCTGGCTGCGCAAGTAGCGATTGCAGGATTGTGTGGATGTTTGCTGATTGCGGGTGTGGCCACGGTTTGGTTGAGTGCCTATGCGGCCAGCGAACGGACGGCGCGCGAGGATGCACAACAACTGCAGAAGATCGCAGAGTCTACGCGTCGAGACAACTTGAGCATGTCCGCCCGATTCCTAGCCAAGTCGATCGCGCAAGAGATCGATATTCGCTGGCGAGTTTTAGAGGCCGAGGCCAGTTCGCCCATCATCAGAGGCCACGTACAAAAGTATAACGACACTCATCCAGCCAATTCGCCTCCCAGCGCGGAAGCGCTCAGCCAAGTCCAGCAATGGTTGGATACGAGATTCATTGCCCACAGTTCAGCTTTAAAGACAGCGTCCTGGTTCGTAAATAGCCTTGACGGAACCCAGCTCGCCCGTTCCCCAGCCGGTGAGAGCATTGGCAAGAACTTTGCTCATCGTGATTATTTTAATGGTTTGGGCAAAGACTTTGATCCGGCACAGCCACAATTCAAAGCACCATCGCCACTTTCCGATCGCATTGTTTATATGTCGGCTGCTTTTGAGAGTACCAACACCAAGACATTGATGGTGGCGTTTTCGGTGCCTATTTGGAATGATGGACCCGAGAATTACCAACGCCAACGCATAGGCATCCTGTGTATGACCGTTGAATTGGGCGATTTTGCGCTTGGCCAAAACTCATGGTTGGTCGATACGCGCGAGACCTCATTTAATCAACAGACTGGACTCGTGTTGCACCATCCGCGAATGCGACAAGTCGATAGAGCACACGCTCTTCCGAGTGTCTCTGCCGAATTACTCACTTCAGCCAAACGACTGCGAGAAGGAACGCTTCGCTCCAATATGGTCGCTAGCGGCCAATCACTCTCCGAAGTCGTGCAAACCCAAGATCCACTGGAGAAAGCAGAAAAGATGGTCGCGTTTTCGCCCGTCATGATAATGGGCCGTCCATCGTCGATCGCAGACTCAGGATGGGTCGTAGTTGTTACTGAAGAATAATTGTTACCGCGGAATTGGACACTGTTCGCTATTTGTCAGTGCGTTCCTGTCAACGTATTTATCGAATTCCGAAGGTTGATTTCATCGGTATCTAAAAATCTAAACTTCAACTTTAAGTGCTTGCCGCTAGCGCACTACGTGAGGGTGGTTAGCTCGCATCCATAGCCCCAAGCCAGGATCAGAAACAAAGTAGAACTCAGCTCCTGTTTGGTCCTTGTGCCAGCCGTCGGTTAACTTGTCGGTTTGATACAGGTTGGTCATCTCACGCCAATCGGCGTATTGATAACCCACTCCTTCAACGTCTTGTCGCGACAATTGGCCAGGAGCATAGAGTACCTCGAAACGATTCTCTGGTGATCCGTGGATCAAGTGCGCAGCCGCTGAAAGATTGCCACGCAAATCCTCATGTTTAGCGACCATCTCCAATACTTCAGGTGTTGTACGATAACCGTATCGCCGAATCAGTTGGTCGATGCCCAAATCCTCACCAAAACGAGAAACTCCCGGAGCGATTACCACCAATCGACCGCGATCGCCAACTAACATGCGCGTGCGATAGATGGCTTTATTGGCAAGCCATGTTGTGGAATACTTGTGCGGATTCATCGTGACGACCACAGTTTTGGGGGCACGTTCCACCACAAAGCAATTGACCTTTGCCGAAAGTGCACCTGCAGCAAAAAATACGTCATGGGTATTGCCCACGAACAATCCGCGAACCTTCTTGCTACCGTCAGGCAATGACTGAACGACGGTCAAGACGTACATTAGCGGCATGCCACCACAGAAAAGATCCTGGGCACGATTCAAGATCTTGCGCAGTGGAGTGTCGCAACGCCCCATGACACGTTCCATGCCATAGAGTGCACTCAAATAATGTGATTGGTTGATCCCATCTCGGCCTCCGGTGCCCACAAATACATTCTTGTTGTAGTTGGCCATACCGATGACTTCGTGTGGGACAACTTGCCCTAAGGACAAAATCATGTCAAATCCACCGGACACTAGCAGCCGGTTTACCTGAGCTGACCACGAGTGTCGATAGATCCCTTCCGTGACTTCTGCCACGAAATCATCGCTTACTAACCCCAAGGTCTGAACATCGTCCTTCCAGCGATGTTCGCGAATCAGACCATGCGGCAGCCCCGGAAACATATAGTCCAGTTCCTTTGCGGACATCGCACCATGAGTTCCCAACGCGGGCATTACGGCGCTTAGTCGCTGACCCAGCATTTGGTGAGCAATACAGGTCAATTCTCCGGCGCGACTATCACTGCGAGTGTGATCTGGTGGTAACGCGAGCACTCGTTGAGGGGCCCCAAAAAAATCGAACGCAGCTCCTAAGGCGTCTCGAAAATCTTGCGGTTGCAGATCGTAGTCTTCGCCACCTTTTTGATACAGAATTACCATTGCCATCGCCTATGTAGAGTGTTGCTAAGCTGCTCGCCTAGCAACTTACATGTCAATTCAAACCAAGATGAGCCAATGCCTTGGTCTACTGGACTTTACATAGCGTAACGCAGAAGCAGTCGATCCGTAAAGCTTGGGGCCAATCGGCTTAGCCAAACAAGAGCCTTACCACCTGGTGACAAAACCAATTCTCGCCTCCCTTTCTTGATCGCCCCTAGAATCGAATTAGCGACAGACTCTGCCGACTGAATTCCAAATTGCAAACGTTTCTGAGATCCATCGCTATCCAATAACGACTCAAAAAATTCGCTTTTGGTCGTGCTGGGGGAAATGGTAATGACATCAATACCGGCGGGTTTAAGCTCCAATCGCAGCGCCTCGGTCCAGCCTCTTAGCGCAAATTTCGCAGCGCAGTATTCGCTTTTGCCCGGCACACCACGGTGCGCTAAAACGGAACTCACCACGGCCACTGCGGGGTCTTTGCCCTTGTGCAGCCAGGGAAGTGACAAGCGAGTCAATTCGGTGACTGCAAAAAAATCGATTTCGAAAACTCGACGCAAGCGCTCAGAAGTCGCCCTTTCAAAGCTCCCAATGGCCCCAACTCCAGCGTTGTTAATTACCAAATCGATACCACCAAAGCGGCTCGAAATGGTCTGAATCAACTTTTCGCGGTGGGATTCATCGGCCACGTCACCGGGGATCGCTATCAGCCGTTTTCGGGGATTACCCAAACTCATGCGAAGCTGCTGCAATCGCTCTGCGCGACGTGAAGTGGCCACCACATAGGCGCCAGCCCGGACCAGCTCGCGCGCCAGATACCAACCAATACCACTGCTTGCTCCTGTGAGCAGCACTCGCTTGTCACACAATATTCGTTTGCACACAATCGTGCCCTTTTGTTCTTGCTCGATGCAACTGGATTACGACGTTGATTTTCGGAATCCAAAAACTGCCTAATCGATTTATTTTTACCAATCGTCGCTTTTTATCGGAAGTCTATGACGGCTCACACGTATTCGCAATGAATTTGCCAGTAATTCCTGAGTTCCAGCAAATTTGGTCGTGCCGAATTAAAAAAGCAATTCTGTCACGGTGTTTCGGCATCTGGCAATTGTCATAAGCACAAGCATACAAACAGCTTACAGTCGTTCTTTCAGCACTTCTTAAAGTTCGTTGCGTTCACCTCGACATTGTGAACAATCCCATCTAGGGTTGTTGACAAGACAAACTCGACTGATAGCTTATTACCCAAATTGCCCAGCAGTCCCAATCGCACTATCCGGAAAACTTTAAAGAAAGATGGTCTTTAAAGTACACGAAAGGGCATGGCGGCTGCTAGTAACGTGGGGAAGCGATGGTCGCGCCCTGATGGGTTCAAGAATGGACCGAACATGTTTTGCACGATTTTTTGGAGGTATTCCATGAACCGAGTATTCGTCGCGGGTGTTGCTGGCTTTGCCCTGTTGTTGGCCAGCGGTTTGATGAAGAGCGACAGCCAAGCAGTTGCTGGCCCTTTTAAGAAATTGCTTGGGGGAAATTGCGGAGGAGATTCATGCGGTGGCGGATTGCTCGCTAAGCTGCATTCGTCCCGCTGTGGTGGAAATTCCTGTGGTGGTGGATTGATTGCCAAGCTGCAATCTTCTCGTTGCGGAGGTGCTCCAGTTGCTTCTTGTGGCGGTGGGCTTTTGCAACGCCTTCGCAGTCGAGGTGGAAGTTGCTGTGGTGAACCAGTATGTGAACCAGCTTGTCAGCCTGCTTGCGCTCCAGCATGTCCAAAGCCTTGTGCACCAGCATGTCCGCAAACTTGCGCACCAGCTTGTCCAAAGCCTTGTGCACCAGCATGCCCACAAACCTGCGAACCAGCTTGTGCTCCAGCTCCTACATGCTGTGCCGCTCCAGCACCGAGTTGTGGCAGTTGCAACAGCGGTTGCAGTGCTTGCGGTGAAAGCGTAGCAGTTGCATCTGGTTGCACAAACTGCAGCACCACAGTTGACAGCGGTTCGATCGTCGTCGAATCGGCTGCTGCTGCACCAGCTCCTACGCCTGATCCAGCCGCCAGCGCACCTGCTGCGGCTCCACCAGCACCGACTGAGCCTACTAAGGCTCCAACTACCTAAGAATTTTTTGGAGGATCTGCTGCGGCGAGCAGAACTTTCTTGCTGTAGCATTATTCCAAACTAAACTGGCCGGAGAGATGTGTCGTCTCTTCGGCTTTTTTGTTTGGTAAATCGTCTTGATTATGAAAAAAAGACATCGGCCATTGGCAGATTGCGATCGCGACTCACTTGCTGTTTCCCGTTCCATAGCAATCCCAGATCGTATTCGCCCGTGGGCTTCGCTTTGGCTGGTGGTACATCTGTTCACGGTTTGTTTGGCATTGTCTGCAAATCTGATTCCCAGCGAACTACAATTGAGACTTCTGGGGGCAGTCGGGTTTTATGCCTCGACCATCAATCAAGCATACGGTTTGTTGCCGTTCGAAATGGTGCAGGGATCTGAGCACGACCATTTGTTTGCATTTCAAGTACACGTTGCCAATTCTGCCGGGGATCAATGGCAGTCGGTACTACCACCCAGTATCACTTCGCCAGCAAAAACGAATCATGCTTGGAAGAGATTTATGCGGCTGTCAGGCATGCTCGCTGTTCAAGAAGAGCACGCAATCGTTACGAAATTGTGCGAAGCGGCGACACGATCGTTTGAAGATCAGCAATCCGCAACCGTTGATTCAGTTCGCATGGTCCGACAGATCGTGCCCAGCTTTGAACAAGATTTACTGATTGCTCAAGGGCAGCAAGAAATAATTGCTCGAGAACTTGAAGACGAAGTACTCTATCAAGCGCGGATCGTGCGGTTTCCCGATGGCAGATTAGCCTTCGTCCCAGAGACAAGCTCAACACGAGCGGCGCGCACACGAGTTGGCAATGCGCATCCCACTCAAGAACCGGTGAGTCCGCGTCCATGAAGGTTGGATATATTCAATTCTTGTCGCAGCGAATGCAGGTTACGTGGGATGAAATATGGTTCCTACCCGCGTCGCGAAAGCCATGCATCCGAACCCGATGCTTGTTGGCCATCGTGTCGTTGATTTGGTTTGCCAGTATATTAGCACAGCGGAATTGGTACTTCGGAGACCATGGCTGGCTTGAGAATTCCCTGGTCAGAGACTTGATTTCACAAACTCAAGAAAGCTGGCGAGCCTCGTTTGCATGGTCTCCGCTATGGTACATCGAAAATGAGCTATTGGTTGTCGGTTACCTATGGATCGGCATCGTCTTGTCTTTAGTCGTTTTTACAGGTACCGGAGGTAGGTACACAACAGCCGCACTCTGGGTTTGGATTGTAGGATTGTCACACCGCCTAGCCTGGACGGCGAGTACGGCCGAACCCGTCTTGGCCGCTTTTGTGGGTTACTTGATAATCGATCCAGGGGAAAGCTTTCTGGCCAGTAGATTGACTAAGTCTCAAACGAGGTCTTGGTTGGCAAGATTTTCGCAGCGACTTATTCAAATTCATTGTTGGCTACTGCTTGCGGCAGGGCTGGCTTCCCAACTTGCCAATCCCACTTGGTGGCAAGCAGACGCAGTTTGGTGGCTCGCAGCCTCAGGGCGTTCAAACACCATTTCTCCAGAGATGCTGCGAGGCAATATTCTGCTGGTAAATGCGTTGACCCATTTCATTGTTTTGATGGAGCTGGGTGCAATCGTTCTACTCATACCCAAGTTGACGCGTCCCATTGGGATTGGACTGGGTATTTGCGTTTGCGCGGCGTACTCACTGGTAGCCGATCAATGGTTGTACGGGTTATTGCTCGCAGTGGGTATCGTCACCTTCTTTGATGAAAAAGTCGAAGAGTTGATAAAAATGCCAACTGTTATCTCAGCTCGCCAGCGACCAGGATGATCAACTCCACTCGCCACATCGATATTTCAATTTGAGCGTGCGTTCCAACCTCTATACCTATTTACCTGGGTAGAGCTTTTTTCACACCGAATCGGGTTCACCCCCTCGCCGTTTTTCTAGAATCGAGTAGGGTAAACAACATCATCAAATGATGGTTTAGTTGATGGCGTGGGCGTTGAGTAAACGCCGAGGTTGGAAGTTCTTTGTCTGATTTTTGAGGCTAGTTAGGGAAATGGCGCGTTTGGGCGTCAATATCGATCACGTGGCGACCCTGCGGCAGGCTAGGCGAACGTACGAGCCAGATCCGGTCCATGCTGCGTTTATCGCGGAGATGGCAGGCGCCGATCTTATCACCGTTCACTTGCGCGAAGACCGACGACATATTCAGGAACGCGATTTGAGGCTGTTGCGCCAAACCGTGTCGACTTGTTTGAATCTCGAGTTGGCTTGTGATCCCGATGTGGTTTCGATCGCTTGCGAGATCAAACCGGATCAAGCAACGCTCGTTCCCGAACGACGCGAAGAAGTCACGACCGAAGGTGGCCTCGACGTGGCCAGCGATCCGAATCGAGTGCGGCGAGCAGTGTCGTCGCTGAAGTCTGCTGGAATTGAAATCAGTTTGTTTATCGACCCTGATCCAGTGCAGGTCCGCCTCGCGGCTGAATTGCATGCGGAGGCAGTCGAGCTGCATACAGGAAGTTATGCCCTGGCTCGCGGAGTGTCGCAAACAAATGAACTCAATCGCTTGATTGATGCCGGTGCGTTGGCGATTTCATTAGGCCTCAAATTGCATGCAGGACATGGATTGAACTATCACAACGTACAGCCAGTGGCCGCGATCAACCAGATGAATGAGTTGAATATTGGGCACAGTATCGTTGCCCGATCCGTTTTTGTAGGCTTTCATCAAGCCGTGCAAGAAATGAAACAACTGATCGTCAGATAATCGATATAATTTCTGCCGCCTGAATGCAGTTCATGTAATAATCAACTTGCAAAGACTGAGTCATTCCTTTCTCCCCAATCAGAATCTTTGTTGCCAGATAGAGTATCCTATGACAAATCGGAAGGGCTTCGAATATCGCGGGATGTCGGTTGCGATCGTGACACCGCTAAAGGATGATCAGCTCGACGTGCCAAGATTGCGTGAGCAAGTCGAATTTCAAATTGCGGCTGGTACGACTTGTCTTGTACCGGTAGGCACGACCGGTGAATCACCCACCTTGTCGCACGAAGAACACGAACGCGTTATCAGCGAAGTTGTGCAAATCGCCGCTGGCAGAATCAAGGTGATGGCGGGCACCGGCAGTAACAGCACCGCTGAAGCATTGCGATTGACTCGATGGGCGGCAAAAGCTGGTGCCGACGCATCCTTGCAGGTTGCTCCATATTACAACAAACCAACACAGGAAGGTTTTTACCAACACTTCAAAGCGATTGCTGAGGACGTTGGTTTGCCCATTTGCGTGTACAACATTCCTGGACGAACTGGCAAGAATATCGAACCTGAGACGATCGCCAGATTGGCAGAAATACCGAATATCACCATGGTAAAAGAAGCAACGGGGTCGCTCGATCAGTGTTCTCAAGTGTTAAATACGACTAATTTGACCGTACTCAGCGGCGACGACAGTTTGACCTTGCCGATGATGAGTGTTGGTGCTGAAGGGGTTATTTCGGTGGCAGGGAATATCGTTCCCGGCGACTTGATCTCGATGGTCGCTGCAGCACTGCGCGGCGACTATCTCGCTGCCTGCCAAATGCACCATCGCCTATTTCCGCTATGTCGAGATATGCTGGGGTTGGCAACCAACCCCATTCCCGTCAAAGCAGCCATGAAGTTGCTTGGCCGGGATACCGGAGAATTGAGGCTCCCTATGACACCGCTGGATGATAAGCAGTTGTCACAGTTGACCAAGACGCTGCGAGCCTATGGCTTGCTGTAAGGGGCGAGCCTACGAAAGCGTTCGAAGTGAGAGCCACAATTGTGCCAAAACTTCCATTCACTTGTTCCAATATGAAGAACATCTTTACGCTGCAGCTTTCAATTAGATTTCGAACGGATGCCGGAGATTAACAACACGCCATACCAGGATATTTTTGTTTAATCGGATTTGCCTCGCTTTGCAGCATCGGCGCGGCGCCACAGGTACCATGCCGCAACCGTTCGATAGGGAGCCCAAACACTGGCGTATTCCGCCACATGCCGAGGTGTGGGCATTTCGTGAAGGTTTAGCAGTAACTTCAGGCCATGGCGAACGCCAAAATCATCAACGGGCATGACGTCTATTCGCCCAAGTGTGAAGATTAACAGCATCTCGACGGTCCAACGTCCGACGCCACGCAGCTCAGTCAACTGATCGATCAGCTCAGTGTCGGACATATTTGCTGCCGATTGCCGATCGGGAATTTGTCCACGCAGTTGTGCATGGGCAATCCCATGGATGGCTGCCACCTTTGCTGCAGAGAACCCACAGCCACGAAGCTTTTCGACTGACGAACGCGACAACTGTTTGGCGCTCGGAAAACCGCTCCCTGGGTACCCGGACTTTAATCTACCGAGGATTGTCTCCGCAGCTTTGCCATGTAACTGCTGATGCGCGATCGCTCGCACAAGTGCCTCAAACAAACAGCGATCCCATTGTACTTCCAGTGCACAGGGTCCACATTGCTGGATCCAATTCACCAGCGCATGCTCGCCCTGACCTAGGCGGCGAAATGCATTGCGGCAAAGCCGGCGATGTTTGTTTTGGTTGTGCGTTTGAAGATCTGCTTCAGCAGGCATGATTACCAATCGCTACATTGTTGAACTTGGAAATCACTTCAGTAGGAATCGCCTGGCGTAAATTCGATGGGTTCGGGTGTATCACGAGTCAATACCTGCCAGCTTGCACCATTTTCTCGAAACTGGCTAATGTCGCGAGGAGTATAACTGAACGTTAAATGAGGAGTAGCCATCGCTTTTCCACCAGCGTGGTGTGAGTGCATGGCCGCATCCACTATACCGGTCGTTAACAGCGTTCGTTCAATCGGGTAAGCCGCGCTGCCGGTCTTGAAAAGGTGCTGGATACCGTGCGAGAGGGCTTTGAACATGTTCCGATTGCCCCATGGCCCATTAAAGAACATACATGCTTTGGGTTGTGGATCACCTTTCAATCGACAAGCGAAATTCCAGCGATCGCTGCTGCTGTTGACTTTTAAGGCCAGGGCCCGCAAGCCGTCTTTGTAGGTGAGTCGAATGGCATGTGCGGTCGTGTTCTTGCGGTTTTTCGAATTTTCCTCTTTCGTATTGTAGACCCCGGCTCGCGGTCGAGGTCGTCGAGGTTCGTCGAACTGTTTTTCTGCGGCCATTGCTGCGTTAATTAAATCGTGGGGCCAGTCCTTTTCCGCTTCGGCGGCTTTGAGTCTGTCGTCGGCAAGTACTTCGACTTGTGTGACCCCGGTTTCGCCACCAAGGCGTGTTTCAACCATCGATTGTAAAACTTCTAACGCGTGGAAATCATAGGATTCCAAACCGCCTCCGTGGATCGATACGGCCTCTTCGATCTCGCACCCGGCTGGCAATTCCAACATAGGGCGACGCGATGCCAACGGCACGCTACTGCCCGCTTGTAAGGCAATCCCCAAACTCTTGGCTGTATCGTACATTTCCTTGGCCCAGTCCCAGCGATACGACAGATGTTTATCGTTAAACATGGGTACAAAGCGATTCGATCGTTTCATTACAGCCACAATCTGGTCGAACAACTGTTTGCGAGGATACATGTGCTGGCCCAATTCGTTGTATGGGTAATCGCCATGTTCGCCAATCAGCAGAACCGCGTCGACATTCATCGTTGACTTGCCACAACATAACGCACCATCCACCGAATCATACAAAGGAATACCGAACTTCTGAGCAACGCCTCGCGCCATATCGTCCTCGGGGAATTGATCTGCGTACATCGAGACCAAATCAACTCCCGGGTCAACTTTTTGCCCACGAAACAAATAAGGTTTGATGAAGTTCTCTAGAATGTCGTAGGCATGGCTACGAAAGCGGAACACCGTAAATACCGCAGCCACTCTCGGGCGACGGGCCTGATTGGCTATTCCACGCCCTGCGAGTGCGCCAGCTAACAATGCTCCACTGCTCAAACCAATAAAATCACGACGACAATTTTGTGCATGAGTCATTTCAGTCAATCCTCAGTGTTTCAAGAATACTCATATGCTGAGCGAGAGGATTACTGTGAAACAACCCGTGCTTGCAGTCAAGTATACCAGGCTGTTCGGAGGGATCAGCCGCCGCCCGAGCGAGCAATTATCTAGCTCGCATCACACACCAGTGATGGTGAAAGACTATTTTTGGCGAGCGGCAGATAAAGCCATACCGCAAACGGAATTCGTTGAAAAACCGGGCGCCTTGCACCAACCTTGCTACAAAATCCAACACAAAGTACGTGCCCACGGCGCGAGTCCTCGGATGCGTTGCAAACTTTTCAGCGGCTCGCCTAGCCTAGAAAGGCTGTAGAGAGACGCGAACAAGGACTAATTTGCTTTCGGCCAAAGTGCAAAGAAGGCAGGCACTAACAAAGAGCGAATGACTAAGGTGTCTAGCATGACCCCAAAGGACAATGCAAATCCTAATTCTGTAATGCCGCTAAGAACTGGAGCATTGTAGGATAGCCCGAGTTGAGGCCAGGTCAACGTAATCCAATGAAAGACCGCAGGGCTAACCATGGCGATGAACGTTCCTGCCATTACAAATCCACAGCTTGTGATGATTCCTCCCGTCAGTGCCATTGCTCGACGCACTCCATTGGCTATTCCATGCCGACGTTCTTCTTCTCGAATCCGGGTAGTTAAGTAAACGTTGTAATCCTGCCCTACCGCCACCAGAATCACGAACAGAAACAAAGGGACTTTCCAATCGAGCCCTGCATATTCGCTGCCATGAAGTGCACCAAAAAAGTAATAGGTTATGCCCAACGTGGAAAAATAACTGAATAAGACGGTAACGATCAAATAGGTTGCGACCAACCACTCACCTAAGAGGAATACAAGTACCAACCACACGGCGGCAGTCACCAGACACTGAATACGTCGTTGGTCAGCTTGAGTAATCTGCCGCAAATCCGTGATACCGACTGTAGTTCCCGAGAAGGCAACGTTGGCCGATTTCCAAGGCGAACCTTCGCGAGCGGTTTCTTCGTTCAGCAGTTGTTGCACGCGAGCCAACGTAGCCGCTGCGGGAAGTGTAAACGGATTGTCGCTCAATATGACATCGAATTTTGCTAGCCGCTGTCCGAAGTCTTCAACTGTACTGATAAACCTGTCGCGCGCTATGCGATGTGATTGCAATACCCGTCGACGCCAAGCATCTTTATCAAACAAGCCCATGCGTCTACCCGGTGGATAGTCGCCCAGCGGGTCCGTTGCACTACGTACCGAACTGACACCCTGAGCATATAGCCGCTGTGAAAGATCAGTACATGCCGCGCGCATCTGTTGTTCGGAATCAAAAGGAGATTGGCGAATCATCAATACTGTCACCGGGCTACTATCCAGAGTCGGAAAGAACTCCGATATCCATCGAGCTCCACGTCGGCTGGGCGCATCCTCGGATAATTCCGCCGTCAAATCATAAGTCACTCGATCCATGTTTAGCGCGCCGTAAGTGGCAGGAACTCCCAACAACAAACCGGTGATTACCAGCGTTGCGATGGGATACTTGACCACCATATAACCAAGCGCATCCCACAATCTAAACCAAATCGTTTGATCTCCCGTTTGGCTCGAATCCGTTTTCGGCGCCGCGCCGTATTTCGTTGGCCAAAACGCCAGCATGCCTAAACCACTCAGCAGAGCTGGAGTAAAACTAAGACACGCGAACAGTGTGACAGCTAAGGAAATGGCAATGACAGGTCCACTGTAACGAAATTTTTCGAACCCAGAAAACCACATTACCGCCAAACCGAGAATTGTGGTTAAGGCACTTGCCACTAGGGCGTCGTGAACATTGCGCCAACTGCGCGCGATCGCTCGGTATAGTTGGTGACGTGTCCTCAGCACGCGCTCACTAAACGCTTCGCGACATCTTGCAATCAGGAACAAACAAAAATCAGTACCTGACCCGAACAGCAGCACGACCACAAAAATACGGGTTGTTGTAAATACGCCCAAGCCAACGCTGTTGGAATTGTTAGGATCGCGGGCCAACAGGGCAATGATACCCGTCGCCACGACCAAACTGATTGCAATCGTAGCCAGTGGAATTGCGATCAAGAAGGGAGCGCGGTAGGCAATGGCCAAAATCAGCAGGACCAATAGAATTGACACTCCTTCGGTCAAACGCACACTACCCGCCGATGCTCGTAGCATATCGGCCCCCAAAGCTGCCGAACCACTTACCTCGACAGCCAATTCGGGCGACAGATCTGACGAGAATTCTTGGCGTATTTCCACGATCATGTCTTCGAGCCCTTGGAGCACGCCGATGTTTCCAACCGCTGAAAACTCGTTCCCGAGTTGGATGGCAATCAGCCGCGCATGAACATTGTCGCTCCCCAGTTTGTGTCCCAGCACAGAATCACGCCAAGTCCATACATCCTGGAATGTCTTGGCCCACGCAGGTGGTTCACTGGCCATGACAGATGATACTTGCTGATTAAGTTCATCAATTATTTCGCTGTCAATTTCCGCTTCATTAGTCTTGCCAACCAATTCATGCAATTGCCTCCTGAGTTCGTATGCAGCTTGGAGACGTTGAAACTTATGACCAGGATGGTGAGTTTCAAGATAGGTCGAAAGCTCTTGGTCCAGTTCGATCGCTTGATTAAGATTGTCTTGAACTGTTTCGATCAAGACTTGAGTACCCGGCGGCAAACGGTCAAGCTCGATAGGCCTTTCGATTTGCGAATGCAAATCCGCGTTAGCGGATTGCCACGCTCCTTTGGCAGCAAAAAAATGAAGCCTTCGTGCCAACTCCATGCCGACAGTTAAATCACCATTGGAAAGAGCCTGGCGGCGATTTGCGATCACCAATACCATTTGACTACGTACACGCGACCCTGGAAACGCCATATCCAGAGTCTTTTGGCCAACAGCGCTGGGCACATTTGGTGGTAGGAATGAAAGGTCGCCATCGGCTGCGATAGAATCCCAATCAGGCGCGACCCAGTAAAGAACTGTCGCCAGAAAAAACCAGCTAACCATGACCCAAGGCCAATAACGAGTAACTAGTTTTCCACCGACAATCTTGTACCAAATCACTACTGGCCGACCTCTGGTGGAGCATCCACAAATTCAGGCTTGACTAGTTTGGGGATGATCCCCGCTTCAAAGCCTCGCCGCAAAAGCAATTCGACTGCAGTACGCCCCTTCGTGCCAAAATCCAGTGTCCATTCATTTACATACATACCGACAAATGTATCCGCTTTACTACGATCAAGTCCGCGGCCAAACCCTAACGCATAGTCCAAGGCATCGGCTCGATTGCTCAGACCATAGGAAATGCTTTTGTACAAAAGACGGTTGATATCGTAGATCGCATCCGCCCCCAAATCCTTGCGGACCGCGTTTGCACCCAATGGCAATGGTAAGCCAGTCTCCTGTGTCCACCATTTTCCAAGATCGGTAATTAAATGCAGTTGCTGTTCGTGATAAGTCAGTTGGCCTTCATGAATTACCAATCCCGCTCCAACGGGCTGGCCCCCAAACGACCCGGTTTGTACGACATCCAGGGTTTGATCGAAGGGAACGACAACGTAATTAAAGCGTTGCCCAAACCACAGGTTTAAGGCAAGAAATGCGGTCGTTAGTGTCCCCGGCACGGCAATGGTCTGGCTCAGCAATTGCTCGCGCGAAACTGGTTGACGCGCCACGAGCATAGGTCCGTAATTGTCACCCATACTGGCACCACAGGAACAGAGAATGTACCGATCTGCCAAAAACGCATATGCATGTAGGCTCAGCGCGGTCAGCTCCAGCTCGCTATTAAATGCACGCCGGTTTAGCGTTTCGATATCAACTAACTCATGAGAAAAAACGTAATTCCCAGTGTCGAAGCGGTCCTTGCTAAGTGCGTAGAACATAAAGGCATCATCCGCATCGGGGCTATGGCCAACTCGCACGCGAATTTTTTGCGACTTGCTAGCCGTTTGAATTGCGGAAGCCGTGTTGTTCATCATCTTCTCCTGGCATTATTGGGCGCGCTGCGGCGTTGGTAACTGGCGTGGAATATGTGATTCACTGCAAAAACGAGGCACATCCCGTCTTTGATCGATCAGCAACGAGAACGCAGCCACAGCACAATTATTGCCTTTAATTGCTAAGGCACTAAGTTGCTAACAACATCCCCGCAGTGTGTTAAGAAATGTAACCACTTAACAATCCAACCAATCGTGCGCGGTTCGTTTTTATACACTTTTCACAGCAACTAGTCGTTAGCCCCTCACAGTGGGGCGTTCACTTCGCCTGCAAATGGCTGTCTGGTGCTCTTAGTGCTTTAGAAGTTCGCAAGACCTTTGAAAGCTATGTGAATAATCTCGGTTTCCTGGCAGGGGTGACAAGCAATATAAGTTCCATAGCTTCTACTGATGACGCAGTGCTTCGATGGGGTTCATGTGGGCTGCCTTGCGAGCCGGGTAGACACCAAACACGATCCCGGTTGCCACAGAGATTCCGAACGCGAGAACGACGCTCCAGGTACTGGTTGCCGTGGGAATACCTGCGAACTGCGTCACAGTCCAGGGGAGAGAGACGCCAAGAAAGATTCCAATTAATCCTCCGAGAGTGCTTAATACGATGGTCTCGATCAGGAATTGCCGAACGATATCGCTGCGCCGAGCACCAATGGCGCGGCGTATTCCAATTTCGCGAGTGCGCTCAGTGACGGTCGCAAGCATGATGTTCATGATGCCGATCCCACCAACCAACAACGAGATTCCCGCAATTGAGCCGAGTACAATATTCCACACTCGCTTTTCATGTTCAGCTTGATTGAGCAACTCAAGCGGGACCACTACTTCGTAATCTTTGGAGCGCGTGTGGCGAATCTCCAGTAATCGGCGAACCATTTCGGCCGTTTGTGGCACCACGTCTTCTGAGTGTACTGCCAAAGTTATTTCGCTGAGCGGATTGCGCTCGTAGGAACGGCTGCCTGCGGACACGATACGTTGCAATTCGCCGAAACGACTCCGTGCCGCAGTCAAAGGGATGTACATGTCTTCATTCATGTTGTCCTGCCCGATCTGCCCAACCGCTTCGGCCCCCGAAGACTGCTGTTTTAAGATGCCCACGACTCGGTAGGCACCATCTCCCAACAAGACGGTTTCGCCAAGCGGATCGGTGAAACTGAATAGTCGTCGAGCAGCCCCGTCGCTAAGAACAACGACATTGGTGATTTGGTCCAAATCCTGTTGAGTGAGAAATCTTCCGCGAGCTAAACGGAGATTCTTGACCAACAGAAATTCAGGCGTGGTACCTAAGATCCTCGCATTCTGAATGCGAAAAGTTTGATGCTGAGCATTCTTGCGAACCAGCGCGATCGGAACAATTCGTTTGACAGTGGGTAAACCACCCGACAACGATCGCAAGTCGTCATAGGTTAGACCAAATTCCAGCACTCGCGAAGTAGTCTGACCGGAGGCGCTTCCCGCTTGTGGATCGCTTCCTTTGCTGCCACTTCCCGGACGCACACTACGTACCATAACGTTACAGGCGCCCAACTGACGAATTTGTTCGACGGCTTTGCGTTTAGAACCTTCGCCGACGCTAAGCATCGCGATTACTGATGCGACGCCGAGAATGGTTCCCAGAATAGTCAGGAAGCTGCGCAGTTTATGCAGCATCAAATTGCGAACAGCAAGTTGGATCGTGGCCAGCCACACGATAGATTACCTTACTTCTTCGCTGGCCCAGAAACTAAGGCCGCCGTTAGGGTACCCTTGGGAGTTTCGGAAATCGATTTGGGGCGATCTGGCTCGGCCGGCGCGTCGGCGTTGTCGGAGGTTTCTATCAACTCTGTAGGATTCAAAACAACGCGCTCGCCAGGCTGAATACCTGCTGACACCGAAACATACAAATCATTACTTGGGCCGAGGGTAATATCCCGATGGAGAACGGATTGGCCGTCTTCAACATACAACCAGTTCTTCCCATCGCGCTGCACAATTGCTTGTACCGGTACCGCATTTACATTTTCGAGCAGATCAACATGAATTTCAGCCACAGCGGTCATTCCAGGCTTCAGTTGGGCAACATCCTCTTCGATCGTCACCAAAGCTCGATAGACCTTCGTATCGGAACCATAGTAGTAATTTTGTTCCGGTAGTACCGCGACCGATTTTACCTTTCCTTTGTAGCGCCTGTCCGCAAACGCATCTATGGAGATCGTGGCTTCTTGACCAACTCGAACTCGATCCAAGACCGATTCATGCACGCTGACTTGCACTTGCATTTGCGTGAGATTTGGAAGTGACATGAAATGTTGGCTCTTGCGAATCGCCGCCCCTTCGCGAATTTCCATATCGCGATCAGACGCATAGGTCACCATTCCATCTGCCGGAGCGAGGACCTTGCATTTGGCCAATTGGTTCTTAAAGCGAGCCAGCAACTCTTCTTCTTTCTTCAACGACTCGTGCCTCGCTGCTAAGATACCCTTGGCTTGCTCAAGTTTGGCGGAATTGGTGAGCAACACCTGCTTCAAGTTTTGTTCAGAAGTTTTCAGTTTTCCTTCCAGTGTCAACATCTGCATTTGATATTCATAGCGTTCGATTTTTTCCAAAGACGCTAACTGGGTTTTCATCTTATTAAGTTTGGCCGCATAATCGCCTTCCGCTTGAAGATAACTCAATACGGAACGATCTTTCTCGCTCTTGCCTGCGTAGCCAAGTTTAAACAGTGATTCGATGCCAACCTTTTCGTTTCGCCTCAGCGTGAGGTTCATCTCAGCAGTAAGAATCTCGTTGTTCACATCATCAATTAGACGATTGATGGCTTCTACCGCCAACCGATGAGTACCTTTGTCTTTGTCTTGGTACATATCCAGATCCAATTTGGCAAGCTTGACATCAAGATCCGCTTTGTCTTTGGCCGTTTGATTCTCAATCTCCTGGTTTTTCAGGTTGGCATCGGCTTGCATGAACTCCGCTTTCGAACGTTCTGTATCTAGAACCTGTTGGTCCAATTCTGTCAGAATCGCCGTGGAATCAAATTCGGCCAAGAGGTCTCCTTGCTTGACGGACGAACCATTGGGAATTATCCAAACAAGTGGAGTTCCATAGACACCATCGTTGCGCACGTCATCAACTTCACACAAAATACGCACGTTTGACTGACTTTCCAGATTTCCTCTTTCAATGACCGTAATTGGCAGGTCTCGCGATTGAACGGTGTACATCACCAGCGATTTGTTCGATACCGATTGGCCAGATTGCAGGCTGGAAATGGCCCAAACGGATGCAATGGCTCCTGCTGCTGCCAATGAAATCAAGAACCACTTTCGGCTCGGGAACGAAATCCGGGATACCCAGGATCGTGTCGCCTGACCAACCGCTGGGAATTGATTTGTAATCGCGCTCATGATGTTGCTCCACAGCTTTGAAAGTCCGCCATTGCTCAGTTTGTACAGGCGGTTAGCCAGCCAACGAAGCAAAGTGCGTAGTTTCAACGGGAAACGTTGGAGTTCAGCAACGATGCCAAACCCAACAAAATTGTAGTAGGGTAATTTTGGTGGGAAGTCTGCCGAGGCGATTGTCAGCCCTCAGCGGCGGGATGCTGAATTATATCGTGACATCAACCGTCCAAGCAACAGATCTTTGTCTCATTCCATGTATTACCGCATCATTTAAGGGGAGAAAACGCATGCCGAATCGCCTCTTAGGTGGGTTGGGCGAATTGGGCAGGTTGCGGCCAAATAAAGAAGTTAACCGTAGTTGCCGAGGTCTCAACTAGATTGGTGGCACGTTGCAAGCAAAGTTCGCATTCGGCTCGAATCGTCCCGATAGGGACAAAATGTCGGTAGCATGCAATGGAAAAAATCACCCGACGTCCCGTTAGGGACAAAATTTGATTGAGCGGGTGACGTCGACGCGAACATCATTTCCCTAGCGGGACGAGAACGCATCCTACAAGCCATTTTCCTGGCTATGAATGCGACTGGTCAGAAAAATATTCGAAAAAGACTTTAGCGAGGCCAGCTCCGTATTCCTTCCAGTGCCGCGAAGTTGGTGGCTCCTGACGCCCTGCCAACCACTGGCAATTAAACTCGTGAACAACGCTATCGATACCAAATCGATCCTGCCATCCGTTTGCCAGCGTACTTACGCTGTGTACTGTCTTGGTTGTTCCTTCGGTAAACCATGTGTGTTTCCGCAATAGAGTCTCAAAAGTTTTCATGCGGCTTGAGTATCGTTCCAAATTATCGTTAGGCGAATTCAGATGCAATTTTCCGTTGCCATCATTGTGGACTTCCATAGCAAAGTGAATTCTGCCTCCCGAATTGAGTCGACTGTTTAGCCACTTCTCTAAAGCGGCGTTTTCCGGCGCCAATGTTGAGTCTGCGGGGTGGTCCCAGTTACGATTGAGGTCTTTGCCCCGCAAATTGAATCGGGTTAGGCCGCGCGCAACACCATCTTTGTTCGCCATTGGCATGATCCACAAACAGTAAGTATCAAGGTACTGCTTTGCCTCGCGATCTGCCTGAAGTAACCTTTGAATCAGTCCTTCGAGAATCCAATTACCTCCTGCCTCCCAAGGATGCGCTCTACCACGCAAGAAAACGTGGTAGGGAGCTGAAGGGTTTCCAACTCGCACGATTTCTAATTGGCGTCGTTCGACCGTCTCACCGATCGGTATCAATTGTACTAAATCATGCTGCTCGATCGACTTGAACAATCGCTCCAGGTCGCTTAATCGATATGGCTCGACCCTGGCAACATAAAGTTGCTCGCGGTTCATTTCGACTGCCAGCCTTACACGATTCACATCGAGCTTTTCCGTACGAACTGGAGTCCATCTTCTGCCGTCTGAGGACGTCACCAAACTTCCAAGTTCGTCGGCCACCGATCCAGAGCGGCCATTATAAATGTTGTCAAGATTGCGAAACTCGATTAACAATCGCTCGCCTGATTTTCCTTCCAATCGAAAATGAATGTGTCCGGATGCGCGATTTGGACTGCCGCGTTCGTGATCGTACAACAGGTGGACGATGATCGAGCCATCAGGGGCAATATCGTGCCAAACAGGTGACGCGTTTTCGAAATTTGTGTCCAGGTAAATCAAGCCAGTTTGGTTTCGAGCAACTGTGTCTTGTGATGAAACTGAGTAGCTGACAAACAATACCAACCAAGTTGACAAAAATGATTTCAGCGCAGGTGGTTGTCGATACATGCTGGAACTCAAAATCGAAAGGGACAAATCACGAAACAACAAATTAGAGGCAGGGCTAATGCTCTGTCACAGCTAAGTAATTAGGATTCGCAGAATCGTGAGAGCGAGGTTCCTACCGAGCCGCAGTTCAATTGGCTCAGCCTGACCTCAATTGGCTCAGCCTGAGCTTCGCCCTCCCGATCCCCAATATTACGCTGTGATAAAGGACTAGTGTCGCAGCCTGCGTCCAATGAAGCGACGAATTGCAGGTCGACAATCTGAAGTTGATGAAACCTGCGTTTGCCGGCAGACCTTCATCAAGTTCACTGCGCACTGACAATTTGTGCCACAATGGTTCAAGTTTATTGGCGCAACGTCGCAGATACCATTTGTAACGCTTGCCGTTTGTTCGTTTGTCCCATTGAATGCTCTAACATTTTGCGAATCTGAGGGAACGGGATTGGCCGCAAGTGGCGTTGGCCGCGTTGTCATTTCAGTCCGAACTTCCAAGGCTGCAAGCTGGCCGACAGCTTGGCGATGCGTATTAACATGCACCGTAAGAAGTTGGTCATGACTCACTTCGATCTGTGCAACTAAGGTCCCATCTTCGCTCATGGTGGCTTCACATTGGCGATCCCGAATTCGCTCAGTAAAATCGGTCAATTCACTCATCAGCTCACGGAACCCGTTACGGAAGCCAGGCGTACGTTTCCAAACATCAGGATCATAGTTGAAAAAAGAAATTGTTTGGGCACCGCAGAGAATCGCTTGGTACGCCATGACTCGCAGTTCTTTAATCGTGGGCAGCTTCGGAGCTTCAGGAATGACCCAAGTCTGTAGGATGACGATTTGAGGAATCTCTTTACCAGCAAGTTGCATTATGTAGCGGCTACGCATCATCTGATAAAACACTTCGTCAAGTGGCCCTTCGTCTAAGTCTGGGTACGGCATGAGTCGAATACGATCAGTCGCACGATACAACGTGACAAAATTCCGATAATCTTCGATTTGCCACGAAGCTAGCGGTCCCCAATGACTGATCTCAAGGGGTGAGCTCAATGACTGACCAGCTAGCCGTGGCCGAAGGCTTCGGTAAAGCGACTCATAAAAAGAAAAAGGTGTCTCTGGTGCATAACGTTCAGGTTCGTCCATCATGCTAACAGCCGCCAATCGCGCTGGGTCAACCTCCTTTAGAAATTTCAGTCTTTCGTCAATCTCGCCTGGCTGGGTGTCTTTGGTCCACCAGTTGGCGATAACCACATCCAAGCCGACCTTTGTCGCTTCGCTGTGCAAATTGGGCCAATCCAGCACTACCTGATGGAATCCCATCTCCTTGATTGTCTCCAAGTGCTCAAGAGAATGTGGATTGTATATCTCGAAGCGATCCGAGATCTTGCTCTTTACAGTACGATTTTGAAACGCTTCATTGGCAAATGCGTCAGAGCCATCTTGTCCGGTTGCCAACTGCGAAAAGGCAACCAAAAAAGTCGCACACAGCCAGAGAATCCTGATTCGTACGGTGCAAAAGATTGCCATGAATATTTGATCTCTGTTCGCATGCAAGTTACAGAAAAAGGCACTCGAATCGCTGCAGATATCTTGTTCTGCGTGAATTCTCAATGCCACGTATTATCCCATACAGGGGCCGTGCGTCAACGAATTCCTCAGTCGACTTGAGTGTCAGTTCACCTGCTGCTTCATCTGGATAGAAGTGAGGAATGGCCTTCCCTGTGTGACTTCGGGTGGCGCCCTCTGCAATTCGACTTTGAGGCAAATGGCACAGTTAGGGTATATAGAGCACACTTGGCTTAAAGAAAAAACGCCGCGAAGAGTCACTGATCTGTCACAGCTTCGCAGCGTTTTAGCCGAGTTACATTCGCGAGATTCGCACTGATACGATTCTCAATATTCTCCCAAGACTTCGCCGT
>CAZVBC010000060.1:0-25183 GCA_964625155.1 uncultured Pirellulaceae bacterium
AGGCATGAGAAATGCTGCAAGAAAGAGTATACCGGACGGCTTGCGCCGTTCCGCGAAATCAATTAACAGCAGGACGCGAGCCCTCCGAGGAGTTGGAAAGTTCTTTGCTGCCGCTCGACTTATCTGGCTGCCGCGATTCGCAAGGCTGCGCCAGGCTATAAAAGGGACATGGGGCGTTCGCGCTGGCAAGATCATGGGGAATTCCTCGAATACTGTCAAAAACGAAAATATTTTTGCGGGTCAAATTGATCACTGATATTGTCGTACGTGTTTCCAAGTCGCCATAATAACGAGTGGTGTTGAGCCTAGCGAGTTGAACCGAGGGAGATTCAAGATCTTGAGCGATGTCCAAATCGCCCCACAGCCGTGGATGCCCAAAGTACGCTTGGCATGGTTGTTTCTGTTGATGACCATTTCGGCTTTATTAATTTATATCGTACAAGCTGCCGATCGAGGTGGTATGCTGGCGTTCGCCGTTATTGCCACCATCGGTTTTGTGGGAATTCTGGCCGGAAGTAGTGCACTCTTATTCTTGGTAGCTTACACGCTTGGCAAGATCGAAGTTCGTCAAGATAACTCGGCGTCAGAGGGCGCGAACCCCTTCGCCGCAGGTCAGTTACCCGACCAGATCATTCCGCCCAGGCCAACCGAACAGATCTAGAACTCTACCAGCGTAGGGCGCGTAAATCGAACGGTCTGGAAAATTATTTCTGTTTTTTCCGAGTTGGCAGCTCCAACGTTTGCAACCGTCTGTCGAGGTGAACAATGCAGTTTTACGTGGCTCGACTAGCAGTTCTGTTTGTAGTCTTGATCGGTTTCTCGTCGACGAGTTATGTCAGCGCTCAATACGGGGAAATTGCAGTGGTGACCAAGAATCATCGCCAACGCGGTGTGCTGCTACTGAATTTTTTCCAAGAGAGTTATCGGGCGGCTGTCGGCACGATGCATGTCAAGGTAACCAGCGTAAATGGTCCGAGCCAATCCGACCGTCACTTGGTGATCGCCTTTCAAATCAAGACAGGTTCCAAAGAGCAATCGGTCCTATACCGGCGTCCTCTGGTGCTGCCTGAAGGAGCGACAAGTATATCTGCGGAAATACCTAATTTCTTAGCCGATAGGGATTACTCTTATGGCCGAGCTTTAGTCTATGAAGATGGTCGCGACATATCTGATCAAGAACAGGCAGGCAACAATCCAGTCAAAGGTGTTTTTTCTCGAATTTTCGCTGGAAATTCGAATAGAACTAACCGTAGTGGTAATACGATTATCGCCACCAGTGAGACCAGAGCTGACGCGGATAACAACTTGAACAATTTACTAGACGTGCCATCTACCAATGCAGCGTTACCCGCACTTTTTGTTGCCAACAACTTTCCCCTGCTCAAAAGTTCTGACATGTCGAAACGAGCCAGGGAAATTGCAAAAGCGAGCGCTGACTGGCGATATTACTATGGCTCCGACGCATTTGTTGTCACTGCGCTAGGCTTGGAAGAGCTTCTTGCAACCAGACCAGACGTGGCTGATGGCCTGAAGACTTTCGTAATGTCTGGTGGTTCCGTAATTATCAAGGGCTCGACGATTGAACATGCGAAAAGCGTAACCGAGCAATGGTTGGATGATCAAAGGTCCACTCCCATGGCCAAACTGTGGGTTGCATGGGATATTCCAGCAGAAATACTCGTCAACCAATCTCAGGTTGAATACTCAGTCGGCATGGGCAACCAACCTTCTCCACGTTTTGGGCCAACACCCGTCGCGGTACCGGAGAAATCAAAACCTGAGTCGACCGCAACGAATTATGAACATCGTCAGTATTATCTTGGCAATATCGTCGCTTGCATGGATACATCGCTTCCGGCCGGTACAGGCCCCGCCCATAAACTGATGGCCGAGCAAGATGGAAATTGGTTTTGGAGGAACTTGATTACATCCGTGGGCAAGCCGCCAGTGTGGGTATTTGCTGTCTTGGTAGCTGTGCTGAGCACCTTGATTGGTCCGGGACTTCTGTACGTTACTGGTAGGCTCAAGCGTCGGAGCATGTTAATTCTCTTAGTACCAGTAGTTTCGCTCCTGGCAACGTCGATTATCGTAGCCTACAGCATATTGCACGAGGGGTTTGGAACTTCGATTCGCATCACTGGTGTGATGGCAGTTGACGCAAAGACAGGGAACGGATTTGCCTGGTCGCGCCAAAACTATTTCAGCGGTATACCACCGCGTGATGGACTTCATTTTTCTGCCGCGACGTATGTCCGCCCAGTGATCGAAGAGGATGAAAATTACCGTTACCCTTCGAATCCATTTACTCTCGTTTCAACCTACGTTGACTTGACGGACGACAGCCAAATCTGGCGCAATTGGCTGCGTGCGCGCCAGCAGCAACAGATGCTGGTTGGGCACAAAATCAAGACCCAAGTACCCATTGCCTGTAAACCTTCGGCGGACTTCAAATCTGCCGCTTTAAAGAACTTGACTGCCGCAACGCTCCCTTTTGTCGTGGTGCGTGGAGATGGTGATTATTACTACTTAGCAGAAGAATTATCGCCAGGTGAGGAGCGGTCGGTACAAGCCGACGATTTGCAATCTGCGCGAGTCTTGGTCTCGCGGGCGCGCTCAAGCTTGCAACCCGACGTTCCGCCGGAACTGGCGATTGCCAGTAATTCGTTGATGAATTTTGCCGTCTCAAGGCGTTCAAGATGGGGCAGCGTCGTTTCAAAATCGGATGCCGAGATGATCAACAATGCGTACCACCAATTCCTGTCAGACCAGTTGACGATGCCTAATCGGAGTTTTGTGACTGCGATCAACGACACAGCCAACATCGAAGTTCCGCTGAAAGGCAATATCGTCGAGAGTACTATTTTGGTCGTGGGGAGCGCAGCATGGTAGCGTATCGTCAACAGCCGATGATTCAGCTTCGTCGACTGCATCGATTTTTTGGCGGAACCAAAGCGGTCAATGACGTTTCGTTCGAGGTCGAAGCCGGACAAGTCTTTGGATACATAGGCCCCAATGGCGCGGGCAAAACCACCAGCATGCGAATCCTGGCCACACTTGATCTGCCAGATTACGGTGATGCGTTGGTCGATGGATTTTCGGTGATCAATGATCCCGATCGAGTGCGCAAGCGACTTGGGTTTATGCCCGATAGCTTCGGTACTTATCCAAACATGAATTGTGTCGAGTACCTCGATTTTTTCGCGCGCAGTTATGGACTGATCGGTCGCGAGCGAACACAGAGATTGCGTTACACTTTGGCATTTACTGGCCTCGACAAGATTGCAGAGAAGCCGATTCGAGGACTTACCAAAGGCATGCGACAGCGGTTGTGCTTGGGCCGAGCAATGATCCACGACCCAGGAGTTTTGATCCTGGATGAACCGGCTAATGGGCTGGATCCTCGTGCTCGCATTGAGCTGCGCGTCATGATCCGCAATCTCGCCGCCGAGGGTAAGAGTTTGCTGGTCTCATCGCACATTCTGACCGAGCTTGGAGAAATGTGCGATTCTGTTGGGATTATCGAACGTGGTCAATTGCTCGTTACTGGGACAGTGGCCGAAATCCAAAGTCGTTTGAGACCCCACGTCGATGTTGCAGTCCAATTAGTAGAACGTACTGAACCATTTGCAGTTTGGTTGGCTCAGCAACCGAACGTGGCACAAGTCAAGTCAAGTGACTTGATCGTGCGATTTCAATTTGCGGCTGGCCAGCTTGAGCAAGCTCAACTGCTGACTGCGGCCATTCAGGCTGGTTTTCTAATTTCGGAATTCCATGCCGAAAGCAGAACGCTGGAAGATGTTTTCCTGCACATCACGACAGGGGCCGTTCAGTGACACGAGTTGCACTTTCAGGGACCGAACTACCAAATCCTGAAGCTGAACAAAGCGTACATCGGATATGCGATGATCCAGCTTTAACTTGGGAACAGTGGTGGGTACGAGCGAGCGAACGCGTCAATCCGATCCTGGTCAAGGAGGTCCGGCAATCGTTGAAGAGCCAACAGTTTGTGTTGGGTTTCAGTCTAACTTTGATCGCCGCAGTTGCATGGACCATAATCGCAATTTCGCTATTGGTACCGAGGATTTATTACGTACCCGGCGGCTTGCCGTTACTGATTGGGTACTTTGTCATCCTGCACATACCTCTGATGATCATCATTCCCTTTTCGGCTTATCGATCCTTGACCGCAGAGACAGAAGACAGCACTTATGAACTGTTAAGTATCACCACATTGTCTGCCCAGCAGATAATTCGTGGAAAACTGGTTACGTCGCTACTGCAAGTACTAATTTACTTATCGGCCATGATGCCATGTGTGGTAATGACTTACCTCCTGCGTGGAATCAGCCTTTTCACGATTCTATTTGTTCTTTTTTGGACAATAATTTTTTCGGTCTCATTGATCTCGATTGCCTTGTTATTGGCGTCTGTTTCGCGCAGTCGCTTGATCCACAGTAGTGTCTCCGTGCTCTTATTGATCGGACTTTTAGCGGCCACTTTTGGCTGGACGATCGCGGTTGTGCAGCCTGATTTTATGGTTTCGCTAGACTCGGCGCCTACTGAAATGCCCTTGGTGTTTTTTGGTATGGCCACATTTGTGGTGGCAGCGATCTCTCTGGTCCTGCGAGCCGCTTCAGCCGCCATCGATTTTCCCAGCGAGAATAGCGCGACGCCGATCCGTTGGCGATTTTTGTTGGTAACAGTGGTGGGCAGCTTCTGGATCAGCATGATCTGCGGCGCTACAAACATAGTCGTACCTTGGCTGCCAGCCTTGATTTTGCTGGCGATTGTCTACGCCTTAGTTGGAGCTCTTATTTGTGGTGAAATTGGAGTGATTTCGCCGCGAGCCCAGCGTCAATTACCGCAAACCTTGTTTTCCAGAGCCTTGCTCACCTGGTTCAATCCGGGGAGTGGAACTGGTTACGTTTTTGTCATCGTGAGCTTTGCCAGTTTGGTCATGCTCGTCGGACTGCAGGAGCTGTATTTGTCGATGCAGCCCAATTTTTCAAGGCAGGGATTAAATCACAGCGTCGCGCTGTTCGGCTATGTCCTGTTATGCTATTTGACCTCGTACCTGGGCGTCACACGGTTAATCATGCTGAAGCTGGGGAAAATGGTACCCGCGCGCATGATCGCCTCGGTGGCCATAACCGTAGTATTGCTTATCCTGGGTTCGTTATTGCCCCTAATAGTCGTCTTTACCTTAAACGATTACAACGAATTTTCGTATGCAGCGCATCAGTTCTCCAATTTCTTTTGGACGTTAATAGAATTAGCCGATGGCAATAACCGGAGCGAACTTGCAATATCTGTTCTGTTGCTTACCCTGGCGTCGATGGCCATTTTCGTGTTGAATTTGTTCACACTCTCGCGCGAGCTGATGGTAGTGCGAATCGAAGCTCCGCTGCGAGTTCAGGACGAAACGAAGAAACCGGTTGCACCAGCAATAGCGATCGATCCGTTCAAGGATTAACTTGATGGAAATACTCCTTGTTTGACATCGGTTCTTTCGAACTTGTTGCCTACCGGCCAGTGCATTCAGGCCGATACAATTCCGTAGGCTGTTGGCCATAATTGCATGAAAGGATCATTGATGTCACAACAACATTCGCCCGACGACCGTCCCGATCCCAACGAACAACAAGCGGTCCGAGCTCGCGTGCCAGAGCATGTGGCTCGAGGGGTCTTTAGTACCGGAGTGATCGTGATGACGGCTCCGACGGAATTTGTATTGGATTTTGTGCAGAATTTAGGCCGTCCACATCAGATTGTCGCGCGGATTGTAATGCCGCACCCCGTGTTGCCCCAATTTGTCGATGCTCTGCTAAAAAATATCGAATTGTACCGCGGCCGTTATGGCAATTTACCCACACCCAATTGGCCACCCAATGAAGCTCCGATTGGGCCGACACCAGTGGGAGGAGGGGCCGTGAACCCCGCCGCTTCCGGGCAAGCTGGAAACAATCCTGGTGGCCCGAGCGGTGCCAGCGCAGCCAACTCGAGTGCACCCAGCGGTGGCAATCCATTGCTCGGGCAAGCTGTTGGACATCAGTATCAACCTCCACGTCGACCATCGGCGCAAGAGATTTACGACGAACTGAAACTAAAAGATGAGATTCTTAGTGGATCTTACGCCAACGCAGTCATGATCGGGCATGGCCCTCATGAGTTCAGTTTTGACTTTATCACCAACTTTTATCCGCATTCGGCAGTCAGTTGTCGCGTTTTTTTGGCGGCTGGACAGATATCGCGTCTCGCGGACTCACTAAAAAGTGCATGGGAGCAAATTCGACATCGATTTCAAGGGCCGAACTTTGGTCCGCCGCAGAGCTTCGATCAGAATGGCCAGCCGCCGGGTTCGGGCAATCCCGATGATCGTGATAAACCGAACGAGCCTTGGGCGTAATGGAGGCTCCACTCGTACCGTTAATCCTGGCCAGCCAGTCGCCGCGCCGCCGGGAGTTGCTTGAGCAAGCGGGATACAATTTCGAAGTTGTCTTGCCTAGCGAAACCGCTGAGTGCGGAATTTGCTCGCGCGAAACACCGCCAGAAATGGTCGCTCGACTGGCTTTTCAAAAAGCTTTGGATGTGGTTCCACAGGTCAAAGTTGAAGCCGTAATTGTCGCTTGTGATACGGTGGCGGAATGCCAGGGGCAAATACTCGGAAAGCCCAAGAATCGTCAGCACGCCTCGGATATGCTCCATTTGCTCAGTGGACGAGTGCATAGTGTTTACAGTGGTCTATGTGTGTGGCATGTCCCGACCGATTCTCGATCGATCCAAGTGGCTCGCAGTTTGTTGAGCATGGAAGCACTCAGCGAAGCTGAAATCGAGAATTACCTCGACAGCGATTTATGGGTCGGCAAGGCAGGCGCATTCGGGTTCCAAGATGGTCATCCGTGGTTGAAGTTGATTGAAGGTTCGCCCAGCAATGTCGTCGGTTTGCCGATGGAATTGCTCAGCCAAATGTTAGACAAATTGGGTTGTGGCCAACTTTACAAACCAGCTTAGTTGTTTCACACCGCTCACAGAACACAAAACCTCACAGCTCAAGTACGGTCATCGCGGATGAAGTTTTTCGCATGAAAGAGTAGAATCACTGTGTGGCATGATTTTTAGTGAGCAATAAGTTATTGCCCAGTGATTTTCCATTTGCGGAGCGAATCGCTTCATTCTTGGTGGACTATACGAAGTCGCGGCTAGACAGCGTGACACAATCTGCACAAGTATTAGCAAAGGTCGAGTCTGTTGGTACGATTGGTTTTGTTGACCGGAGCGACTGGCTTGGTGGGTCGTTTTGTACTGGCCGAACTATTACGACGCAAGATTCCGGTGGCAGTCATCGTCCGTGCCGATGCCGGCAGAGTGCCAGCGGCGAGAGTCGACGAAGCTTTAGCTCCGTTCGAAGAATTCAGTTTGTTGCCGCGTCCAAAAGTAATCGCTGGTGATCTAAGTGTCCCCGGACTCGGATTGCACGCCGACGATAGAAGTCTCTTGAGCTCTCGGCCGTTGACAATAATACATTGCGCCGCAAGTGTAAAATTTTTTGCGGATGGAAACGATGGGGAACCCTATCGCAGTAACGTGGACGGCACTCGCCACTTACTTGAGATGTGTAAAACCTGGCAGATCTCAAGATTTCATTTGGTTTCGACCGCTTACACGCAATCGGCCAAGCGTGTGGAAGGCACCGCGTTCGAAGTACCTGTGTCGCCAGATCTGGCGGGAGAAAACGATTACGAATGTAGTAAGATCAAAGCCGAAGCATTAGTCCGATCGTGTCCTTGGCTGCAATCGCCGACAATTCTCCGTCCCAGTATCGTGGTTGGCGATTCCCTTAGGGCTTACACATCCTCCTATAACGGATTCTACTCGGCTTTGCAAATCGGTGAACAATTCGCCAAGTCATTCGGGTTTGATCCACTGGCAGGCGGCCTTTTACGTCAAGCGTTAGGGTTGCGAGCAAGCGACTCAAAGAACTTGGTGCCAGTGGACTGGGTCGCAGCAGCCATCGTCCGCATCGCATTACACGCTTCTTTACGAGGCCAAATCTATCACCTGACAAACTCGCAACCCGTTTCGGTGCTGGAAATCGAACGCGCGATTGTCGACGGACTTGCTGAAAAACATGGGCATTCCCTTCCACACACCAGGCATACTTCAACTGGGAATTCACCCGTTACCGACGTCCCAACCCTCTTTCGCGAGCAAATGCGGGCCTACTCGACATATTTCGCGGACGACCCGAAATTCGACACGACTCATGCGGATGAATTACTCGGTGATCTCCCATGTCCTCAAGTTGATTACCGTTTTATGCGAGAGTTATGTCGCGTGGCGCTGGAGAAGAACTTTGGATGGCCCAAACCTCCGCGCCTCCTATATCAACGGGTTGAATTCATTAAAGGAAATGTGTCCTCCCAAAAGCTATTGATAAAGGCCAATGATGTAGCAGAAAGCTGGATTCTAGAATTATTGGGGCCGGGTGCGCCGCCACCATTAACATTCACCAAATCGGACAATCGTTGGCAAGTGGGCTATGAGCTTGTAGATGCTGAGGAAATGCCACACAAATACCAACGCATGGTAACTTCGGTTAGTACCTTTCTCGACTGTATAAACGGAACAATCGGTCTAAACGACAGCGTTCGACAGGGTAGATGGGTCATCCAATCGCGCTCTCGCCAGAATTGGCTAGCAGAGCTTGAGCAGTGGATTCACGATATTAAATTACTGGTAAGTGTAACCGGCCCAGACAGTGGTAAGTCGACTTGACGCAGTCCATCCCAATTTGGCCGTGCACGCGTAAAACTAGTTATCAATTTTTGCAACCAATTGTTCAGTTAAACGGTGTACTTGGTGCGGTAGGGTTTTAGGCAATTGTATGGTTCAATCACGGGTTCGACTCTTGCCGACGGTACCGCCAAGTTCGATCAGAGCCGATTAGCGAAAGATAACAGATCACAACGATGACTGGTGCGACGCCTCAAAAACTTAATTGGATGCATGAGCCACTGGCTGTGGTCGGGATGGCATGTCGGCTGCCAGGCGCTGATAGTGTAGAAGAATTTTGGCAGTTGCTGATCCAAGGCAAATGTGCGACTGGTCCTATGCCCAAGGAAAGGTTGGATCGGAAACTCTATTTCGCCAATCAGAAAGGTGTTCGTGGCAAGACATATACAGATGTTGGTGGCCTGATTCGCGAGCGCCAATTGGATTGGTCGCGGATTCCGATTTCTTCTGAGGAACGCGGCGATTGGGATCTGTCACATCTGATTCTGTGTGAAGTTGCCGCAGCGGCTTGTCACAGTGCGGGTTACGATCCACATCATCTGCCGATGACGCAAGGAGGTATCTATGTCGGGCATAGTGGTGGATCAACGCTGGGAGGCGATATCAGTTACGCGGCATCGGCTCGAGATAACGCGGAATTGCTCGAACCCTTGTTGGCAGATACCGACCTCACCCCGATTCAGCGAAAGCGTGTTATCGAAGATCTCATCGATCAACTTCAGCGCAATCGTGATAAACGCCGTGCAGGAGGTATGCCGCTATGTTCAGCGGGCTATGCAGCCGGTTTGCTCGGGCGCGCACTGAAACTCAGTGGTCCGCAGATGGTCGTTGATGCAGCCTGCGCTTCGTCCTTAGTAGCGCTTGCCATGGCAGCTTCAGCTTTGGTGAGTGGTCAAATCGATGTGGCCATGGTGGCGGGAGCGTCATTTAACAAGAGTGATAGTCTGATCTTGTTTTCTCAAGCCCAGTCATGCAGCGCGACGCAATCGCGACCTTTCGATGATGCTGCGGACGGCTTAATTGGTTCAGAAGGCTATGTAGTCTTGATCATCAAGACGCTTCAGGCCGCGCAAGCCCAGGGAGACCGAATTCACGCGATCATTCGCGGTATTGGAATCTCTAGCGATGGCCGAGGCAAATCGTTGTGGGCACCTCGTAAAGAAGGTCAGTGCACGGCGATTGAACGAGCGTACAGTGACGAGGTTACTCCAGATTCTATTCAATTCGTCGAAGCTCATGCGACCAGTACACAAGTTGGCGATGCCACGGAGATGGAAGCTCTCGCCACTTTTTTTCAAGGCAAGCTTCCACCAGGGCAAAAACTGCCTGTAGGTAGTGTCAAGAGTAATATCGGGCACACATTGGAAACGGCGGGATTGGCAGGTTTATTAAAGACCATTTTGGCCATACAGCACAGAGTCATTCCGCCATCGATCAATATTGATCGTCTGAACGAGACGATTCCTTGGGATCGCATTCCGCTGTTTGTAGCGCAGGAAAGTCGACCTTGGACTGTGCCTTCCGGTTGCCAACTGCGTCGCGCGGCCGTAAATGCATTTGGTATCGGAGGATTGAATGTCCATGTCGTAGTCGAAGAAGGCACGACCTCTGCTACGGTTGAGAAAACGACCTCCCATCGGCTGCCTGCCAGCCAACACTCAACAAACGATCATTGTAAAAACATCGGAGATCAAGAGCCGATCGCGGTAATTGGACGCGGGTTGGTGTTGCCAGGCGCGCTGAACATCGCCAGCTTTGCACGGTTATTGAATCAAGCGAAGTGTGTCATCAAATCGCCGCCCAATTCGCGTTGGTTGGGTGAGCCGAATATCGAAATTGAGGAGAATGGGCAACGAATTACCCTTCCCGTTGCGGGAGGATACATCGACCAATTTGCCTACGATTGGCGTAAACACAAAGTTCCACCAAAACAAATTGCTCAAGCGAATCCACTGCAATTCATGCTGCTTGAGGCAACCGAGCAGGCTCTGCGCGAAAGCGGTTACCTTGATCGGTCTTTCGATCGCGCGGCCACTGCTGTTGTAGTTGGGACTGTGTTCGGTGGCGATTTTGGGAATGCACTTTACGCGGGCTTGAGGCTTCCCGAGTTTCGCGCCAAACTCCAAGCGATTCTGCACGATCGGGGACTGCCTGAAGTGCAAATCAACAGATTAGCCGATCGCTATGAAGAAGTTTTCCTACAGCGATTTCCGGCTCTCTTGGACGAGACCGGTTCATTTACTGCCAGCACACTTGCCTCGCGTATCGCCAAGACGTTCGACCTCATGGGTGGAGCAATGGCGATTGATACAGGCACCGTTTCGAGCTTGGCAGCCATCGATGCGGCCTGTCACTTGTTGCGAGGTGGAACTGTCAATAACGTGATTTGTGCTGCTGCTCAAAGTGCCCTGGATCGACCAGCCTTTGAGAACTTGGCCTTGTCGAAATGGTTACAACGCAAGCGTCCCGAATCTTTTGCTGGACGTTTACCTTCCGATGGTCAAGTTCCTGGTGAAGGTGTGGTTGTACTCTTGCTCAAACGCATCACTGACGCCAAGCGAGACGGCGATCAAATCTTGGCCACCATCCACGAAGTTATTCCCGAGTGTGGTACGGCTGCACGTTTGACGAATCGACTGGGGACGACCGCTCCACTTCCACGGGTTGAGAGAATCGTGACCGCTCCTGACGTTACTGCCCAGCTTCGATTCGCACACGCCAAGTCGGATGGTAACGTGGAACGCAAGCCAACCAATGACGGAACTTGTGAGTTGATTGGACATTTGCAGGCCGCTCAGGGATTGGTCAATGTCTTAGAAATCACCTGCCGCGAGGAAAAATCGGTTCCCACGTTGGTGCTCAATTCGACGAACCTCGGCCTTCACTATGGACTGCTAGTTGAGTCCGGCGAGCCAGCCGCCCAACGTACAACTGTGAACCCCATCGACCTTAGTCAAACTGGAAAGATCTCATTGCAATCTACAGCAGAGAATTATTGCATTACACGATTTGCCGCAGGCTCACTGTCCGAGCTGCGTGAGCTGTTGTTGCATCCCAACCAAAGTTCGCACTCACAATCGAGTAATGAGTTTTCGCGAGCACCATGGCGCGCGTCAATGGTCATCAGTGCGCAAGAAGAGCCCAGTGCTAGAACTCAGCTTCTTGCTAACCAGCTTGGAAATGACGCAAGCATCGTTCCACTCGCCGAGCAAGGTTCCTTCTGGGCAGGACCTCCGACAGGTCGAAACAAGATGGCTTGGCTTTTTCCAGGCCAGAGTTCTCAGTATGCAGGCATGTTCAAAGATTTAGCGGCGCTGGACGATCACGCGCAGGCTGCCTTGCGACTGGCAGATAGTGAACTTGCAGAAATGGGGCAGCCAACTTTCGAAGAAGTGGCTTGGCACGACAGTTCTTTATTGGGTGAAGATGTTTGGCGAACCCAATTGTCGGTAATGGTCGCCGACTGGATGATGTTCAATTCTCTCGTATCACTCGGCCACGCTCCTGACGTAGTGTCAGGGCACAGTTACGGCGAGTTAGTCGCAATGCTTGCCGCAGGGTGCTGGGATCTGAAG
This sequence comes from uncultured Pirellulaceae bacterium, assembly GCA_964625155.1. GTDB lineage: Bacteria > Planctomycetota > Planctomycetia > Pirellulales > Pirellulaceae > Aureliella. Next base: position 12,369 of record CAZVBC010000060.1, read on the forward strand.
ACCGCACTTCAGGCAACTTGGCACCGTTGCCAAGCCATATGCCATCACGTACCCGCCGGATGTGCGATGTTGAGTATTCATGCCGATGCGTTGTCGGTGAGGGCTTGGATTGCAGATGCAAAAGTTCCGGTCTTTGTTTCACACACAAACGCAGCCACTCAGACCGTCGTTGGAGGTCGACATGGTGCGGTCGTCCAATTCTCGCAATTCCTCGAAGCCGAGGGAATCAACTGCCGACTCCTTGCAGTGCCCACAGCGTTTCACACCCCATTGATGGCAACGGCACAACCTGCCTTCGCGACCGCACTGGAGAATTTGGATCTACAGCCACCACGCATTCCGTTGCTCAGTAGCATTTGCAACCGCTATGTGGCAGACCCACGCGAAATGCGCCAAGGATTGGTCGACCAGCTAGTTCAGCCCTTGGACTTTGTCGGCATCGTCAATCGCTTAGAGAAAGATGGAGTGACCCTAGCAATCGAAGTTGGCCCGCAACAGGTGCTAACGCGACTGTCGCGTAGTATTGCTGGTTCGAAATTCTTAGCATTAGCGACCGACAACTCCAAACGTGGAACTCAATTTCAATTGGCGTGTGTGCAGGCGGCCGTGGAGACAAGAATTCCCATTCGTGCACAAGAAATTCCTGGGATCGCCCCGTCCGGTAAACTAGGTGGTAATCGGGCTCACACCGTTACTGCAATGGACGGCAATAACACTTTCAGTCGAAAAACAAGTCCGACCGGAGAAAGAGACGATTCGTCTGGTAACCGGTTCGGAGTTGTACACTTTGACGCCACACAATCGCGCCGCCTAAACAAGCGTGCCGCAGCCAGCCTGGGCTCGTCAACTCTGCCACACGAGTCAATCACAGACAAGCCTTCTCCGGTGCATTTTGATGCTACGGAAACACGCCGCCGCACATCGCGAGTTCAGGCAGAGGAATCTCTCAAACGCCAAGCAACGCAGCCTCTAACTCCGGTGGCACCTGTGCAGCATCTGGTCGCAAATGACCCAGCGACTCTTATCAGCCACAGCCCGCTAAATAGTTCACCGCAGCCGCCAGCGAAAACAAACGAAATCGAAGCTTTTTTGATTGATTTCGTCGTAGAGCAAACTGGGTATCCAGCAGAGATTATTGAGTTGGATTGGGATATCGAAGCGGACCTGGGAATAGACAGTATTAAGAAGGCTCAGTTGTTTGGTGAGCTGCGAGAATTCTTTGATCTCGAAACCGCAGGTACGCTGCAACTCGACAAATTCAGGACGCTGCGCGATATTTCTGATTTGCTATCAAGGTCGCAAGGCAAAGGTGATTGGTTGCCATCGATGGACCGAAATGCTACCGCAGCACAATCGGCAGCGGTGCAAGCGAGTGCAGGTTTCTCAACCGAAAAGGCAATGTCAACCGCTGCAACTCACGCTGGAACTCCAGCTCGCGCCGCAGATCCGTCGCAGTTAGAGAAATTCTTAATCGACTTTGTTGTCGAGCAGACCGGTTACCCGGCTGAAATTGTTTCGATGGATGCCGACTTGGAAGCCGATCTGGGAATCGACAGCATCAAGAAGGCACAACTGTTTGGAGAATTGCGCGAAGTATTTTCGCTCGATGCGGTAGTCGCGGACAATCGCCGCTTGGCATTGGCAGAGTATCGCACCTTGCGTCAAGTTCTCGACATGTTGCGATCCCAAAACGCTCAAGTCGCTCAGGGATTAACACCTTTACAGGTCGACTCTCCTGAACGCCCCAGAGACGCTTCCACACTGGAGAATCGATACCCCGTACCAGAATTCGCTCGAGTCGCTCTTGGCGATCACGTTGAACAGCAAACGACATCGCGAGAAGACCAAGCGACATCAGCACTCGGGTACGAAGCGGTCATTGATGGTAAAACTGTGAATGCGTGGGCCATGGCCAGTCGCTGTCGCCTCAGCGATTTGGCGATTACAAAATGCCCGCGTGAATCTTCGAGCTCCGCTGACACTATGTGCACGAATGTACAGGACCAATCGGTTTGCTTGGTTGACGAGAATGAATTACCGCTGGACAAGTGCCTGACGGTTCAGACTATTTGGGAGCGTTGGAATTCAGAGACCTCAGTGCCAGTTGCGGAAGAAACTGGCAAGACACATTGGTTGCTGCGGTACCGCGTTCCCGAGTGGATGGTCGCTGGTCAGGGGATTCCTTTAGTCATCTCAAAAGTTGGGACACGTGGATCCGTGCAGTTTGGAGCTCCAGGCCAGCGGACCTATTGTACTTGGTTGACCGATGATGCGATGCTCATGTCCGTCAGGTTACTAGACATCCAGGACGAGATTGCGAGTCCGCTAAGTGCCTTCAGTATATACGAAGATCTTCAGAAAATCTGCGGGGACTTGCAAGCCATTGCGTACCGGAGTGACAAGCGTGCTGAGTGGATCGAGCAGGCCAAGTCATGGAAACCCCATCACAGTTTCCAGATTTCGGCCTGGGATTTTCGCAATATGTCTTTCAATTCTCTGGAGAATCGCAACGGTGTAATCGTCATTGAGAAATCTCGACTAACTGCCTCCGCACAGGACACACAAGATATTCAGAATTGGTCGGCCCGAATCGGTTTTAGTGCTGATGATCGATGCCTGGTGATACAAATGCGAAATCACGGACATCTTGCTGCACCTGAGGAGACACGCATTCAGGTTGACGATTTACCCGAATCGCCTCAAGCACCTGCTGTGGCCATCCAGTCACATCGAGATCCTGAAGTCGAGCATGTGTCGAACCCAACGCAAATAAATCGGCATGAATCAGATTCGGTTGAAGGACGTAACCAGCGTCCAATTGCTTCGCGTTATGTTCTGCGCATGTGCCCAGCGCCGTTGCGTCAGGGCATTCATCGGCAACCGCAATGGTCAGGAGCTGCGATTATCGTCGGCGATAATCCAGTTGCAAAACAATTGGAAGCTAGGCTTAAAAGCGTCGGAGTTACCGTCTTTGCTTTGCCGGATTGCCAGGCAGAGAGAGAATGGGCCGAGGCTTTTGATCGCCTTTGGCACCATGGTCCGATACCTCATTTGTTTCTCACGACGCCTTTGGACGCTGACGCCAAGTTCGGCTTAGACCCAAACACTTGGGAACATCGTCGGAAGGTCGGGATATTGGCTCCCTATTGGTTGTGTCAACGTTGGTTTCAGAAGATTACGGAAGCTGGTCTAGTTGATGACGCCAGTTTAGTTGCTGTCAGCTCACTGGGTGGCGATTTTGGCTTGTCCGGAAATCTGTATTCTGCAGAAGGGGGTGGACTCGCCGGTCTGCTCAAATCGATATTTATCGAAGGATGGGTACAAGGATATCGCACGCTTCCCATCAAGATTCTCGACACATCTGGGTACCAATCACCCGCCCAGATCGTGACTCACGTTTGGAACGAACTGGCAACACCTAATTTCGATATTGAAGTCGCGTATCTGAACGAAGTGCGTCATGTAGTGCGTGCTATCGCGAAACCTGTTTCCACGAAACAGGCTTCCATTCGTCGTGGCGCGACTTGGGTTTGCACTGGTGGTGGGCGAGGGATCACCGCCTTTGTGGCTGAACAACTAGCAAAGCGTTATGGATTGCGACTCCATCTATTGGGCACACAACCCTTGCCGAAAATCAATCCTGCTCTCCATGACCTCAATGACGATGGTCTGCGTCAGTTGAGAATTGAGGTCATGTCGGAAGCGCGCCAGCGCGGTGAAAACCCGATCAATGCATGGCAGAACATGGAGAAGCGACTCGAGATTGACGCAACCTTGCGACGCTTGGCTTCTCAAGGAATCGAAGCCCATTATCACAGTTGCGATATCTCCGATCGATTCTGTCTCGAACGAACATTGGCAAAGGTGCGTGCCATGTCGGGACCGATTGAAGGTGTATTGCATGGTGCAGGGGTCGGTAAAGACGCGAAATTTGAACGAAAAACGCTCGAAAAAGTACACCAATGTTTAGCTGCCAAAGTTGACGGTACGCTCGCGCTGATCGCTGCGACTCAGCAAGATCCCCTGCGTTATTTTGTCGGCTTTGGCTCAATCAGTGGCCGATTTGGAGCCAACGGACATACGGATTATTCACTGTCAAATGATATGCTGTGTAAGCAAATCGACTGGCTGAGACGCTCGCGTCCTGAAGTCACTGCGGTCGGATTTCATTGGCATGCCTGGGGTGATATCGGCATGGCGGTCAAGCCTGAAACCAAACTGGCGCTGGAAATGATTGATATGCAGTTCATGCCAGCCCAGGAGGGTTTAACGCATCTGATACGTGAGTTGGAGGGCGACGCCTCTGAGAGCGAAATCCTAATCACGGACGATCGATACTATCGTCTGTTCTATCCTGCCGAGAATCTTGTCGACACGAACCAGCCGTCACACGACAAGGAAATACGTACACCCTTGTTAAATACGTCCTCAGGATCATTAGTCGATGATGGGCAAGAATTTGTTGGAACGTTGTATCCAGAAAAAGATCCGTTCCTCGTAGAACATCAATTAGATGGACACCCAATTTTGCCAATCGTCGTGGGCTGCGAATTTTTACTCGAAGGTGCCGCCAAGCGACTTGGGCAAAGCGAAAACTTGGAATTGCAAGATGTCGTTGCAGTACAGGGCTTGAGGTGTTTTACTGACCAGCCTCAGAGTGTCAAAGTACAAACCAAGGTCCAGGCAAACGGAGCCATCGACTGTCGATTGGTTGGCGACTTTCGGGCTCGAGATGGCCGCTTGGTCCAAGCGGATCGCGTGCACTTGCAAGCAGTCATCGGCATTAAAGGCCACTCAAGTAACAACGTCCGCGTTGCGGTTCCGGAAGGTTTGGTGTGGCAGATTCCTACCTATTGCGGCCCAGGAGAAAAATTCTTCGGCGGATTTCCGCTACAAAAGTTGCGTAAGTATGCGATCGTCGAGAACAGCTTGGTGGGTAAGATTTCTGCTCCTATCTTGATCGAATTGGCTGGAGGATCTCGCGATGTTCGCGGTTGGATCTTGCCCAGCGCTGCGCTGGACGCATGTTTGTACGCGACTGGCATCCTGGCATGGAACAAGATTGCGCCTGGTACAACTCTTCCTGCACGCTTCGGACGTATTCAGTTGCACAGAAATCCATGGCCAGGGGAAGCGTGTATGGTTCACGTGCGCTGGAACTCAACTGACGCCAGTTCGGCCTCTTTCGATTTCACACTCTATGGAAACGACGACACGGTCATCTTGGATGTTTTAGATTATCAAATTGCTTGGGTTGGCGGAATCGATTCAGCCGTCCTCCCACTGGCTGAAGGGAACACTCGATGATCGACCTCAGTGGGCGAGTCGCCTTGGTAACAGGAGCATCGCGCGGCATTGGACGATCCGCTGCGTTGCGTCTGGCGCAAGCTGGTTGCGACGTGATAATCAACTACGTAACGAGTCAATCTGCCGCCAAGGAAGTAGCTGAGCAGATCACTTTGCTTGGATGCCGAGCCGCGACTGTGAAAGCAGATGTTAGCCAACGCGAAGATATCGTCAGTATGTTGGAATTCGTTGGGAATGAGTTTGGTAGGCTGGACATTCTCATCAGCAATGCTGCCTCAGGAGGATTTCGTCCGTTGATGGAGGCTGCTCCACGGCATTTCGAATCAACTTTTGCCACCAACGTTCAAGCCCTGCTGTGGTTGACGCAAGCTGCGTTGCCTCTGTTGAAGAGTAACGACACTCGCAAAAAAGTCATTGCCCTGTCCAGCCATGGATCTCATCGAGCATTGCCTGCTTATGGTTTAATTGGTGCATCGAAAGCCGCGCTGGAAAGTCTCGTCAGACATCTGGCACTCGAATTAGGCAATCAAGGAATCAATTTCAACGTATTGCTGGCTGGATTGGTCGAGACTGATTCGACGCGCAGTTTTCCTGGGAGTGAGCAGTTGTTTTCGGCTGTCAGCCAGCGACGATTCGTCAGTGGGCGAAGTTTGAATCCTGAGGATGTCGCTGATGCCATTTTGTTTTTGGCCAGCCCTCTGAGCGATCTAGTGCAAGGGCAAACTTTGGTCGTTGATGGCGGTGAGGCATTACATGGCTGATGTGAAAGGCGAGAATCCTCCACCTGAGCCACTGGGACAGAATTTCGCAAACGAATTATTTCCTCTACCTTTTACTCCGTTTGAGCATTACTTAATGCTCGAGGACACACTTCAGCGGCCGATGAATTCGTTCATCGAAATGCACTTTTCCACTCCTCTGGATGTGGATACGCTCCGCCGATCGTTGCACACTGCCGTACATCGTCATCCCTTATTTGCATCGCGCGCTGTGCGACATGGAACGTCTTGGGAATGGCATTACGATCCGGCTGTGACACCACATTTATGCTTGACCAACACACTTGATATCGCACTGGAAAATCGACTTGACCGGTTGGATATTGAGAAATCGTGTGGCGTGCGGTTTTGGTACGTCGACACTTCGACCGAATACGTAATCTTGGTGCAGATCCACCACGCGTGCAGCGATGGTGTCGGCGTGCGACGTATGTTGATCGACGTGCTCAGCGCGTATGCTCAGAGTCGCTCGGAAGCGCGAACTCAAATTAAAATAGACAAAATCGATCCTCAGTTTCTGCGCGAGAGATTTATCTTTACTAAAGATTCCAGCCCCTTACGCAGCTCCGTGACCTCTTGGCAACGATTGCGCAACACAAAGTATTTCCTGTTTGATACTCCAGAACCAATTCATGCACCGCGTGGCAGAGAACACTTGAAGGACGGCGATGATGGTGCACGACAATGTGCTCGGCATTTGATCCTCAAACGATCGGTTTCAGTGGCGATAACACGGCGAGCTCAGGCGGAACAAGTTGGGTTGAATGATTTGGCATTGGCGCTTTTATTTCACGTTGCCTGTCAGTGGAACTCGGAGTTCGGGCGAACGAGGTCCGGAAACCGTCTGCGAATCTTGATGCCTTACGACTTGCGTGGATTACGAGCCGATTTACGCATGCCGGCGGCTAATCGCATGAGTTTTGCGTTTCTTGGGCGCACGTATGCTCAATGTGCAAACTGGCCTAAGTTGTTGCAGAGTGTTCAAATGGAAACGGCAGCGATCAAGGCGACGAATTTACCATTTGACTTTCTTAGCGTTCTACAAGCTGTGAAAAAACATCCTCGTTTGATGAAATGGTTAGTGAATCATTGTCAGCGCATGGCGAGTGTCGTACTGACGTACGCAGGGGACGTGTCGCGCGGCGTGGATCGATACTTTCCCGAGGAGGATAACCAGCGAGTAATTGGCGACGCCCGTTTAACAAGCATTCTCGGCGTGCCCCCAGTGCGGGTAAATACTCGTCTGTCGCTGGGATTGTGCATCAATTGGGGACAATTGTGCATCTCCAGTGCCTGGGACCGCCAAGAACTGTCCGCAGGAGACTGTGACCTGTTCTTGCGTCGGTATGCGCAAGCTTGGACCGACTGGGAGGCGACAGGAAAATGCAGCCGATGATCGTAATGGGGGAAATCATCGCACATTTCTAATTGGACAGCGCCACTTTCCGTCAACCAATACGCATTGGCGCCTGGCTTTAGCGGGTAAACCTGAGGAAAATCGGGTGCTTAACACCTTCCGCCAAGTAATCCGCCAAATGCCTTTCGCTTTATCAACGTCGCGGTGTCAAATTACTCGGTGGCGACTAGCAGATCAAACCGAGCGAGCCTGGACGGATTTGGACCAGCGGATAAACTCTTTCTTTCCGAGCGCCATATACGACGGACACGTATTTTCGTCTTATTCCTCTTTTTGATCATGTTGCCTTACCACCCACATTTATTGCTTCGCAATGGTCATTTACAAACCGTTTTCGGGTCTCTAACACACGGCGTGCGACCTCCGTATCGTGCTGACTTGATCAAGGTGCCATTACCTGACGGCGAGTCAATTGTAGCGCATCAAGAATCTGGCGGAATGCTCGCAGATGATTGCCCGATTGTTATCTTGGTGCATGGATTAGGTGGTTGCCACAGAAGTCCCTACATGCAGCGCATTGCGCATAGGCTAAATTGCAATCGTGTACGCTGTTGGCGCATGGACTTACGGGGAAGTGGTGCTGGGCTCCGACATGGTGGTCGACCAGCCCATGCTGGCTCGAGTGAAGATCTGGCTGCTGTAGTTGAGGTTGCAGGTCGATGTTATCCACGCGCGCCGATTTACTTGGTTGGTTTTTCGTTAGGGGGTGCAATCCTACTGAAGATGCTCGGAGAGGCCTCGAGCGGAGAGTTGCGAGTCAATCTGGAAGTTTCTCGAATCTGCCGCGCGTTGGCAGTCGCACCTCCCATTGACCTGTCGCGATGTGCTGACAACATGGAGCGACCATCGCGCATGGTATACACTCGCTATTACTTGCACATGCTCTCCAAGCAAGTTGCTCAGCGCGCTGAAGTGTGGCCTGAGTGGCGAGCCATCACTCGCCGGCCAATGATCAAGACAATACGTCAATTCGATGCTCGCTATACCGTTCCGCTGGCAGGCTTTGAAAACACCGAGCACTACTATTCCGTTTGCAGTTCAGAGCGTTGGCTGTCCAAAATCATTCCACCAACAACTATCCTGGTCGACCAGGATGACCCGATTGTGCCTGCAGAGTCATTTCACTCCGTACAACATTCTTCAAACGTGAATCTGGAGTTTACTCGGCACGGCGGACATTTAGGATACATTGGTCGCGACGATACCGGTCGGGCAATGCGCTGGATGGACCATTGGGTCGTCCAGCGCATCAAATCGGATGGTCAGTAGTACTCGATCATCGGACAACGTAGTTGAAATTCAAGATATTCAAGGCCACATTGCCGGTCATCTCCGCAGGTGTATAGTACATCATGATATAGTCGCCGGGCATGATGCGAATCCGTTCAGCGGGGTTCTGCATCGCGCGAGCTAAGTCGACGCGAATTGGCAATTGACCACCGCTGGGCAGTTTTCTTAGCAGCAGAACGCGGCGAGGTGGAATGATGTTTCCAGGTCCGGCACCGGCTCGAAAAACCGCAGAACTGGCCCCTCCAAATCCACCCACGGAACCGTTGGCCAAAGCGATAGCTTCGATGATGTCGAGATCCTCGTCGCGCGGAAATGGTATCTGTGCTCCGGGCAGTAGGCCACCAGTGTAAAAGTACTCATTGCGCCGTGGTTCAACGTAAACGACGTCACCATCTCGCAACATCACATCCTCAGTCGCAAACGGGATGGGTTCATTTGGACACAGTTTTAGTGGTATACGTATCGCCTGCAGATGAGCCGACACTCCAGCCATGATTTCTGCCGGAGCATCGCCAGCTTCGGATCGAGCATGGATCTGATTGAGAGTTTCCGCAGCATTCATTGTTTTTCTCAAAATCCATACTTCGTTGTTTGCATCTAATCCAGGAAGTCCACCGCTGGCAATCAGTGCGTGTAGAACATCGGATTCGCTGACAGGCAGGTCCACTGCCATGCCGCTACCCCGTTTGTGAAGTACTGACGAACTGCGCGGCATCAGTTGAGCGGCTTCCAGCGAGGCGTCCTCGCGCAACACCAACACGCGATTCACACGTGACTTGACCAATGTCAAATTGACACGATCTTTCCCTTCGATGACCAGTTTTTCTTCGACGTACGCTTTGCGAATCGATTCGGCTGCTTGCAATAATGTTTGGCCTTCGACATGCACCGGCTTTACCAAGGGCAATACCAGCTTGCCTTCCATGTCCACGGCAACTGGCAAACCGACGGCGGGTCCCAAGAGCGATCCGTTGGGCGGATAATATTCGCGGATCAACGTCGACTGCCCTTGGATAATCGGTGGCAGTTCTTCTGCAGAAGGTGGAATGATCCCTTGAACAATCAATGCCAGGACATCGCCTGTACCTAGCGTGTGGTCAGCGCTACTTTCTTTGCCCAAGACTGCAAAATTAATTGGGGATAGATTACAGCGGCTGGGAGCTTCGAACTGAGTTGGCAATCGATATGCTGGAATCGCATGGCGAGTGCAACTGACGCAGCCAACGTTGGCTACCATGATCACACCCATGCTTGCCGCTATCGCGATCAGGCTCGAAAATTTGAGTTTCATACTAGACCCTCCCTGGAATTTCGTGCGAGCAACTCGGCTCGCAGAATGACATCCATGTCATTGTGGTGTGCGTAAATTGAGTGTTTGTTAGTTGCCAGTCGTTGAGACCATGCGAATCTTCGGTGTAGTATCTGAAAGCGAAGCGCCGGCTGGACCGATCAAGCCAAACGATTCTCCGTACTGATGTACGGGTGCGACAAAGCCTTCCGTCGAAGCTTGGCAACTAGGTTGGCAACATTCAGGAGCGTAGCAAGCACCGCATCCTGGTCGATTGATAACTGGCGCAGTTGGACCAGTTGGAATATTGTGGAAATATGGAAAGCCTGCTGATTCCGCAGATGCGCTTCCACACTGATAACCCTTGTACCAATTTGCGATGGCAGCTTGCCCTTCACAATTCTGATACTTGGCGTTCCAATAACAAGGAGGTGGAACTGGGGGCAGATCACAAACGATCCCGTTCGCGCGATCGTAAAACCCTCGCTTCCAACCCTTTTCAAAATCTTGGCTACAAGCACGACGCTCTTTCAGCGTCGTCTTAGAAAGCCAACATGCTTCCGCCCGAACGTGATTTGCGAAAGAATAGTCCGCGTCCTGCAACCCTGCACAACCAGATTGCATCGCGATTGCCACCAGCAATACAATTGCGAGCCTTGGTGCAACCATCCGAGCACCTCCCTTTTCAGCCATCCCTAGCTTGTTCGACTCACGAAGAATCCTGCGCAGATCAGCGCGCTCTGAGCTCCCTTCCATGGAGCCCTGGGGAACGACCAGCGTCCCGCTCTCTTCGATGTCGAGGGTATCGACACATTATTTTGTCTTCGATGACTAGTTGTAAGCTGCTCGACACATCGGGCAAAGCAAGCATATGTCGGACAACGAGGGCGACCCGCACTACCCGGATTAAGTGATGCAAACAAAAATGCGATTTCCTTGTGTCATGTGCTACAACCGTTACAAGTATCACCCGGTTATTCACCGGTTTTGGTGATCTCTGCTGCTCTAATTGCGCAAGCTTGCCTCAGCAAGACTGCGATTTAGCGATCCACGCATCGTTTTCTGCTCATCAACGCTCCTCACCAATCTCCGTTGCGGACACGAAGATATGCCGCCGGAACCAAAAGAAAGCTTGAAATCCGCCCATTTCCCTAGGCTGCCGCCATCACCGAGAGGTGCGATCAACCCGTTGACGACCGATACGGTGAAACGGAATAGGTGGAAAATCGGGCACTCGAGATGGAATCAATGAGAGCCAGTCAGCCATGCCTTGAGAATCTTCTGGCGGGAAAGACTCCGACCAAACGTGGTTGCCTTCGATTCGCCCGAGCTGGGTCATCGATTCGGTCGCTTGAATCCCCGGTGTGGCCACCAGCACATTACCAACAATGCTGACCCGCCATGGTCCGTAGGTTTGCTCAAGACTCGTTGCCAAGCCTGGATATCGTTCACGCCAAACGCGACTACGGTAGGGCACCGAAAGAATATCGTTGAGTATCGTTACGTCCAACTCCAATGGAAGCCGATCCGGCTGGTCGAAGCGCAATGGCTGGGAATAAGTTCCCCCAGGCTTTCGGCTGTGGTCCGAAATCGACTGTCGGCACTCGATGATCACGTTCGCATCAAGACGATTGTCACTGCCTTTCACGCAAATGGCATTGCTACAGCGCCGAAATACGTTTCCGCTGATTTCGATGCCTGAAAGCGCGTCATCCAAATAAACCCCATGCGTCAGAATGCGTCGGAAGCGAGTTTTCTCCGGTGGCAAGCCCTGGATATCATGTAAATAATTGTAGCGGACAATGTTACCCCAATAAGTTAGCCGCCTGCCGCTGTAGATCGCGCCGGCATCATCACTCTCGGTCAACACGTGATGGATCTCGTTGAGCTCGATGAGGTGATCGTTTCCCATGAAATGAATAGCCGCGTGTGGCGCGTCGTGGATGTGATTTTGTGCCGCTCGCATGCCGACGCCGTCTAGGACAATGGCTTCGGCATAGGTCTTTCGCAGTCGAGAGAACCGCGTGATCTCGTTGTTCTCCACCGTGTGCCCGGACGGAGTGAGTGTCGCGCGATCGCCGCCGCTGAGTCGGACACCTCCGGCACCTGTGTCATGGACAAAGCAATTGCGAATCGAATGCCTATCTCCGCCTTCCACTACCACCGCTTTCCCGCTCAAGTTGCCAAGATCACAGCGATCGACGACAACGTGCTGGCCATCTTGGATATGAATCGCGTCACCACGAGTAACCTCCAGCATCAACCCGCGGAAAATCACGTAGGAAGCTTGATTTGTCTTGATCAGCGGCTGGGTATTGAGCGATAACGTGGCAACGCCTTGGCGATCTTGTTGCTTAGGAAAAAGATAAAGATCACCATGTTCGCGATCCAAGTACCATTCGCCGGCAGAGTCAAGTTCTTCGAGTAAGTTGAAGGCGAAAAATCGTTGATTCTCGCGCACGCCATAACCGCTCGCGTGACGAGTTCGAATCGTACCGGTGTCGACATCGATCGAGGCCACCTGGACGCTTTGATCGGACCAGTCCCAGTACCAATAACCAAACAACCATGCATCGGTGGCGGTGGTCCATCGCAAGACTCGATCACTGGCAACTGTGAAGGCAAAGCCCTTGGGAGGGTTGTCTCTCTTTTCCGGTGGTACGTAGGTTCCGCGACGGTCATCACGTCCGACCATATCGGCTTGCCACATGCGCAAATTGGATCCTACTTCGAC
>CAZVBC010000061.1:0-25167 GCA_964625155.1 uncultured Pirellulaceae bacterium
TCAGTGCCGACTTGATCCGCACCAGCGGCTTGAGGACCGCGTTTAGAAAGTGAACAGTGAGATGCGTGTACTGTTCATTACCCAGCAGCATCTTACAAGCGAAATCAACTTTCGGGTCAATCTCGATCGTCTCATCTAGATTCAAGCGATTCGTCATTGGCAGGGCGCTTGGCGACATGAGTTGTCTTGCAACACAGTTTCAAACGCCCATTGTAGCCACAGCCACCGGATAGAATATCGCCGGTGTGCTCCTGAAATCTTACGTGTATCGTTTTCGATCTAGACAGCCACCGAGGCTGGCCAAATAGTCAACACCCATGTGTTGAGCTATTTCACGTAAGCGCTGACGACGAGCAGCTAGAAGTCTAGCAAGCAACCTGCCGCCGGTGATCTTCATCAACCGTGCTCGCCAAGCCTCTGAGCTGCTTACCAGCCGAGCAAACACATCCGACAACTATAACGTTGCTTGCAAGCGACAAGATGATCGTTGTTTGATTTCCCGTCGATTGCATTCGAAAGCGTATCTGAAAGGTGAGCGGCAGTTAGATCTAAGTATACCGGACGGCTTGCGCCGCTTGTACTAAATCAATTAGCTGAAGCGCGAGCCCTCCGGTGCACTGGAAAGTTTTTTCTGTTGCTCGCCTATGTGACTATTGTGAACTGCCGTTTGTACCTGCGTTTGGATCGGAAGGTAGACGGGGTGGTGGAACGGTTTCCATGATGGCGCGATGTACTGCGGTTTGATAGGCGCCGGATGATCCCAATGGTTCGGCGGTAGTGACGTACAGCTCAGGTAACGCGCCGGTGGGTACTAACTTCGAGATCGCCACTTGAGTGGCTTCGATTCGTTTACGAGTTTGAGAATCGTCGGCGCCTCGCAGTACAAACACGACTCGGCGATCTGGCGGTGCTTTACGCAAAATGCTCTCGATATGTGCGTAACCTGCATCGGAAATCGTGTTTTTCAATGGATCGAAGCAATGTGTACCGAGCGTATTGGCCAGTTGCCAGCCCTTGTTGCGTTGGACTTCAAAGTAAGTTAGCACGGAACAAGTGTCTTGTGAGCGAAACGGCATTGGCCACATGCTGTTGCGATATCGGTCCAGTTTGTGGTTGTTATGCTCTGGTCCATAATATTGCGCGTGAAGCGGTAACGCGCTGCCGCTCAGCACTCCCAAAGCTAGCAATACAAAAGAAAACTGTTTCATGACGGTCGATCCCTCTGAAGCTGAGCCAATTGAAGCAATCCTTTGCCTCATCACCGCATACATCGACCGCACATGATAAGAACTAGAAACAAATCCTCCTTGCCGTCATTCACTGACTAACTTAACAGCTTGCAACCAGAATCGAATTCAACGAATGATCTCTTTGATGATGCGCGGATGAGTCACTCCAGTTAATCGTTCGTTAAGCCCGTTGCGTTCAATGGCCAGGGTTTCATGATTGAGGCCCAACAAATGAAGTACCGTTGAGTGCCAATCTTCGATACTGATCCGGTTCTCCACAGCGCTAAAGCCCAAATCGTCTGTTTTTCCAATTACACAACCACTCTTTACTCCCCCTCCCGCTAACCAAGCGCAAATAGCATTCTTATTGTGATCGCGTCCCGCCTTACTTGCATCTTTGTTGCTTGGCAACTGTGCGATCGGTAGCCGCCCCATTTCGCCGCCCCATAGAACCAGAGTGTCGTCCAGCATGCCGCGCTGGCTGAGGTCAGCTAACAAGGCGCCGACTGGTTGGTCGGTTCGCTCGCAAGCTTCGCGTAGTGAAGTGGCAATATTGTTATGGTTGTCCCAAATCTGGCCATTGATGAATAGTTGCACAAATCGCACGCCGCGCTCGATCAATCGTCGCGCGATCAAGCAGCGACGGCCATACGATTCTGTTGCTGGACGATCGATTCCATACATACTCAAAGTGGCTTGAGTCTCTTGTGAAAGGTCCAACGCATCGGTAGCGGCGATTTGCATTCGTGCTGCCAATTCGTAACTGGATATTCGCGCTGACAGTTGAGGGCGAAACGGTCGCTGTTTTTCATGCAGCTTATCAAATCGTGCGAGGACATTTCGCTCCAACTGGGTTACCGACTCAGGCTCGCTAAAATCGGGTTTCAGGTCCAACAGCGGCGCGCCTGTGGCGCGAAATCGTGTGCCTTGAAATTGTGGCGGCAAATAGCCACTGGTCCAGTTATCGATACCGTTGACTGGCAACCCAAGCGGATCATCCAGGACGACATACGCTGGTAGATTCTGGTTTTCGCTCCCTAAACCATACGTGACCCATGCGCCGATCGTTGGTCGTCCGATAAATTCGCTGCCAGATTGAATCTTGTACAGGGCAGGTTCATGCGTCAAATTGGTTGAATACATTGATCGAATCAGGGAAACTCGATCAACTTGTTTTGCAAAATATGGCATTGCCGAAGAGACCCACGTCCCGCTTTGCCCATATTGCGCGAAGGCAAATGGACTTTTCAGCAGCGCCCCGGCAGCCTCTGGGAATTCAACTTCACCCGCTATTTTATTGAAATAATCTTCGCCATGACGGCGAGCAAGCTCGGGTTTGGGATCAAACAAATCCATCTGGCTCGGACCACCGTTCATAAACAAGTGAATCACACACTTGGCTTTGGGAGCGTGGTCGGGCTTGCGCGGTACAAGGTTGTATGAGCTGCGCACCGAATCAGCCCCAATCGCCTCTGCATCACGATCGAGCAATTGAGTGATCGCCGCCATCATCAATGTCGAGCCTACTTGTACAAATTGGCGTCTAGTCGCACCTGCGTCAACAGGCACATTATTCTCTCGCCGCGAACTTTGGTTTAGTGACATAAACTTATCAATCGACATATAGAAAGGCTGCCGAATTTATGAGCGCATGGCAATAGCTTTCAAGGGCACGAACACGAATCTGACGATCTGATTCAGCGGGCAATTCCTGGCGCCATTGTTCGACCAACTCCGCAAACCCTTGTCTAGCCAGTTCAAGCTCGTCATTCGACGAAGCTGTGCCGAAGGCCAAAGCATGTGCTTGAATAATCCAGTTTTGAGAATCTTCCCCAGTCAACCTGATAACCCGTTGAGCGAAGTGCTTTGCTAGGTTTTGAATTGCCGCGTTATTAAGTAGATGGAGAGCTTGTGGAGCAACGTTCGATTCCCCGCGCTCAACACAATTTGGCCCCATCTGTGGCGAATCAAAGTTCTCTAACAGCGTGGGGAGTTTTGTACGTCGATGGAGTACGTAAACGCTGCGGCGCCCACCTTCAGCAAAATCTTTGGACGAAACCAAGCCATCGGCGCGCACATCGACGGCGTCCGGAGGACCAAAGGGCGCACCATTGAGCCGCCCGGCGACGAACAACAGGCTATCGCGGACTATCTCCGCTTCCAATCGGCGCAAAGGCATTCGAGAAAGTAAACGATTATCGGGATCGCTGCTGAGGTGCTGGCGTGTTACCAGTGACGACTGGCGGTAAGTTGTGGAATTGAGAATTAATCGATGGATTGCTTTTTGACTCCAATCGTGTCGCACCAATTCGCTCGCTAACCAGTCAAGTAACTCGGGGTGAGTTGGCAGCGCTCCGGTAACACCAAAGTTGCTGAGAGTCGAGACTATGCCTATACCAAAATGCTGTTTCCAAATGCGATTGACGATAACTCGAGCGGACAGAGGATGGTCGGGACGCGTTAGCCATCGAGCCAGCGCTAATCTTCGCCCCGTCGACTTGGCGTTTGGCCATGGTGGTTCGATACGGAAGTCGTGCGCAGATGAAACGAAAATAGTAGGAATACCAGGGGCAACAACCGGTCCAGGAGTCAAGTAGTTTCCTCTCTTGAGCAAAAATGTCGGTGAAGGATCACCGCGACCCCACAGCGCACGAATCTTAGGTTCCGCCTGGCGACGAGACTCAATCTCTTTGATACGTGATTCAAGTCGCTTTTTCGCTTCGGCATCGGTTTCAGTCTTCAGTTGGTCCTTCAGCGGAGTCAGTTCCATTGAAATTGCCTGCTCGTGTTGCAACCAAGCTTGGCGTTCCGCAGTGGTGACTGATTTTAAAGTTCGTTGCTCCGGTCCCAGCCAATCATGCTCGTCCAATGCATCTTTCAACAGGGCTGCCAAGCCGTAATAATCTGCTTGCGAAATCGGATCAAATTTATGAGCATGACAACGAGCACAGTGAAGCGTTAATCCAAGTACTGCGGAACCCAAGATCTGAATCTCATCGGCGATTACCTCCAGCCTGTCGGGGACAAAATTCGTGATGTTCGCAAATGTTCGATCGGGAGCAGTCCGCAAGAAACCGGTCGCCACCAAGTTGTCATAAATTTCGTCCGAGACGCCCTCGTCAGACGTAAATTCGCTCAGTTCGTCTCCCGCCAACTGCTCATGTAGGAATCGGTCGTAGGGCTTGTCCGAATTCATGGCGCGGATGACATAATCACGGTATCGCCACATGTCAGGTCGGACACGATCTTCATTTTGGGCACCTTCCGAGTCAGCATATCCCGCGACATCCAACCAGTGACGTCCCCAACGTTCGCCATGTCCAGGTGAAGCCAACAACCGCTCCACGAGTTCTTCGTAAGCTTGTGGATGTCGATCATCCACAAACTCTTTGACATCCTCAGGCTCTGGAGGCAATCCAACCAAATCGAAGTGGACGCGCCGGTACAATACAGATTTATCGGCTTCAGGGGAGAAGTTCAAATTCTGTTGTGTCAGCTTATCGAGAATAAACTCATCAATCCGATTGCGAATGCGATCGTGCGCCGAAAGTGACTGTGCAGGTGGCGGGTTAGGGCGGGTCAAAGGGCGAAAGGACCAAAATCTGCGAACATCGTCGCTAGCTTCCTTGTGCTTTGCTCCTTGGTCATTGTCAGAGGGCTTCCATGTCGGAGCACCAACTGCGATCCATGCCTTTAGTAATTCTAATTCACTGTCCTCCATCGGCTTGATGCTGACGGAAACCAATTGACGCCGAGGTGGCATGTCGCCGCATTCAATGCGCTTGACGATCAAACTATCGAGTGGCTTTCCCAAGGCGATTGCTGGTCCCGATTTGCCTCCGCGCAGCATGGAGTCCTTCGTTCGCAGATCCAGTCCAGCCTCCTTACGACGCCCACCGTGGCACGGCGAACATCTCAGTAACATCAATGGTACGATCTGCTGGTCGGTGACTGAGGGTCGATCCACAGCATGATCTCCGACCTTGGCACCTTGGCTGAGCCATTGAGCAATCAATTCGATTTGCTCATCGGTAAGCCGCTGATTTCCTTTGGGTGGCATCTGTCCACTGCGGACCAATTGATAGAGTAGACTCTCTTCGGCACCGCCAGCCACGACAGCGGGGCCTGAGTCGCCACCGCGGACCAATCCTAACGCTGTATCGAGTCGCAAACCGCCCTGTTGTTTTTTTTCACCGTGGCACTTGCCACACATCTCAGCCAAAAGTGGTTGAATGCGAGTCTGAAACAGCAGTGGCTCTTCTGCAAGTGCACCAGGCGTAGCACACAGCGGTAATATCAACAGCAATAGTATCAGCGAAATGAAACAGAATACAACTTGAGACAAATTGGATCGGTGTCTTAGAACATTATGCTTGTCCGCCATAAACATAATACTTTGACCTCGACTCGCTGGCTTCGACTCGTTGAATCGGACGACTCTGCGGAAATCAGTTTAACGCAATCGTCATATTATGTCGTCACTGTCCATGCCGTATAGTTTAGTTAGTAGGCGAGCCGAATAGAAAACTCTTTGTTGGACAGTGCCACTTGCGTGCCCAAAAGGGCGCTAAGCACGAGTTATTGTTTTGCTGAGATCGGAAGCATGTACCAGCCAGGCCAGCAAACGATTGGAAAGCTGAACGCGCCGCCCGATGGGCACGCGGTTAAACGATTTCGCGGTAACGACTCATATCGTCTTGGCGGAAGTCACTTATTATGACAGGCATACTCTACTGACCAGTCATCGAAGATTGTCTGCGATTTCAAAACCTCCGGCGGCAAGAAAGAGAACTAAAGTGGCCATCAGCAGAAAGGTAATGATCCACGAATTGCGTTGTGAGTGGCCAATCAATTGGGCGTTGCCGTTGAGCAGCAGCAACACAATTCCAAGCATGGGGATGAAAAGCGCGCCGACGATCCCGTTAACTTTCATAGCTGACTTGAAATCAAAAAAGAAGAGTCCCGTGATCGGTACGATCGCGATGGCTAACAAGTGGTAGCGATAGGCTGGTGAGTGCAACCAATTGGTCGACGCTGTACAGTTGGATGATGTGGATGCGGTTGACTTTTGCGGCCGATTGATCATTCGCCAGCAGTCTACGAACAGGTAGGGCACGCTTTGCCAAACACCCAGCAGACTGCTGAATACTGCACCCCAAGCTCCGATCAAGAACGCCCAGCGAGCTGCGGGCCCGACCGCGCCTAGGTCGTTGCGCAACATATCGGCCACTTGCACGATCAATGTCGCACCAGCACCTTCGACGTGTCCCAAACGACTACCAATGATGATCATTCCTAGACCAAAGATGGCGGTCATCAGATAACCAATCCCCAAATCGATACGGCACAGTGGAAGATCAGCCGCGCTAGTTCGCCCTTCCTCTCGAATCCAGTAACCATAACACAACATAGTTACGGTTCCTCCGATCCCGCCCAAGATGGCAATTGTCCACGCCAGTCCCCCTTCGCCAATTTTGGGAATGGTTGGAATGAACATGCCTGTCAGCACTTCAGAGTAATCGGGGCGCAGGACAATCATTGTTGCACAGATGACGCCAAACATGATCCCTGCACAAATCGACATGATCTTTTCAAACAGCCGATAACCACCCAGCAAGATAAGGCCAACCGCAACCGCGCTGTGCAGGGTCCCGAAAATGATCTTTGCTGACGTAAGATCTGAATATATCGGCAGCATGGCGTGCATGGTCACTCCACAAGCGCTCATTAGGGCCATCCCTAACAAATAGCTCCAAATAGTCATGTACACCATAAAAATCCATCGCGCTGGCGCTCCGAGATGCTGAAAGCAACCCTCCAGCAAAGTTGTGCCGGTCGCGAGTTGCCAGCGAGCTAGTCCTTCGTTGAGCAGAAACTTCATGCTGGCTCCGACTAATACTGCCCACAGTACTCCAGTACCCAGCGCATTGCCGGCCAAAGTGGCTGTGGCTAAATCTCCCGCGCCAACTCCGGTGGCAGCGACGAGGATACCTGGACCAATGGTCGAAAGAGCCAACCATTTCTTACTTGTCACAAAACCAATCCTGTCAAAAAATGCAACTCATTCCCTGCGCGATAAACCGAGGGGTGGTTAAAAGTATACCGAACGGCTTGCACCGCTTGCTGATATCAATTGGCAGCCGGTTGCGAGCGCTCCGGCACGTTGGAAAGTTCATTGCTGCCGTTTGCCTAACTCGCCACAAGCCAAATATCAAGCAAACGTCTGAAATAGGAACGGGAGTTGGACGGGGGAAGTTGAGTAGGATTGTACCATTCATTACAATCGAGCTGCAGTCAGCGCTGTGCTGCCAAGAATTCTATCTTTGCCTGTTTGTGCGGATCGGAATACACCTCAGCCGACCGACAATGGGTTTGTTCGCACGGCAAGAGTCACCAACCTCTTCGACGAAACTGCACTCCTTGCCGCCCAAAAATCTTCCAAGGGTTTTACAGAATGATTACAAGTCTCAGAACTCCTTTGCAACTTGTATCCGCCAACCAACGATTGTCAGAATGTAGACGTTGGACCGCTAGCTGTCTAATGCTCACAGTTGTTTGGTGCGTCGGAATGGGTGTTTGGTGCGCGGGAATGGGACGGGAAACCATTGCAGCGGATGAGATTCGTTTTGAAAGAGTGCAATTGAGCAACGAATTTCATGCAGAAGGAGGGACTTATGGTGATCTCAATGGCGATGGGAAAAGCGAAGTAATTGTTGGACCATGGATTTACTGGGGACCCGATTTTGAAACGAAGAGTCAATTTTATGACGGCCAGCCGGTCAACCCGGTTGGTTATTCAGAGAACTTTCTGATGTACACCGAAGATGTGGACCGAGATCAACAACTTGACATTATTGTTTTGGGGTTTCCTGGCAAAGAAAGTTGGTGGTTTCGTAATCCAGGAAAAGCAACCGCTGCGAGTTCGATGTGGACGCGGTATGCAATTATTGACGTCACTGATGGCGAGTCGCCAGCGATTTTCGATATCGATGGCGATGGTACCAAAGACTTAGTCTGTTCCAGCAAAGGCAGCTACGGTTACGCATCTTATGCTGGCTCAGATCCGACAAAGATGTGGAAATTTCATATCATTTCCGAGAACCGTGGCTACCACAAATTTACACACGGTATGGGCATCGGAGATGTCAATAACGATCAGCGGATGGATCTGCTGGAGAAAGATGGATGGTGGGAGAACCCAGGCAAAAGAGATGATACAGATACCGCCAAGCAATGGAAATTTCATCCTGTCACTTTTTCGCCAAATGGTGGCGCACAGATGTTCGCCATTGATATTGATGGCGATGGAAAGAACGATGTTCTCACAGGGCTAGTGGCACACGGTTTTGGGCTTTCCTATTTTCGCCGATTGGACGACCACGGTGATCGGTTCGAAAAAGTAGACATCATGACCAAGGATCCAGTGACCAGTCCTGTGGGAATCGCCATCAGCCAACTACATGCCATGGAGCTTGGGGATATCAACCGCGACGGACTTTTGGACATCGTTACTGGCAAGCGCTGGTGGGCGCACGCCAACAAGGACGACGGTAACGCGATGCCTGCCACGCTCGTATGGTTGGAGATGCAACGATCGGCTGGGCGTGTTCAATTTGTGCCGCATGTGGTTGATATCAGCAGCGGCGTGGGTACGCAAATCACAATTGGTGACGTAAACGCCGACGGGTTGCTTGATATTGTTTCAGGAACCAAGCGAGGCACGCACCTGTTTTTGCAGTTGCCCACCGGCGCAGCGACACGATCCCCTTTCGTGCCAGGGCTCGCTCAAAAGGACCCATTTGGTCAGCGCACCGCAATGACCAGTGTCGCGATTCAGGATGAACTGGGAGGATACCGCCCCGCACTGGCTGGTAATCGACCTTTGAACTTTGATTTCGAGTCCGGTGATTTGACCGATTGGGAAGGGCGAGGACCAGTTGCTGCCAAACTACCCACGGCTGGTGACACCGTGCGGGCAAGGCGAAATGACATGGTTAGCGCCCATCAAGGTGCATTTTGGATCGGTACGTTCGAAGGGAGCAATGACGACAAGTTGATAGGTGAGTTGATCAGTCGTCCGTTTATGGTTACTCATCCATGGGCCAGTTTTCTAATAGGTGGTGGCAAGCACGAAAATGCATGCGTCGAGATCGTTAGCGAGCAATCGGGTAACGTATTGCACAGAGCATCAGGTATCGAATCGGAGACCATGCGCCGCATGATCGTGGATCTCAAATCCTGGCAGGGACAAGTCGTGCGATTGCGTATTGTGGATCACAATCAAGATCCCTGGGGACATGTCAACTTTGACGATTTCCGCTTTCATGCCCAAGCTCCCAAGCTGGCTCATTATCAACAGCAAGCCCAACTCGACAAAATCGCTCACGATCGGTTGAATCCAGAGCAGGCAGCGCGAGCCATGACGCTGCCCGAGGGATTTCAAGCGCAGCTCTATGCCGGTGAGCCAGATGTGACGCAACCGGTGGCGATGACCATCGATCACCGCGGGCGGTTGTGGGTCGCGGAAGCATTTGAGTACCCAGCGCGAGCCCAAGGGGACCAAGGACGTGATCGCATTGTGATATTCGAAGACTCAAATCTCGATGGACGATTTGATAATCGCAAAGTTTTTACTGAAGGCCTCAACTTGGTCAGTGGGCTTGAAGTTGGCTTTGGTGGCGTGTGGGTTGGTGCAGCTCCCTACTTGTATTTTATTCCAGATGCCGATGCCAACGACGTACCAGATAGCAGTCCCAAAATCCTGCTCGATGGTTGGGGGTACCAAGACACACATGAAACATTAAATTCATTTATCTGGGGACCCGACGGATGGCTGTACGGCTGTCACGGAGTCTTTACACACTCTGCGGTCGGCAAGCCCGGTACTGCAGAAGCCGATCGCACGAAAATTAATGCTGGTATCTGGCGCTATCACCCAGTACAACATCGCTTCGAAGTCTTCGCACATGGTACGAGTAACCCGTGGGGTGTGGATTTTAACGATCGAGGTCAATGTTTCTTGACGGCATGCGTCATTCCGCATCTCTACCATATCGTTCAAGGTGGTCGTTACCAACGGCAAGCTGGCAAGCACTTCAATCCTTTCACTTATGACGATATCAAGACGATTGCCAAGCATCGTCATTGGATTGGAGATCGACCTCACTCTGGCAACAACCGTAGTGATGAAGCTGGTGGAGGACACGCGCACGCAGGGGCTATGTTTTACTTAGGAGGATCTTGGCCAGAAAAATATCGAGATCAGTTGTTCATGAACAACATCCATGGAGCGCGCATCAATCAAGATTTGATTTCCGCTCATGGAAGTGGCTATGTAGGTGACCGAGCTCCTGATTTTCTACTGGCCAACGATCGCAGCAGCCAAATCCTTTACCTGCGCAGTGGTCCAGACGGGCAAGTCTACATGATTGATTGGTATGACTTGCAGCAATGTCATCTGAAAGATGCATCGAAACATGATCGCACCAATGGTCGCATCTTTCGCGTCAGTTATGGGCAAGCGCCGGCTGTTGCCGTCGATTTAAGTCGTTCATCGGACGCAGAATTGATTGCCTATCAAAGCCATGCGAATGACTGGTTTGTGCGAACCGCACGCCGGTTGTTACAGGAGCGCTCTGCGGCTGGCAAACTGACTGACCTGTCGCGACAAAATTTGACGAATCTGGCATTGAATACGACCGATGCCCGCCACCGACTGCGCGGACTATGGGCGCTGCATTGTGTCGGCGGTATCAAGGAACAGACCGTATTACAAGCGTTACAGGATAAAGACCCTTATGTTCGCAGTTGGGCGATTCAGATAGCTTGCCAAGACAGTGTTCCCTCTCAACCGATAACACAGCAACTGACAATGATGGCTGCCAATGACCCTGCGCCTGTTGTCCGTTTGTATTTGGCCAGCGCCTGCCAGCGATTGCCGGCAACAACAAGTATCGAGATTGTCAGCCAACTGGTGTCGCATCGCGAAGATAGCGAAGATCATAATTTACCGTTGATGGTCTGGTATGCTGCTGAGACATTGGTGGGCGACCAGTCCCAATACGCAACAAGATTGTTGGCGCAATCGCAAATCGATTTAGTATCTCGTTTCATAGTTCGCCGAGTTGCGGCGCTTGGTACCAATTCGGCCCTGAATACTCTTCTCGCCTGGGCTCGTGAACAAACTCCTGCAAGAGTGCAAATGGTGCTGGAGGAGATTCTGGTCGGGTTAAGCGACCGACCGCGAATAGATGAGCCCACGGGTTGGTCAGCGTTTCGCGATTTTGCAACTGCGATCGGTGACGTTAGCGTTCAGGACCTCTTATTGCAAGTTGCTGCAGTTGTAGGGGACAGCTCTGCGGCAGAAAAGTTAGCCGCAATTGCCTCCAACTCGGCCGTCAAAGCGACGCAGCGACGAGCCGCGCTAGAGTCACTGCGTAAATTGCGCCACCAAGACTTGGCGGAAGTAGTTGCTGGTCTGCTTGATAGTGACCAACTTCAGCTTGACGCATTACAAGCGGCTGCCCAATGCATGAACGGCACCATCGCTCAACGACTGCTAACTCATTATGCCAAGATGTCGCCGGAAGCTAAACGTTTATCACTTTTTGCACTCGCGTCGCGCATCGATAGTGCAACTACGATGCTCACCGGTGTGCGCGACAAAAGAATCGCCAGTACAGATCTGACGGCGGATCTCATTCGACAATTGACCAGCTTGAACGATTCGCATGTCAACGAACTGGTCTCGCAGGTTTGGGGAAAGGTTCGTCAATTACCTCAAGAGAAGGCAGATCGATTGCAACGCATGCGCGCAATTGTCGAGGCCAGTGGCGTGACTGCCCCTTCGCTGGATGCTGGTAAATTGTTATTTAACAAGACATGTGGTCAATGCCACAAGTTGTTTGGTGAAGGTGCTACGATTGGACCGGAGTTGACGGGGGCTGATCGAGGCAATTTGGAATACTTGTTATCTAATATTCTCGATCCCAGCGCGGTTATGGCCAAAGATTATCAGCCTCATGTCATACTGACCGACTCAGGTCGTGTGGTCACTGGATTGATGACGGAAGAGAACGATTCGGCGGTTGTATTACAAACGTCGACCGAAAAGGTAACCATCTATCGAAAGGAAATCGAACGCATGATGCAAAGTGAACAATCGATGATGCCCGAAAATTTACTCGACAACCTGAGCGCCGCGCAAATCCGCGACTTGATCGCTTATTTGCGCAGCAAGAAATGAACAAGAAGTTGAACAAAGGGGAATTCTAGCCGTACAATTTGTTGGCTTCTGCGTGATCGATTTTTCGTGCGCGAATACGTCCACCGGAAAGTTTCTCACCATGCGGGTCGATGTATACACGTCCTGTGCGGCCGGGTTTGACGCTCATAACATGCACATTAAAAATGAATGCGCGATCACAGTTCGCTTGAAACCAGTGTACGTTATCTTTGAAATCGGAGACTGTGGAAAAATCTCCCGAGCCAAAATTGCGGTCGATAGTCGGCGTGATGATCATATGTGATTTATCATCCTCCAAGCGATCGTAATGTCGGCCACGAAAATCTCCTTGCAAGATGATAAACGCAGTGGCCATGTTGTCGTGGCCATGTGGAACGACCGAACGGTTCTTGTCGAGCGCAAAAACTTGATGGCCAAAAATCAAGTCCGTCGGCAATCCCTCAACGACCGGAAACTTTGCTCGCAAACTTAACTCTCCCCGTTCTTTGGCCTTTATGTTGTGGGTCAGCTTTTCAAAATCGATGAATTTCAATAACTCAGGCAAATCCACGGTAGCGTAAAGCTGTTCAACCTGTTTTTGCCATTGCAATTGGTCAATCTGCTTGGCCTTCAGATCTTTGCTCATCACATTCAGCTCGGCCAACCATTTCGACGCGATGACTTTCACCTCTTGGGAGAGCACCTCCCCGCAGAATAAGGTCTCCAGCAGCGACCATGTTAACAGCGATTGCAAAGTGTGCTGATGAAAATCGCGACGATTTAGATGTTCGAACATATCGTATCCCCTTCTGTCATTGGACAAAATACAGGCAACTCAACTACTTGGTCCGTATGAGCGTCATAGCTCCGGCGGCGCTAGACATTATACTGTGCGGTGCTGCAAGTTGTTGGTACGTACCAGTGAACATGCATGGAAGGAAGTGGTAGCTAGCGATTGAGTTGCCAGTCGCCGATTGGATCAGGGGCGCAGATATTCGGAGCAAAATGTAAATGTATATTCCTCATCTCTCACGACGCGGCTTTCTCTTCACGACCGGCGTTGCTGCAGTTTCGATAGCGTCCCCAACCGTAGAGGCTGTGGCCTCGTCGATGCGCGGGCGAATACGCAAAGCGGTCAAGTACAGCATGCTTACGGGAAACGACACGCCGCTCGACAAACTCAAGATGCTCAAAGACATTGGATACGATGGTGTAGAGATCAAGACGTTGTTGCGCAGAGAAGATGCTGAACAAGTGCGGGCAATTCGCGCCGCTAGCGAGAAAGTAGATTTGCCCATCCATGGCGTCGTGAATTCAAGTAATCCTGATTTGACGAGTGCCATCGATCAAGCAGATTACTACGGAGGGAATTCGGTGCTGCATGTTGTGCGCTACGATACCAAGCTTGGGTATCTGCAGAACTACCGCGAAACCCAAGACATTTTGCGGCGCGCCATAGACCATGCTCATAAGAAAAAGGTATCAATTCTGCTCGAAAATGTATGGGCTAGTTATCTAATTGAACCACTGGGAATGGCTCGTTTTATCGACGAGATTGCCAGCGAGTACGTACAAGCCTACTTTGATATTGGCAATGTCGTACGTTGGGGTTGGCCCCAACATTGGATCGAAGTCCTGGGCAAACGCGTGCGCAAATTGGATGTGAAAGAATTTGACCTTAATATTGCCATGAATCAAGGAATGCGCAAGGCGTTCGATGTCCCCATGGGCCAAGGTAGTATTGAGTGGGAGAAAGTGCGCGAAGAGCTATTAAAGATTGACTATCGAGGTTGGGCCACAGCCGAAGTGCGAGGTGGTGACCGGCAGCGATTGGAGGAAATCTTTGATCAAATGAACCAAGTATTTCTACTCTGAAGGTAACGCTCGAGGCCGTTGTCATTCGTCGCGTTCAGGGGCTCACGAGTCGGTCTGCGCTTTTGAGTTGCAGGTCGACTCCCAATCAGGCTTGATGAATGATCCACATGTCCGAGTCAAGATGAGATTGCGGAGGAGCATTGATGGAACTTGAAGGGGCACTGCAATCGGCTCACACGACATGCGGTTCGTCGTTGTACGAGTTGAGTATGCAGAAACCACAGTTAGTGGTGTTTTTGCGGCATTCGGGCTGTACCTTTTGCCGGCAGGCGCTATCAGACCTGGCACAACAGGTTGATGAATTGAAAAGCCATGGAGTTGAATTGGTACTGGTTCATCAAGGTGATCCAGATTCTGGAGCCAAATGGTTCGCGGAATATGGATTGCATGAGGCGCACCAGATTAGCGATCCGCAAACTAAGTTGTATCAAGCGTTTGAGCTTGGCAGAGCGTCGATATTGGATATCTTTCATCCGAGCGTTTGGTGGAAAGGATTGCACGCTGCGATATTTCAACGACATTGGTTCGGGAAAATTGTCGGCAACGTCATGCAGATGCCCGGAGTTTTTTTGCTCGATAAGGGGAAGGTTGTGCGCGCGTATCGCCACCGATTGGCAAGCGACCGCCCCAATTACGTTGAGCTAGCTTGCCCGATTCGCTGAATTGCCAGCTCACGGCCAACGAGCATTGAACATGTTTCTCATTATTTCATTGGTGCCTACGGCGTTACAGAAACAGTGCTTTAGGAGAATTTTCTAATGTTTACCCGCTGGTTAAGCAGTGCATTGTGGATTGGGTGTGCAGTTGTATTGTCGCGGACTTCCTACGCTCAAGAGCTGGCAACGGACCAGCCTTCACTGAAAAATGTTGCTCAAGCGATGAGTCGGTACGTTGAGGCGGGGGAAGTTGCGGGCGTGGTAACTTTGGTCGCCGACAAAGAACGCCTCCTGCATTTGGACGCTGTAGGATCAGCAGATTTGACTAGCGGCAAGAAAATTCGTTCTGACGCAATTTTCTGGATTGCCTCGATGTCCAAGCCTATTACTGGCGCATGCATGATGATTTTGGTTGACGAAGGCAAGCTGTCGTTAGTCGATCCAATCAGCAAATATCTGCCAGAAATGAAGGGACTGAAGTTGAGCGACGGGTCGCCGGCTAAGATCACGATCAAACATCTGCTGACGCACACGTCGGGCATGGCAGAGTTAAATTCAGATGAGGCTTATACTGCGAAGACTCTTGAAGAGGCAGCCCAGCGGTATAAGCAGGTGTCAGTCTTGTTTACTCCGGGTTCGCAGTGGAAATATAGCCAAACATCGATCAATACAGCAGCGAGAATTATTGAGGTCGTGTCCGGCATGACGTTTGACAAGTTCCTTGACGCACGTCTATGTGGGCCACTCAAAATGTCCGATACGACTTTTTATCTAACCGAACAGCAACTACCACGCTTGGCGAAATCGTATCGCAAAGATGAAAACGGCAAATTAACGGAAACCGACATCCGACTTTTGGCAGGCAAGTCTCCCACGTTTCGTGAGCGCATGCCGGCAGCGAATGGTGGGCTGTTTTCAACAGCGGCCGACTATTCAAGGTTCTGTCGCATGTTATTGCGAGGTGGCGAATTAGATGGCCAGCGGGTTTTGTCTGCGGCAGCAGTCCAAGAATTGAGTTCGATTCATACCGGCGAATTGGTGCCAGGGTTCACACCTGGAAACGGCTGGGGAATCGGTTGCTGTGTGGTGCGCCAACCCCAGGGTCCCACCGAGGCGCTCAGCCCAGGCAGTTATGGACACGGCGGGGCTTACGGCACACAGGCTTGGATCGATCCAGTAAAGCAGCGAGTATATGTATTGATGTTGCAACGCGCCAACTTTGCAAACGCCGATGCCTCGGACGTTCGCAGGACGTTTCAAAATGAAGCGAACCAAGCGCTTTCCCCGTGAGCTGCTGAGAAGCTCGATAAAGTCAGAAACCGTCTGGAACGGTTTGGGCGTATCATCGCCTACTATGAATTTTGGGACTCCTTCTCGTTGAGAATATGTATGTCGGTTCGAACTCGATTTGCTCCAAGCCCTACCGGATATTTGCATATTGGGGGAGTGCGTACGGCGCTTTTCAATTGGTTATTAGCCAAACAAAGTGGTGGTGAGTTTCTATTGCGAATCGACGATACCGATGCACAGCGCAATGTCCAGGAAGCTCTGCAACCGATATTGGATGGCTTTCGTTGGTTGGGCATGAATTGGGACGAGGGCCCAGAAGTTGGAGGTCCATATGCGCCGTATTTTCAATCTCAACGACTGGCAGCATATCAAGCTGCCGTAAACAAACTACTGGCCAGCGGCCACGCCTACCGGGATTATGCAACGACGGACGAATTGCAAACACAACGTGATGCAGCGGAGAAAGCCGGTCAGACATTCGTCTACGATCGCCGCTGGATGGCACAAACCGCCGATGATGTTGCTCGTTTCGAAGCCGAAGGAAGGTCGGCAGTAGTGCGGTTGAAAATTCCTCGCGAAGGCAAGTGTGCTTTTAGCGATTTGATTCGAGGACCAGTTGAATTCGAATGGTCGGCGGAACAAGACCACGTAATTCAGCGTGCTGATGGGACCTGTTTGTATCACTTGGCCAGCGTGGTTGACGATTTCGAGTTCAAAATTACGCACGTCGTGCGCGCTGTGGAACACCTGAGCAATACGCCACGGCAGATTTTTATCGCACAGTCACTAGGTTACCCGCTTCCAGTTTACGCTCACTTGCCATTTGTTGCCGAGCCAGGTGGAACAGCCAAACTGAGCAAGCGAAAACTGGATAAATACCTCAAGCAGAAAGATTTTGCTGCGTTGACCGAGCTCGGTCAAAAAATCTCTCAGCGCACAGGGCGTCAACATACGCTGGAGACCTTTAACCCAGTCGTTGTGGATTTTTATCGTGAGATCGGATTCTTACCGCATGCAATTTTAAACTACTTGCTATTGGTTGGTTGGTCTTTGGATGATAGTACGGAAGATTTTACCATCGAACAAATGGTCAAGGCTTTTTCGTTGGAGCGAGTCAATAAAGCGCCTGCCAGTTTTGATCCACAGAAATTGCTGACTTTTCAAACACGGTGGATGCAGCGACTTGACATTAAGAAAAAAGTCGCCTTCGTCTTGCCGTATTTGCAAGATGCTGGATTGGTGCCCACTCCTCCACCCTGCGACATTGCCAATCGTATCGAGCAAATTCTTATGGCGGCGGGCGATCGCATCAAGGTTGCTGGAGATATTCTCGATTTTGACGACTTTTTTGTCAGCGACGACGTGCTCAAGTACGACGCAGCGATGTTCGAAAAACGACTGCGCAGTGACCAGACTGCTCAGCGTTTGCTAGCCAGTTATCGTTGTTGCCTCGAAACGCTTGAACCGTTTAGTGCCGTAGGGACGGAGAGTGCGATCAAGCAATTGATTGAATCAGAAGGAGTGAAAATCAATCAGATCATTCATGGTTTGCGGGTCGCTGTGACTGGAAAAGCAGTGGGCTTTGGGATGTTTGAATCTTTGGAAATCCTCGGCCGAACTAGCGTTCTAAGGCGGCTCGACCGCGCCCTGGCGATGTGCGGCTGAATCGTGCTCTGGTCAATGCACAGCGATCAATCGAATCGCACGGCTATGCTGTGACGATGAGCGGTCAGTCCTTCGATTTCTGCCAAACGCATGGCGTGCTGTGCAATCTCGCGGAGGGCCGCTTCCGAATAATCGATTACGCTGCCCGACCGCAAGAAAGAATTAACGGACAGTCCGGCTCCCCAGCGGGCCGTACCGCCAGTTGGCAGAACATGCGATGGTCCGGCAGCGTAATCTCCCAAAGCAACAGGACTATGCGGCCCTAAAAAAATGGCTCCGGCGTTGCGGATTTGAGAAACTAATTGGCGCGGTTGTTGGCAGGCTATGTGCAAGTGTTCCGGCGCGAGCTGGTCGGTAATTTCGCAAGCTTGTGAAGAGTCGCGAACGATGATAAAGGCGCCGAAAGCGTTCAAGCTGTCAATCGTCAATTCACAACGACTCAGTCGACTCACTTGCTGATTGATGGCTTGGTCGACGTGATCGACCAACGATTCATCCCAAGTGACTAACAAACTAGCACCTGGGGAATGTTCCGCTTGAGCCAACATATCGGCAGCGATGTGCTGAGGATTGGTCTGCGAGTCCGCAATGATGACAACCTCACTGGGGCCAGCAATGGAATCGATATCGACGATCCCGTAAAGCAGCTTCTTGGCAAGAGCAACGAACAAATTGCCTGGTCCAACAATTTTGTCGACTGCTGGGAGTCCGCAAACACCATAGGCGAGTGCCGCGACAGCCTGAGCGCCTCCGATCGGATAAACTTCACGCACCCCCAATTCATAACAGGTTGCCAGTACATCGGGATTAAAGGCACCAAAGGGAGTTGGTGGAGCCACAATCGCAATCTGCTCGACTCCCGCCGCTTGTGCGGGAACAACCGTCATGAGGACCGTCGATGGATATGCGGCGGCTCCGCCGGGGACACAGACTCCCACACGATGCAATGGGACATAACGTTGTTCGAGACGCACACCAGGCGTAGGCTCAAAAGTAACATCATGATGCAAAATGGCGCGCTGGAAGGCCAAAATATTATCTCGCACTCGGCGCACGGTAGATAAAAATTCGGGCTTAGCGTCACGATGAGCCCGCGCCAACCGATCCTCGGACAATCGCAGTTGGCGGGCATCTAATTCAGCCCCGTCTAGTTTTTGGCTATACTCGATGACTGCGTCCAAGCCACGCGTTTTTACGTCACTGCAAATGCGTTGCACGACCGCCGCAGGCGCAAGTGGTTCACCAAAAACGCGCAGTGTTAATTCACGACCTCGCGGGCTAACGACATCGCCTGTAGGGCTCAGTTTGGAGCGAATCTGATCAAGCTGAGCTTGAAAACCAACCGTTCGTGCGTTAATACGCTGAAGTTTTGTCAACTGTGTCATAGTTTATCGAGCAAGGTTGAGACACCATTTGGATGTTGCCTACGATAATGACAATTGATGAATCGTGGAACGACCCTACTGGGTTGCTCACCAATTTCGTCCTTGCAAGTGGCCCACTGAGCGGCAAATTTGCTCAGTGCGAAATGCCACAAACGACTGCCAGAACCTCACGTGCAAGTACTATAGTGCGTGGCCCAATTGTCAAATTTGAGGCGAGAATTGTATCGCTTGAAGACTAGAACCCTTGAAAACTGTTATGATTCTGTTAGCCGTGAATCATCAAGATTGTTTCCAACCAAATGCAGGCGCGACGAGAAGAGAATCTGAGAATAGA
Organism: uncultured Pirellulaceae bacterium; assembly: GCA_964625155.1. Taxonomy (GTDB): domain Bacteria; phylum Planctomycetota; class Planctomycetia; order Pirellulales; family Pirellulaceae; genus Aureliella. The sequence goes on from CAZVBC010000061.1 coordinate 19,659, forward strand.
CTTCGGCCCGCGCCCTGCAGATAATCCCGTTAACGAGAGACCGAAGCGAATGGGAACTGCTCCGTTTCAAATTGACCTGCGCAGTGATACTGTAACCAAGCCAACGCGAGAAATGCGGCAAGCCATGGCTAATGCCGATGTGGGTGATGATGTCATCGGCACCGATCCCACGGTTGAATTGTTGCAATCTCGCATTGCGGAGATACTCGGCAAAGAAGCGGCGTTATTCATGCCCAGTGGTTCTATGACCAATCAGATTGCGATCCGGGTTCATTGCCGACCTGGCGATGAATTCATTTGCGAAGCAGATTGCCATGTATACAACTACGAACAGGCGGCCTACGCGCAGTTAAGTGGCGTGGCAACACGTACGGTACCAGGTACTGCGGGTGTCTTGCATGTTGATCAACTGAGAAGCCTCATTCGGCCAGACAATGAACATCAAGTGCGCACCCGTTTGGTTTGTTTGGAGAATACCCACAATCGCGGCGCAGGTGCGATCCAGCCATTTGAAAACGTCGTGGAGATATGCAATTGGGCGCACGCTAACGGTTTGCAAACTCATCTTGATGGTGCAAGATTGTTCAATGCAGCAGTAGCCACGGGAATACCTGAAATTCGCTGGGCTGAGAATTTCGATTCAGTCAGTGTCTGTTTTTCGAAAGGACTCGGCGCTCCGGTTGGTTCAGCGTTGGTTGGCTCTAGCGACTTTATCAAACAGGCGCGACGTGCGCGCAAGTTATTCGGCGGCGCAATGCGACAGGTTGGCATACTTGCGGCTGGTGCCTTGTACGGGCTCGAACACCATCGCAAGCGACTGTGTGACGATCATGAAAATGCACAGTTGTTGGCGAACACTATACGATCCACCGACGGCCTGACACTTGAACCGGATCGGGTGCAAACGAACATTGTCATCTTCAAAGTCGATCCTGCTGTCGGTACGGCCAGCCATTTTGTTTCCCGACTGGCTCGGTTGAATGTTGGCGCGCTGGCCGTCGGGCCGCAGAAAGTGCGTTTGGTAACCCACCTCGATGTCAATCGGCAGCAAATTGAAGTAGCTTGTGCGGCACTGCAGGAAGCAGTCACTTTCCGTGCGGAATCCCCTGCCGTTGCGGCTGCGCAGTACTAAGCGATGGCTCGACGTCCGACGGACATCGTACATTTTGTTTCTACCAGCTCATTGTGGCTCGCTTACAATTAGTTTGGTCGAATCGTTTTATTGACTCAATCTACCAATTCAATCCAGCATGCAACTCGGTACCTATGCCAAACGCGGAACGAACTTTCAAGCGGACGGAAGTGCTCAACCGGCTACATCCATGATCTTCGTAGAACGTAGGTTCGATCTACTGTGCAAGTGGTGCGTGATTTTAGCGTGCGTGTCACTGACCAGCATCTTTCCAAGTAGCTCTGCTGGACAGGAAGCTGTAATCCAAACCGGTCCATCGACACCAGCGCTCAATGAATGGTTTGAACGAGACGTTCGTCCATTGTTAGCCGAACATTGTTTCAGTTGCCATTCGTCAACGCTTCTCAAACCCAAAGGTGGATTGGAATTAGATAGCCGGCAGGGCATTCTTGAAGGTGGCGACAGTGGACCGGGGGCGATTCCAGGAGAGCCTAGCGATAGCCTTATCGTGCGTGCCGTGCGCCGGCTGGATTTGGAGATGCCTCCCGACAAACCGCTCGGCAAGCGACAGCAGGATACGCTCGCTCGTTGGGTTGAACAGGGTATGCCTTGGCCAGTACAACCCAAAGCTTCGTCCGTACAGGGTCCAGATTGGATTGCCCAGCGAGTTGCGAGCCATTGGGCATGGCAGAGAATGGCCGATGCTACGATACCGAATGTCGCTCGCCGAGACTGGGCTGAACGACCGCTGGACCAATTTATCCTGAGTCAGCTTGAATCAGTGCCATTGGAACCAGCCAACCCCGCATCGTCGCACGTTTTGGTGCGAAGGTTGTGTTTCGATCTCCTCGGACTGCCACCCAGTCGTGAACTCGCGGCAAGCTTTGCTCAGCAGCCGACAGACGACGAGTATCTACGTTTGGTCGACCGTTTGCTTGCGTCTGCACAGTTCGGAGTGAAATGGGGACGACACTGGTTTGACTTAGTTCGTTTTGCTGAGACCCTAGGGCACGAGTTTGACTATCCCGTGCATCATGCGTGGCGGTATCGAGACTCGATTATTGACGCATTCAACATTGATGTTCCCTACGATCAATTTGTGCTGGAACATGTTGCGGGTGATCTCATGCGCGACCCGCGCATTCATCCTTTGACAGGCATTAATAATTCGCTGGCGGCTACCGGTTGGTGGTGGTTGGGGGAATCTGTCCATGCACCCGTCGATTTGCCGGTCGATGAATCTGGCCGGCTAGACCATCAGATCGATGTGTTCAGCAAGACATTTTGGGGTATGACCGTTGGTTGTGCGCGTTGTCACGATCACAAATTTGACGCCATCAGCATGCAAGATTATTACGCGCTGTCGGGGATTTTACAAAGTTCGAGAAGAATCTACGCGCCCACTGATCCTACTGGTGCAATTGCTCAACATAACGCCAACTTGGCTCTGACGATTGACGATGCTGAACGGTCGTTGGCATCGGAGGCTTTTCATCCGTCGCTCGCTGCCGCCAAGGAGTGGTTGCACGAGTATTTAGAGATTCTGCGGAAGAACGATGACGTTCGAAAATCGGTACTGCCGAACTCACCTTTGTATGTGTTAGCCCAGCTTGCGAGCTCGCGTGCGGATTCTTTCCAAGACGAATTGAATCGCATTCGTGACCAGATCTCGAACTCACAAACTGCATGGCAAGAATGGGAATCGGCCAGTCCAATGTTAGCGCGTTTCGATCATGGTCTTCCGCCAGGATGGAACGTCATGGCAGCCGACAGAGCATCGATTGATGAAGCTATGCAGCGTAAAAAAATTTACGACTGGTTCTCAGTTGATGGGCCATTACCCAACAGTCGACAGGGTTTTTCGAGTCGCGTATTGGGCAGAAATCAGAGAATGTCCTTGCTTTCTCCGACATTCGTTTTAACTCACCCGAACATCGCCCTGCAGATATCTGGAAAGTCTGCGAAATCAACTCTGTTCATCGATAACTATTTCATGATCGAGTTTCACCAGTTGTTGTTCGGTGACGTAACCAAGACGATTGACCAACCGCATGAAGCTGGCTGGATTCACCATGCTGGTGACTTGAAGAAGTACCTTGGTCGTCGAGCCTATTTGATTGTTGAAGACGATGGTCAAGGATGGTTTGATCTTCGCCAAGTTCGCTTGGCGACGAATCAGCCTCCAAGCCGACCGCATCCAGTTTCAAACGAAGTCATTTCGACAAAGGTCGAGTCCCTTGAGCAATTGTGCGAGCGGTATGCCCAATTGATCGTCGCAGGACATCAATTATCGACGATTCCTGCAAATGAGTTGGACCCGACGAATCGCTTAGTGAATCCACACGATGCAATCGCATTGGTGCGCGAGGTCCAGCGCCAGTCGCGGCAATTGAAGATCGAAGCTATGCAGGTCCCGGTCGCGATTGAGCTCTTGAGTGAAAAACTTTCAAAAATCGACGCCCAGTGTCCAGTACCTACGATGCTGTTGGCGACGGCCGAAGGTACGCCAATGGACTGCCGAGTGGCGTTACGAGGAGATCCCAAGCAGCTAGGAGAGCTTGTTGCCAGGCGCACATTGACAGCCTTAGGTGGTGCCGGCCCGACGAGTTCAAGTTCGACTGGCCGACTGGAGCTTGCTCATTCGATGATCGATCGTGAGCACACGCTTACGTCACGCGTGATCGTCAATCGAGTATGGCATTACCTGATGTGGCCAGGCTTGGTCGAATCGCCTGACAATTTTGGGGCGCTAGGGGGCAAGCCGACCAATGCTGAATTGCTCGACTATTTGAGTCGAGAGTTTGTTCGGCATGACTGGTCAATGAAGTGGCTGATTCGTGAAATTGTCTTGAGTAGTGCCTATCGCATGGCGAGTGAACCCTCGCAGCAGCAAATGGAATTGGACGCCGACGGGAAATTGTTAAGCCATCGTAGCGTTAAGCGGCTAACCGCCGAAGAGCTACGCGATGCAATGCTATTCTTGTCGGGAACAATCGATCTGCGTAACTCGGGGTCGAGTGTGCCTATTCATTTGACGCCGCAAATGACAGGACGCGGCCGTCCAAAAGACTCTGGGCCTTTGAATGCACTTGGACGGCGAAGTATCTTTATCGAAGTGCGCCGTAATTTCCTGCATCCTTTGTTAGTTGCCTTCGATTTCCCAGCTCCTTCGGGCAGCGTCGGCAGAAGAAATGTTTCAAACGTCCCCGCTCAATCACTGGGCATGCTCAACGACCCCTTGGTTTTCGAATTTGCTGATCAGTGGGCACGTCGACTTCAAGATGATAATGCTACGTCCGTTGAGAGAATCAAACACATGTTCTTAGACGCATTCGGTCGTCAACCAGCGCAAAACGAAATCGGCAGATCCCAGGACTTCGTACAAAACTTGCAAAGTGTCGATGAGAAAGAGATTCACGCACGCTGGGCAGAGTTGACGCATATCATGTTAAATGCCAAAGAGTTCATTTTTCTACGTTAATCCCAATCGAACACGATAGGCAACTTCCGTTTCATAGGACTTGAGCATTGCTGCGGTCCAGGAGCCTGTGAGCCATGTCAATGAGACATTCAGTATCGATCGGCAAGCGATTGTTCCCATGTGGGCGAGAAATGAAGCTCAACTCGCGTCGCGAATGGCTGGCCAATTGGGGATGTGGGTTTGGCGGCCTGAGTTTAATGTACCTGTTGCAAAACGAATCGAGGGGGGTGGCAGGAGGTAACAGTCGCGAAAACGGCTTGCATCATCGAGCAACTGCGAAGCGTGTTGTTTTTCTGTACATGGACGGTGGTCCTTCTCAGGTCGATACTTTTGATCCCAAGCCGGCTTTAAGTAGATACGATGGCCAACCATTTCCGGCGAAAATGGAGCCCACACAATTTGACAATGTTGGACAAACGCTCAAGAGTCCTTGGAAGTTTTCACAACATGGCCAAAGTGCCATGTGGATTAGCGAGTTATTTCCCAATATTGCGCGGCATGCAGACAAACTGTGCGTCATTCGCTCGATGACTAGCCAGTTTTCAGAACATACCAGTGCCAACTATTTTTTGCACACTGGCTTGGGAATGGTTGGGCGTCCCAGCATGGGTGCTTGGTTGATGTACGGCTTGGGAACTGAAACCGAAAACCTTCCAGGTTATGTGGTTATCAATGGCGGACTGACGCCTCCAGGTGGATTAGAGAATTTTGGTAGCGGTTTTCTGCCAGCGGCATTTCAAGCATCGTTGTTTTCGCCTTCGGAACCAGTAATTGCCAATTTGAGTGCCCCAATCGCTCCATCATCGGCTCGTAGTCATGCCAAGCGAACGTTGTTGGAACAGCTCGATCAAGAATTCCTGACTTCATCGGGTCGAGCGGATGCTGTGGAGAGCGCC
>CAZVBC010000062.1:0-25165 GCA_964625155.1 uncultured Pirellulaceae bacterium
AATCCCTACGAAAATTACGCAAAACCCTCTAATGTAAGTAAAAAAGTTGGGATTAACTGGCGAGTGTGCGGTCACATTCGTTGGTGAAGGCAGGCGACTGACCGGTAACGTGACTCATGATCCATACGTTCGCGTCAGCGAGCATGTCGGTGTACAGCTCGTCTTGGCAAGGGTACTGGTGGAGATCGACCTTCAGACGAGCGGCATGCATGATCGGTAGCGATTCACAAACGTGATCCACTCCACATTCAGTTGAATGCGCTCCATACATCCACAAAGTTGGAACGCGATAGGGGCTATTAAAGTTGGCTAGAGGTGCATGCAATTGCGGGAACTTGCCACAAATAGATACTGCGCCGGCAAATTCTGATGGATATCGCAATGCAATGCGCCATGCCATCGAGCCTCCACTGCCAAAGCCTGCAATAAAGATACGCTCCCGAGAAACGGAAAACTGCGATTGCGCAGCTTCGATCGCTGCAAAGACACTTTCCTCAGCCACCGCAATCGCAGCGCGAGAATGGCCCCAAAAAAATCTATGTCCGTTGGCTTCACTAGCGATGGGCGCACGTGGTGCGCACGCAACGTAATTTTGCATGCTGAGGTTCAACATCAGCTCGCCCAGTTCCGTTTCGTTGCTGTGGCAACTGTGCAACCAAATAATCAACGGATAATGGTACCGCACTTCGTATCGCTCAGGACCGCAGAAAACGGTCGGCACAGTTTTTCGGTTTCGATTGAATGAATTTGTGAACGTTGCCCGAGTTTTGATGGATGTGTGAAAAGACTTCGGCGACTGGGGAACTTCAAGACGGTTGCGCATGAGTAACCAATCTCTGTACCAGGAGTCATATTCGTCAAGCTGCATTCAGGAGTTGCATCACACTCCGTCGCTTGACAGTTAAAAAGTAGGTACGAGTTTGTATTCGCCATCCTTGCGACTGTCAACATCAACTGATTGACTACCGCGACATCGGGTGCAGTCTGAGGTTTGCAGATTGGTATCGGCTGATAAATTCGAGTGGGGCAAATTGAGCGAATAGCGATAAATGAAGAGGGCGAAGAAGATTGGATGTGGTAAACCATGATGGCAATCAATTTGAAAATTTCTCAGAGCGTCCGAGATACAGCAGATAGCTAGCAATTTCTGTTGCACGGTACGCAGGTGCGAACTTGGGTTCGATGCGCAATGCTCCGTGGCGAATAGTGCTGGCGCTCTGTCGCAGCAAAGAATTTGGGTTCACGGACACGTCAAAATGCAAAGAACGCGAAACAGGCTAATTGCTAGTACGGACCGCTTTGCATCTACGTTGATAACGATAGAGTTTTGTTTCAGGGAATCATCGTGATCTATCTTGCGTAACGGCACCGCCACACGGCGTCGGGCGAGTGTGAAGCGATGAAGATCGCTTGGAACGCTGGGCCGATATCGTATTGACCGAGTTGACATTTCTATTCATCTGGGACCAAACTTCTAATTCGTGTCACTAGCGCGCTGAGGATATTCTCAAGTGGGGCTGTTCAAGTTAGTTACTAGTTACCTAAGTCTGCTACTTGGCCGTCATTACGACTGCAAAGGCGTTGGAAGACACCAATGGTGCCCCAATTTACCCCAACAACAAACGGGGTTTCAGTATGCTGAATCGTCTGTGCGATAAAATGCACAGACCCATCCGTAAGTACAAAGTTAGCACCGCCAGTATGTTTGCTACTGAAGCTGTTTCGTTTAATATCGGCCGAAGCAATTGACGGGGGATTGGTGCGATATTGTCCGACACGCATCGGGGCTTCTGGTGCATCGGCCGTACCGGTCGCCACTTGGTAGTGTCCAAACCAAGTCGTATCCCATGTAAAACTGCCCACAGTTCCCGTTCCATGGTAAACGGTCTCGCCAGCCAGAACAGTATTGGAGGTACCATCGGTGACACTGGAAAAGGAGAACTTGGTATCTTCCATGATGACACCGTTTCTTCGCTCAGCAGCCGAATCGTAGTATTGGCTAGTCGTAAACGCCCCGCCACACCCCACATAGTTGCTTGCTAACAACCCGGGATCACTGTACCCAAAGCCGGTACCGGTGGTTCCCATGGCTTTATGAATTGTTGGGTTTGCTGACGAGGGACAAACTGCAACCGGAACTCTCGATGAAACCAACGCACGATTGGGCTGCAAATAGATTCGCTGGGAGAAGTCGAGTTGATTATAGATTGAAGACTGCTCGATGAACGGTAGGATAGAAGATGTCCAAGTAAATCCAGGAAGTCGACGTGCGCGATCACCTCGATTGAGCATCCCGACTCCCTGAAAATAGAAACCCGATGGGAATACTCGGTGAGTATCCACATAGTTGTGAACCGCCAAACCTATTTGCTTTAAATTGTTTGTGCACTGCATCCTGCGCGCAGCTTCGCGAGCAGCTTGCACAGCGGGAAGTAGTAGGCCGACAAGAACTCCTATGATCGCAATGACAACCAATAACTCGACTAGCGTAAACGCGTTGCGCTTTCCAAAATACATTTCCACGCCTCACCAGAAGTACAAATGAGAAAGAATTAAAGAGCCTGCTCTAGCTAGGATAGTAACTCAGCCGGTTGTAAGCAATGAACGTGCACAACTAGCAGACCTGCAATTCCTATACAGTGAAACTAGAATGCCAAAAAGGGGAGTCGGTCAACCAAAAATGCTGACGTGCGTAGCCTAAGCTAAAGAGACTGAATCGCATAACTTGTGGGCGTCAATTTTAGATTTGACCAAGCTGCATCCGTAAGGGAGCCGGTCGGTCGGGGATGAAATGGATCTACAAATGCCACATTGGTGCGAGACGGTATCTGGTGTTCGTGCCCAGTCAAAGACAACACGGCATTGACAAATAAACGTCTCAAATCCTCGTCGAGCCAATCGAGTGAAGCGCCGGCTGTGGTTGTAAACGATTGGCCAGTTTTCCCGGACGGTGCCGTATAAGTCTTGAACCATGCAAAAGGCATACGTTGCTCACGGCGATGGTCGGTAACAGGGGGATCTGTCGGTTCAAGACCGCTTAGTACCTGTCCATGGAAGAGGACGGTGTCGTCGGTTGTCAGCCGCTCCACTGAATTCACGTCAGTGTGGCAAAAGAGTGTATCAGCAACGCCACGCAGGACGGGATGCGAACGCTGGGAAGGATTTACGTAGGCACGAGTGGCTTCCTTTTGAAATTTACCGAAGTGAGCGATCCAAGTATCTCCTAGTATCTGTTGACCAAATCCGCCGAGCCACGTTTGGCTTCGAAAATCCCAATCGCGATAGATACTGGTGCTGGCAGGCGAATATCGAAACGCGTGGGTGGCATTGCGAATGCCAATTACAGGTTTGCCGCCATTAATGTAGTCCGCAATGTACTGCATCTCGGCATCGGGCAGCTCTCGAAAGCGAGCAAAGATTACCATCAAATCTGCCGATTTCAAGGTTTTCAATCCGGGGATGTTTTTGTTGCGGTTCGGATTGATGTAGCCTGTTTCGTCATCGATTGAGAAATGTACGGTGCAATCATAGCCATGATGCTGCGAAAGAATTTTTGCAAACATGCTCATACCTTCCTCCGAACGATAATACTCTTCTCCTGTTACAAAGACGATATGTTGTCCTTTGCCAAGTCCTTCTTTACCCTTCAGCTCCAGCCAGCGATCTGCACCTTCGACAGCGGACTCGGCCAATATGGCCACGCAAAACAACAGCTTGGTAGACTGGCTGAACATTGTTGATACTCGTTGGGCTTTATGGACGCTGGGCTGTTGTGAGAAAGAAGTAACGCACGGATATCTTCATACAAGAGCGCCAGTGAATCAATCTACGTTAGCATAATAGCGCGATTGCAGGTGCTTGTAAGAATCTTGAAAGTAAAAAAGAGGCGGCTTCATGCCGCGTATGGCCAGCGGTCCTTGCCCAGGATCTAGTTCGCTCACCGCCGTTCGATCATGGAATATCCCACTCCAAGTTGGTGCGAAAGGCGGGGCTCTCCTTAGCCCAAGTGACATCCGTACAGTCAAGCCACAAACCAACGCACGCCCATACGTTGACTTGAGCCGCAAGCGATACCAGTTACGCCGCAATCCCCACGCGACGGATAAGCCCTGAATCAAGTTGACAAGCGATTCACCACGCGCTGCATTCGAATGGTAAGACCAATCGAATTTCCACGCCATTCGAGTTATTAATGACAAGATGTTCGTTCGATTGAGGAGCCTCGAATCGTTGGTGAGGCGATTTTGACGAAGTTCCGGCACTTGTCAAGCTGGTTACTAACACTTTTTCAACAATTAATTTCCAAGCCTAGGATTGAGTACACTGGCGTTGCGATGCGAGTAATTTCGAGTTGGCTGTTCTGCGTAAACTCCATCGAAGCCGAATGCGTATTACCAGGAGGTTGGTGAGCGGTACTTTTATCCTGTAGAATCTGGGCCTGCATTCGAACAAGATCGCTGAATTTGTGGCGAGACTGTATCGATTGATTGCTCATGGCTCGCATGAACGTACACGGGCCGTACCGTTTTCATCAAATTGTTTTCTTCCATATGCAACCCTAACTAACGAGTCACACTTGAGTGTCGAGCACGATACCGGCATGGCTGGTAGAGCATTTACGGACGACGTTTACCGACGGCTCGGGATTTATGTATTGCCGCCACAGTTTCGGTTAAGCGTCGTAATTCCAGTGTTCAATGAAGTGAACACGGTTGTACAGGTCATCGAACGCGTGCGAGCGACGCGTTTGCCCTTGGAAATAATTTTGGTCGATGACGGCAGTTTAGATGGCACGCGTGACAAACTGGCAGCGTTGCCGCAGGCAGACGACTTGAAGATTATTTTACACGATCATAATCGCGGCAAAGGTGCTGCCTTGCGGACGGGATTTACACATGCCACGGGGACTGCGGTCGTTGTCCAGGATGCCGATTTGGAATATGACCCTGACGACTTTCGCTTTTTGATTCAGCCGATTGTCGAGGATGAAGCTGACGTAGTTTATGGAACGCGTTATGGCCATCATGATCGCCAAGTGCCGCCGCTGTGGCATGTGTTTATTAACCGCTGGATCACTCGCTTGACCAATGTGCGCACGGGGCTGTATCTCAGCGATGTTGAAACATGCTACAAAGTTGTCAAACGTGAATTACTTCAGGAGTTGGCACCGACGCTGAAAGAAAATCGGTTTGGGATTGAAATCGAGCTGACGATCAAACTGGCTCGTCGACGTGTCCGTTTCTACGAACGACCAATTCGCTATCATCGACGAAGTTACCACGAAGGTAAAAAAATTGGCTGGCGAGACGGAGTTCGCGCGTTGTATTGCATGCTGCGCTACTAATTGAGGTGATTGACAACCTACAATCGCTGACAACCGGTGGCGATCTTGGCGAGTTTCACGTCCTACACAATGGTCGAATTCATCAACACTCCAAGAGCTGATTAAGCCCCTGCGGCAATCGATTCATCGTTGGCGATTGTGCGAATGTAGTCGGCAAAATCTATGTCTTCCCCCTGCAACAACGTGGGGAGTGCAGACCGAAAGTCATCGCGACGACACCATTCGCGCATGAAGTCGTCCCAGGAATGCCAGCGCCGGCGTTGGGCTGCGGTCATTTCACTGCTGTAAGCCGTCAAATAGGCGCGTTCAAAGAGCGATATAAGGATTTCGAACAGGACCATCATCCGCTCGCGTTGTTCTTCGGTTAGATTGGGTGTTGCCGACTGTGTGCGCAGTTTTAGGTCGGGGTTCTCTAGCACCAACTTGAGGAAATCGGTGTAGGCGTCCGCCAATAATTGATAGACTTCTTCGTCTTCGTTATCTCGCTCTTTTCGTTGCTCAGTTACGAAAGTGTAAATTGCTAATGGCAAACCAAATACGGTGACCACATTGGCGATTAATTGCCATAGATCGATCAAGTTCATCACTCTCACCTCCAATAACGCGGGAACCTGCCCGAAATGGACGGGCGCTAAGAGCGAGCATGCCAAGTGTATGATGATTGTGTACCAACAATTGTCACCAGGCGACAATTGAGTTACATTGAGTTTACCATGACTGGAAATCTACAGCACGCAGAACTAATTCGTCACCGCCAGACGTTAGACAATCGTTTCTTCATTGGCATTGAAGATGCCATCGTTCGTCGATTACAAGAAGATGCTCAAACGGAAGCGGGCCGAGACAAACTGGCGTTGGTGTCGGGAATCTCCGATCCTGAATTGTTGAAGGAAATTGCAGATATAGGAGTCAACGCTGAATCGTTTGCTGCAATCCTGATGTCTCCCATGATTTTGGTCGCGTGGGCTGATCACAAAATTGATGAACCGGAACGCACGGCAATTCTTGCACAAATTCAAGAGAATGGGATCGAAGCGGATTCGATTCCGTATGTGTTGATCGAACATTGGTTACACCGCCGCCCTCCCCACGATCTTGCTCACATCTGGGAAGAGTGTGCTCGCACTTTGATGGCACGCTTGACGGAACACGGCAGGCGTACGTTGTGCGAAAAACTGATGCATCAAGTGCGGCTTGTGGCCAAAGCGTCTGGTGGAGTCATGGGGATTGGTGCGATTTCGCTACAAGAGAAACGCATCATCCAAATGCTTGAAGCGGCAATTGCTCCGATGGCAAATTTACATGACGGAACAAATGAAGGCTGATTGTGCTCAAGGCACCTCTAGTCAGCACGAGTGAAACCTTCAAGATTGACAATAGTTCCCAACTCTACAGAGCGTTGTGCGGCCAGACACAGTGCCGCCGACCAATAGCCGTCTGCGGCATTACACGGCGGAGATGTACAAGCGTGAATGCACCGCGCGACCGTTTCGATTTGTTCAGCTAACTCCACCAGTTCGCCAGCCGGCTGTAGGTTGTCGACAGTATGTATTGCGCTGGCAAGTCCATAGCGCAAAGAGAAAGTTGGCTGATCACTGCGGGCATCCGGTGCACTCCACTTGGCCCAGATGGTTCCCAATGTACCCGTAACTTTGGCAGAGACATGGTGTTCGAAGGCCGCCAGTGTTTGCGACACAACCGCATAGCCTCCGTCCTGGAAATTGACGATGGCTGAGAAATTGTCGCGCAATTCCGGCCGCTCAGCGTGCCGAGAATTCGCGCGCGCGTAGATAGAAATCGGGTTTCCGCAAGCAGAAAGGTACCAGCGCGCCAAATCGAAGAAGTGGATCGGCTCTTCAAGAATCCAGTTTCCAACTCGTTGGATATCCCATCGCCAACCATCAGAGCCGTGTCGATAAGGAAATCGCGAAAGTTCAACCAGAGCATGCTGAGGATGACCGATCACGCCCTGATCGATCAGGTCTTTGACACTTTTCCACAGAGTGCTCAGCCGCAGTTCGTGGTTAACGGCAAGTAGTTTTCCAGAGCTTGCGAGCGCGGACATGATTTGATTGCATTCACCGATCGATGTTGCCATCGGTTTTTCTAGAAGGACATGTTTGCCAGATCGCAACGCGGCTAAAGTAATTTCGGCGTGTAGATAGTTTGGTACGACGACGTCAACCAGATCGATGTCGTGGCGGGCCAGCAGTTCACGATAGTCCCCGTAGATTGAAACGTTGGGGTATTGGTCGCGAGCAGCTTGTTGGCTGCCGGAACTCTTGGCTGCGATAGCGACCAGTTCCGCGCTGGACGAGTTGGCGATGGAACGCGCATGGTGGGCTCCAAAAAGACCGTAACCAACTAAGCCAAATCGCACCTTGTTCATCTTGGTAATTCCTCTCCGTATTTGAGAAGCAAGAAACAAAAAAAGCTGCCGCAGATAAGTAACCGAGGCAGCTTTGCTGGGAGTTTTTATGTTGCCTGAGCAGGCAAAGATCAACCTAAGTGATCAGCCTAGTGTCCAACCCGAGCGATATTCTCGGTGCACATATTTGTTTAATTGTGGCAAATTCGTGCTCTTCATGTCCTTAGCATCCCATTCGATGCGTTGTCCTTCACCAGCGCGAACAGCCAAATTGCCGACCAAGATGGTCTCAGTCAGGCGACCTGCATAACCGAAGTTCGACATCGTTCCCGGCTTGTATTCGCCCTTGATCGTTTGGACAAACTCCCACTTTTGCCGTTGATCACCCGACTTGGCTTCTGGCACATGTGGAATTCTGGGCAGCGTAGGTGCCGGCTTTTTGTAATCCTGATAGCTTTCGCTGGGCAATAACGAGTAAGCAGCGCCGTAGTCGTTTTCCGACAGCAGCATGCCTTTGGAACCAACCAAGAGTGCAGCGCTGGTCTTTTGACCACCCTCGCGCTGTTTGGCAATGCGCAAGCGGAATCTTTCGGGCAACTGAGCCAGCAGTTCTTCGCGCGGTAGGTTGCCGCCGTCGTACCAATAGAAATCACAAGCTATCAAGTTATTCCGCTTGGGGAATTCGAACTTGAGCATGGTCGCAGCAGGGAACGTCTCGTTTTCGAAAATTCCTGGGTTCTTTACCGCTGTGACTGCAACCGGATCCCACAATTCAAGAGACATGACAGGTAGGTTACAAGTATGGCAGGCCATATCGCCTAGCGCTCCGGTACCAAAGTCGACCCATCCGCGCCAGTTAAATGCGTGGTATTCGCCTTCCTTGTAGGGTCGCATTGGTGCCGGACCGATCCAAGCATCCCAATTTAGCTCCTGCGGAATTGGATCTTCTCCAGGTTTACGTCCGACTCCTTGCGGCCATACGGGTCGGTTCGTCCAAACATGCACTTCGGAAACGTCCCCGATGGCGCCTGACCGGACGACCTCGACCGCTTCGCGCAGGCCATCCTCCGATGTTCCTTGATTGCCCATTTGTGTGACGACTCCCATCTGCTGAGCAACTTCGCGCATCATGCGTGCTTCGTAGATGGACCAGGTCAATGGTTTTTGGCAATAGACATGCTTCTTCATGCGCATGGCCTTGATCGCTGCACAAGCGTGATTGTGGTCAGGCGTACTGACTGTCACGATATCAACCTTGTCACCCAATTTGTCGAGCATCTCGCGATAGTCCGTGTGATGTACAGCGTCTGGAAACTCGCGAGCCTTCTTAGTCAATGTACGTTGGTCGATATCGCAGATACCGACAATTTTGACACCTTGCTCAGATATATGGCTGGAATCGCTCCCTCCTTTGCCACCTACACCTACACACGCGGCACTGAGCGAATTCAAGGCAGAAGTTTGGGCGTTGGAAATGACTTGTCCACCGATCCAGTATCCAGAAGCAATCACCGCCGATTGCCCCATAAAATCTCTACGTGTTCTTCGACTCGACATACTAATAAACCTCTGTTGGGAAAGTGTGTAGGCGGATCGGACTGAATCGAAGCTGTCCAGCTATTGCAGGATGTAGCGCAATGCAAATCGCCAGCGCCGCTTTCCCGACCCAAAGTTAACAAAGCATCTATGTTACTGACAGACACTGCATTCGCAAGTCGAGACCCCTCATACGAACCACCTTGAAGAATTTGTTATGATGCCAGCTCATTGTTCACCCTACATGGACTGCTGCGAAAGCTTTAGCCGTGCGAGGTGGGTCTCTTTTAGGGCTCGTGTTCCAGGCATGCGGCTAGACCTTCGCGATAACTGGGATAGCGTGGACAGAAACTGTAATCTCGAAAGAAGTTCGCTGGCGAGATGCGCTTGTTTGTAGACGCTCGGGACGAACGCGAGGAATTGGGGTCGGGCGGAGAGAATCTAATCTCTTCCATTCCGCATAAACTCGCAATCTCACGATAGAAATCAGTACGCAAAACTGGTTGGCCATCCGCAAGGACATACAAACTTCTCGCAATTGGTTTTTCGAAAACGTCGCGCACAGCATGACAGATGTCATCAACGTGGATTAAGTTCAAATATCCTTCGGCGACAACCGCGAGTTCACGATGACTGCGCAGCGCTGCGAAATGAGGAATTCTCCCCGGACCATAGATCCCAGCCAATCGAATAGTGACGCAAGCCGAAGCCTGCGCAATGGCTGATAGCCAGCGTTCCGCTTGCAAGGCCATCAAACCAGCAGGGCGCCCTGGGTCAGGTGCGGTAAGTTCGTCGACTTGTTCCGCCTGCGTCTGGCCATACACACCGGTTGTACTGAGGTAGACCAGTCTCTGCCATTCGGACGAAAGAGCGCGTAACAAGTTCTCAAGACCAATCTGGTGAGTGTTGACACCCAACCCTGTATCATCACGATGCGGAACCGATACAAGTACTTGCTGCGCAGATGCTGCGGCCTCACTTAATTTCAGGTCCCTGTCCAGCCAGTTTCCTACAACGCAGTGAATGCCCAATTCCTCCAGCGCATGCGAGCGTTCAACAGAACGAGTTAAAGCAAATACCGTTTTTCCAGCATCCAAATAGAGCTTGGCGAACTTTTCCCCAACATAACCACAACCGACGATCAACAAGCTCATACGATGTTTGATTCTTTCCGCGCATGGTTGGCAACGCTGAATCGAGGAAACGATTTGTGGTACCCAATTGGACAGCGCCACTTTGCGGTCCAATTGTGACCTCAAGCCCGAGCTTGGTAATCGTTTAACCCGCAGCGAAAGGCGAGGACAGGGGTGAGTTTGGATTTCGGTTGGGAATGAACACAATTGCGAAAACTCTACCCAGTCCTCGCCTTCGGCTGCGGGTTAAACGATTTCGCTGCAACGACCTAGCTCTAAAAACATAATCGAATGTGGCGCTGTTCAATTAGGCAGAGGTTCGAAGTGGCACGCGTCATCGAACAATCAGCCTTGCGGAGCACAAAACCAAGAGATCAACTATCGTCGTAGGTTCAATAGTTCATCAAACAACTGCTGAGTGGCTGTGATCACTCGCGCGTTGGATCGATATTGTGTTGACGCCAGCACCAAAGTGACTAGGTCACCACCGATGTCCGTATTTGATAGTTCAAGTGCGCCAGCCACAACTTTGCCGATCCCGTTCTGGCCCGGCCCACCTTCGATTGGCAAGCCCGTGTTGATACCTTGAGCGTACATGTTCTGGCCGCGTTGTTCCAAGCCTTGAGGATTGGTGAATCTCGCCAACCTCACTTGGCCCAAGTCTCGCGAAGTACCATTACTGAACACACCACGCACCGTACCATCTTCGCCAATTACGAAGCTGGTTAGAGATCCCGGCGCCGAACCATCTTGTCGCGACGCCGCCAGAGTAGCTTTGGTTGTGGCTAAGCCGGAGACGTTTGAAAAATCGATACCAAACTCCAGCGGTGATTCACTCGGTATACCGAAGCGATCGATGGCCACCGTGGAGTTGGTGGCCGTGATGTAATTACCATTGCCGTCGAAGGTAACCAAACCAGTTCCCACACCAATCTCAGCGCCAGCACGAGGCAAATTGTCACCGGAATCCGCAAACCAGCGATAGGTTGTGGCGGTGTCGGTTCGACTTTGTAGTACCGCTGTCACACGGACTTTTACTGGCGTGCCGAGAGAGTCGTAGGTGATAAAGTCAGCTACGGCACTTTGCCCTTTTGCTGCTTGCAGACTGCCGAATGCCAAGTTGGGTGTTGTGACCGTGCCGGTAGGTGTGGTGAGCACAAAACTCGTCAAGTCGATACTGACCGCGTTGTCGACACCGTTATTAGCAACAAAGCGAATCTGTCCGTCGTTAATATAGCTGCCCGGATTCAACGTACCGGTTTCGCCGACGATACCGTTGAGTGACGACGGAATTGGATTTACGCTGTCCGCCGTCGATGTCTGAATACCCATTGAGGCTTGCATGAAATCCATTAAGTCTTGTACGGTCGAAGTTGCAGTAATCTCGAACGACTTCTCTTCGAGCGTACGTCCTCCCTTACGCGCATCAAACTCTAACGTCCCCACTGAGAAAACTTGTTCGTAATCGAACCCGTCTCGCTTGAGTACGTTTGTTAGCAACGTATTGCTGTTAACGGTTGGACCATCCAAGTTCAATGCTTGGTTGCCCGAGATGGAAAGATTGCTGATCTCCGCATCGGTCTTACCATCGGTATAGTCTTGGCCCGGTGTAATGGTATCGACTAAGTAGTACGAATTCTGATCGGTTGCGGTATTGCGGTAAATGCGAATTCTGTCGTACGGTGGAAAACTATCGCCCGAACCAGGAACCGGTGGCGTTGGAAAGCCGGTCAAGTGGATACGACCACTGGTAATATTCTGTGGCCCCAAGATTTCGCTCGGGCGTGACTCCGGTTCACCCGCACGGTAGTAAGTGATCATGTACGAGTAATTGCCGTTTAGCGTGTCGGTATCTAATTGGGTAGCGGATAAAGGAACCGTTCCTGTGTCTACGTAGGAACCACCGGTTGGTACAGTGGCCAAGTGAAAGAACGTGCTACCTCCAGGCGCGGTGCGATAAACGGCTAATTGACTGTAAACTCCCGGGGCGGTTGGTAAGTTGCCCAGGGTAATTGTGTTATCTGGCAAACCGTTGCCAGCCGGGACGGTCACTGACAGAGCCGAACTAGGTACGCTTTCTTTACCAGCCGCATCAACAAACGCAAATCGATACTGATAGACACTTCCTTCGGTATGCCCGCCACCACCCTGATTATGTGCCACCGTGACCGCAGCCGAAGAGGCGTTTGTCGAGCCTGTGATGTTGACGACGCTTGAGTCTGGACGGGGATTGGCGGCGTCACCTAGAACGGCACTTTGAATTACTTCCGCATACTCGGCCACGTCACCTTGTGGAGTTAACGTACCTTCCATCGAGACCTTGGTCGTCGCCTGTGCCACCGCTTCGGATCCCAGTGGAATGGTCAAAGGTTCGAGGCTGGTTGCTTGGACATTGAATCGCTCATCGACCGAAAAACCGAGCAATCGTTCGCCAGTGGAGGTCACTAAGGCGTTTTCGCTATTCAATTTGAATATGCCGTTTCGGGTGTACAGTCGTTCTCCGCTGCCACCCTGTACCATAAAGAAACCATCCCCTTGGATTGCCAAATCCGATGGGCTGGTACTGATTTGCAAAGTCCCTTGGTTAAAGTCAGGCGTAATGCCGGCAACTTGTACGCCCAATCCAGTTTGCCGAGGATTTGTACCGCCGTTATCCGCTGTGGGAGATGCACCCAGCGACAAAGTCTGCAGAAACTGAGTGGAAAAGAGTACGTCGGAAGCTTTATAGCCGACCGTTTGCGAGTTTGCCAAGTTGTTGCCGAGTACGTCGATCTGGGTTTCGGCAGCAGTGAGTCCAGTTAGCGCAGTACTGAGTGAAGACGTCAGGCCCATTACACTCAACCTCGGTTAGCTATTTTAACTTGCAGACGGAACAATCTCCCGGATATTCTTGATATCGACGATCGAGTCTCCAATATGTACTTTCACTTGCCGATTATTTGGATTCTCAGCATCCGTTTTCACGGACACGCGATCCACCGAGCCTTCGATGTCTTTGGCATTGTCATCGAGCGCTTTGACATTGCGGCCAATAAGGCTGCTGGCCATCGTCAGCTCTTGACCGATTGCTAGCGTCGTCAGCGTATCAGTAAGCTGGTTCGTGGACCCGATTTGGCGAATTTGGCTGATTTGAGTCAGCAACTGAGAATTGTCCATTGGATTCAGTGGATCTTGGTTCTGCATTTCCGTAATCAACATCCCCAGGAACTCGTCCAGGTCGACCTCGCGCAGATCGTTACCCGTTGTGCCGTTACTCGAGCGTGAGCCGGTAATTCCACTGGCAGGATTGGAGCTGGATACGCCTGGAATTGCAGACATGATGGTTCCCTGTTAATTCAAATGTGATCAATCGCATTAGCAGCAATGGAGTACCACAAGTGCGTGCCAAATTCGTTAGACTTGTAGCAATTCGACCGCCTCGTGTCGCGGTCGAATTCTGTCATCACCACGAGTACCAAAAGCCTCTATACCTGCAAGTCGAGCGAGCGTGAAAGGGTACGCGTCACCAATTGATTTGGTGGCGGCGTCCGTGGTGTGGGTTGCTCTGATCCCAAAGCTAGACGGCGATAATCGATTTGATACGGATTGTGATTTTGATTTGGTTGGTCAGAGGACCTTTGGCCCAATGATGGATCAAAACTGCCGCTGGCGTTATCGGACTGTGGGCCCGCCAATTCGACTTGGATTTGTTGAACATCGAACCCTTGTTCGCTCAGCCTCTGACGCAATTGTGGCAGGCTTTCTAAAATGACTTCGCGAGCAGCAACCGATTCCGTCTGCATGTGAGCCGACATCGATTTCCCTTCGATGCGGACGGAAACGCTCAGCGCACCTAGCTCCGGTGGATGTAGGCGCAAACTGATCTGCCCTCCATCGGGCCCCATTCGAGTGAAACTTCGCGCCACGCGCTGTACCAATCGAATTCGTTCTTGCTGACTCAACTCGATGGGCTGTGTGGGTGTTTCGCCAACCCTAGCTTCATGGTCGTTGCTGGAGCGCGTATTCGTTCCGGGCGTTAAGGTTCCAATGGAATTTGCCTCCGCCGGTCGAATCGATTCTGTGGTAAGACTTCGATTGATACTATTGTCGCTCTGCGAGAGTGACTGAGCTGAGGGAATGGCAGCAAAGGGGATCGCTTCGGTTGTGCTGTTAGAGAAAGGAAGACTTTCCGTTAACGAAGTGGTCAACGTTTCGCTCTTGACCTCGGCGTGTGCTGAAGTCCCGGAGAACTCACCGGAGGATTGCGGTTCGAGTGAAAAATCAAGGGACACTGGTGGATTCGCTGACGAATCCCCAGCATTTGAATCGTGCGAGTTTTGCGATTCGGATGCCCCAGCACCATGCGGATGCTCAAACCATTTTTGCCGACGGTCCGTGGGTTTTTCTATAGATTCAGTGCTGGCAAACTTGTCTTGAGTATCGGCTGAGACATGTGGGATCGAGTCTTCCGCCGCAGGGGACAAAGTTACTGTGGCGACAGGCTGGTCCGATTGGTTTTGTGCAGTTGAAAGCAAAGGTAGGTCGTCATTTTGTTGTTTGGAATGACGACCAAGTTGTTCATGGTCCTTTTCAGCGACGATGGCACTCTCGGTCGTAGTGCTGAATTCGGTACTTTCTATGGGGACAGCCGAATCTTGGGTGGATGCCACCTTCGTCTCTGATTCCACTATTACAGCCGTCGCGGAAGATTGATCGAGCTGAGCTGTGGAGGCTTCGAGCGGCTGCTGCGTATCTTGAAGGCTGGGGCTGTCTGGTGCAAGTTGTTGTTTGATTGTTTGGACCGGCTGAGCAGAATGCGTAGATGGTTCAAATTTGGCAATGGTCTGAGTTGGCTGGACCAACTCGGCTGGTTCACCTTCAGCCGCAGAGCTGTTAGGGCTCTCGTCGACGACCGGTTCGACTTGTGGCTGAAACAACTGTTGAGCTAATTCGACGGAGTGAATTGACTGACTGGATGAGTCTTGTTCGTCATCAATTGCCGATTCTTCGACAGGTTCGTCTGGTTCATCACGTTCTTCTGACGTCGCGCTGATGGTGGGTAAGTCTTCACCTTCGGCGGTTACTTCAGACGCATTGTCTTGAGCATCAATCTGTGGTGTGACCGGAATGCTCAACAACTGATCAAACAAGGTCTCCGAATTGGATGAACGTTCCTGCCCAAGGGCCTTTTGGTAACGTGCACCATACCGCTGCGCCACGGTGGGCGCATGGGCATTTATCGAGCCATCCATCGCGTCTCCCCCCCGGAGTCTTTGATAACTGGCATGTCAAATTTGAGCGTCACCAGCTTCGATTTTTAGGGAGTACCGCGATCGTAGCTTATTCAGGCGCACCTTTGCGAGCTTGGTCGATAAGACTGGTCGCTGGTTCGCCTTTTTGAATTTGCTTGATAATCTGGTAAAGCTGGTCGTCTTCTCCCGGAGAAGTAAACTCTCCTAGTATCTTTTTTCGTTTATCCGGTTGCATGCCTTTAACAATTGCCACGACAATAGCGGAATCCTTAGCTTCGATCATTTTTTGGAGTTGGAGTTTAGCTAGCTCAGGTGAAAGCTCCGTAAGAATTCGTTTGGTCTCGGCCAAACCTTCGTCTTCTACCTTGGCCTTCTCTTTGTCCAGCAGATCGTAAAATGCATCTTTTCGTTGATCGAACTCACGTTTTTCCTGTTGAAAGGTTTCTCGCAGCGTATTCAATTGCTGAGTGGATTGTTGAATCATTTCCAATCGCAGTTTCAAGTTGCGATCTTCCATCGCCTTCTGTTTGACAACATCTTCGTACGTCGGCACAGGGGTGGTTTTCCAGTTATCGTATTCTTTGCGCAACTGGTCTCCCGTGATGTCGATTCCGTTCAATAATGCAATCGTCTTGACCAGCACCGTCGTACTCAGATTGCCTTTGGTTGCTGACATGGTCAAAACGGTTGCCTGAGCTAGGACCGTCGCCACACACAAGGCACTAAAGAGCCGAAATACGAGTTGCATGAGAAAGAACCCTCAGAGTTGATAGCTAAATCATTTCTTGCACTTCAACTGAAGCGAACAATTATTTGGATAGATGTCATGTTCAACTAGCCGGAACGCGTTCGCTTCCGGTTTTGGCCGCGAGACCATGCGAAACCGGTTGCTAATGCACTTCGGCGAATTGGCCAGCCAAAGGCGTTTCATTTTATTGAATGTGGCTCTGTCTAATTAGTGACTAAGTTATCAGCGGTTCATCTGGTGAGAGACTTTCATTCGATGAGCCCGCCAAATGGCGATAGCTGGCCCATTCATCCAATCTAGCTTGTTGTCGAATTAGCGCGATCTGGCTCCATTCGGCTTGTTGTTTCTCACGAAGTTTTTCCAGTACTCGAACAGCCTGCTCGCACACAACCAATTTGCCGCGCCGAACCTCTAATTCCTTTTCAATCAAAGTAACGTTTGACTGCACGCCAGCAATTTTTTGAGCGATGTACAACTGGTAACGCTGGACGTCGAGTAACTGTTGGACCTGGACCGTACCCAAGCTAGCTTGGTGCCGAACTAAGTTTTGTAGATTGCTTTCTTGGGTCAGCTCGTCAATCTGTTTGTTCAACTTGTCCAACGCCAATTGAGCTTGTTGAACGGCATCAGCCGCTTGATCGCGTTCGCGTTCGCGCAGTTTTAGTACACTTTGTAGTCGGAATTGAAAATTGGCCACTGGAAAGGTTATGTCCTGAAACGAGCCATGGTGAATTTAGGAGGCAGCAGATTTGCAGGTGGTTCTAAATTTTCTGTCTAAATGGAATGTTTATCGAGCTGTTGCTGCTGGTGCGGCGCGTACGGTTTTGGGCGGTTGTACGGACTGTGTGTTTTGTGCTGATTGGGGTGTCGCTGCAGTTGCCGGGACCGCCGGCACAGCAGCAGCCTGCGAGGCTAATTGGACAAGCCCTTTCGCAGCTTCGCTCCAAGTAGCTTTTTGCTTGCTGAGTTGGCTGAGAAAGGTGTCGATAGCAGGCTTGAGAGCAATGGCTCGATCAACCTGGGGATTGCTACCTCGTTGGTACGCACCGATGGTGATCAAGTCCTCGTTCTCTTGGTAAGCAGCGATCAGAGACCGAACTTTCATGGCCGCATCTTGATGTTTCGCGTCGACTAAGTGGTTTTGCAATCGACTGAGACTGCTCAAGATATCGATCGCCGGATAACGACCTCGATGGGCAATCGATCTGGACAAGACCACGTGGCCATCCAATAAACCACGTAATGTGTCACTGATGGGCTCGTTCGTATCATCCCCTTCAACCAACACGGTATAGATACCGGTGATTGTTCCACGTGGACCTGTACCTGCGCGCTCGACCAATCGTGGCAGCATTGAAAAGACGCTCGGAGGATAACCTCGCGTAGTTGGTGCCTCGCCAGCGGCCAAGCCGATTTCTCGCTGAGCCATGGCAAAACGCGTAACCGAATCCATCATTAACAAGACATTCTTTCCCTGATCACGAAAGTACTCCGCGATGGAGGTTGCCGTCATGGCCGCTTGTACGCGTCGCAATGCAGGTTGATCACTGGTGGCAACGACTGTAATACAGCGACGTCGTCCTTCTTCTCCCAGTTCGCGTTGCAAGAACTCCTGTACCTCGCGTCCTCGTTCGCCGACTAAACCGATAACCACGATATCCGCGCTGGTACCGCGAGCCATCATGCCCAGAAGTGTACTCTTGCCGACACCAGAACCAGCAAAGATTCCCAAACGCTGCCCGCGTCCAAGAGTCAAGAGCGAGTCAATGGCCCGCACCCCGGTTGCAAGTATTTCATCGATTGGTGGTCGTTGCATGGCTGAAATCGGCGGGCTGTCCAGCGTAACTTTCGCGACAGTTTCGACAGGCGGCAGATCATCCAATGGATTGCCCGCAGCATCGACAACCCGACCGACAAGAGTCGGACTGACACTGACCAGCGGAGTGGCCTGTTGGAGCAATACTCGGTCACCGGGTGATACACCTTCGGCACCGTCGAGAGGAGCCAGCAATGTAATCGGCCCCTCAAATCCGATAACTTCCGCAGCGAGACAATCTCCCGTTCGGGTTCGAACTTGACACACCGAGCCCATGGATGCTGGCATGGCAACTACCTTAAGCGCATTGCGTCCGACACTCCACACGGTTCCTTCAATGCGGCTGGAGACCGCTTTGCGAATAATGTGTCGCAACGCATCGAGATCGGGGAGCGGAGGCAAACTCAAATGCATTTCCCATCAACTTTCTATTGGAGTTGTTCAGCCAAGCGAGTGAGTTGCGAGGAAAGCTGTTGATCGATCTGGCCGTGCGAGCTCTTGACGATACATCCTCCCAGTTCGATGCTCGGATCTGGAATGACCTCAGCCTGTGCCGCCTGCGGAACTTGTTTGCTCATTTGTTGCAAGAATCTTCCAGCTACGGCGAAGTCATCAGGATGGACCAGAATGCGCAGCTCTCGCGTTTCTCGCATCATGGTCAACCCTTGTTCCATCCAGACTCGCAAGACCTCGGACTGGTCTTTCATTGAATGTCGCACCAAGCGTTCAGCCATAGCTTGTGCCAAACCGATAGTAGTATTCCGCCACTGTTGTAGCCAATTGGAAGTTTCAGCCGCTAATTGTTCGATCGATTGTTGGCACGCAGCCGTGGCAGATCGACATCTCTGGTCGGAAAGTTGCAACGCCTTTTCTTCGACTAAGCGAGCGATATCCTGCCGCGCTTGCTCTTGCCCTTGTTTGTATGCTTCTTTGCGGATTTCGTCTGCTTGCTGCGTCGCTTCGTTGAGAACCTGCCGAGCTTGGTTGCGCACCTCGGCGATATACGCTTCCGCGCGGGCATAGACGTCGTCGACATTGAACGCCACGATACTAGTGGACTCTCCAGAGGCGTTCAGCCGGTCGTTCTTGAGAATTGTAGCCATGCGATCCTTCACACTTGCTCGAAAATCACGCCGCGCGCACCAGCGTTCTATTGGTCGACACTCTTCTGCCGGTTGGCTGGGGGCCAGTGCGTGCATTTAATTGAATCGCGAGTTCGACAAGTTGCCTTTGAGCTTCGTCGATATCTCGGAGACTCATCGGCCCAATATTTCGTAATCGTTTTTGCAAGTCGCGTGCATCCTGCTTGTCGAGCATTGCCAGAAAACGATTTATGAAGGCTGGGGATGCTCCTGCCAACGCCAGGAGTACAGCCTCTGATTCGGCTCCGTTTAGTACCGTAGCCAATTGTGGTAGCGGCAAGTCGAGCAATTTTTCAAACTCGATGGCAAGCAGTGATCGGTCGTATTCATGGATGGGATAACTGTCATCGGATGAATCATCCACCTGCCGATCGTCCACCTGCCGACCCGAGCTGTTATCGTATACGGGCTCTTGCTCCACGTACCGGTTAGGCGGGGACCTCACCGGATCTGCTGGCGTGTCCTGGACATGATGTTTATCTGGGAGCACGGTTGAAGTCGACGTACGGTTGTTCTCCAAAGAAGCACCGAGCGTGTTCGTAGTCTGTGAGTATGTCGGTGAAAGGGAGAGCGACAAGCCCAAGCGACCTGCCAGATCTTTATCGCTGTGAGCGATATCAAGAATCCACTGCTGTCGCACTTCGGGCGTGGCGGCGAGCAAGATGCCCTCAACACGTGACAAACTCTCACTGGTTGTGGTTAGTTGGTGATGATAATCTTTCAATTTGCCAGCCAAATGGTCATCGATCGCAGTCATCGCTCCCTCGTCGATTTCTTCCAGCCTTCCTAACCGCATGAGGATTTCTCGATGCTGTTCTGCTGGCATGAGGTTCATCAACTCTACGGCTGATGCTGGATTTAATTGACTGACGACCACAGCCACGACTGCCGCTCGTTCGCCACGCAACAAGTGTGCTAACGAATCCACTTTTAATAACTTCCAACTCAGTTCGGTAGCAGGCTCGGGGCTGTTACTTGTTTCCCTCACCGTTCGTTGATTGGCTCCTGTGCCCTGCAGAACGACATGATTCTTAGGCGAGGGGCTAGGCGAAAATGTGCTCAAACTTGGAGACCAGCCAGTCGAACCGCTCGCAACCTGTGGCGAGTTGCTGATCACTGGCCGAGCTAAGAGTGTTGAATAAGTTGGCATCTCGTTGCGGGAGGCAACTTCCGATGATTTGCTTTCGGCAGGAATCGTCTCACCTGCAGCTCTGCGAAAGTCCGACAGGATCTTTTGTTGCTCGTGTGGATCGATGCGTCCCAAAGATGCCATGGCGCGACGCACCTGTTTGGCCAACTCGGCCGGCATATGCAGTAATAACTGGCGTGCCGCCACCGCATCCAGGCTGGTTACCAGGATAGCAATTCTGCGCACATTAGCTGCTGTTGAATCGCTTGCCGCCATACAGCACTTGGGGTAAAAGGCTTGGCCGAGAAATCCTACCTAGTGCTTTGTCGCAGCTCAATTATAGAGATCGCGAGGGCGCAGCCGCTGCTGAGCCAATAGAGCGGCGGCTCGGTAGGAACCTCGCTCTCCCGCTCCCGCGAACTCCAACTCTTCAGTCTGGACGATACACTACCTCCATGTACATCGAAGACAAAGGTTGTGTCGAGACAGATTCTTTGCTTTTATGCTGGCGGCGTAAAATGATGATTGCTAGCAAATACAGAGTTCCAATCACACGCCCGTAACTTGCCCCATATTATCGGCTGTAAAATTGCCGGGCATCGCCAAGCATCGGTCAGTAGGTTTTACTTGCGGTCGGTAATGGCCTTATCTTAAAATGCTAGCACAGCCATGTTGAATCCGCAGGTATATCGAGCGTTGGTATGAGTCTTTCGGCGGAAGTACCGATGAATGCACTTCAATTGCGGCAGATTGATGAAATCTGCAATGCGTTTGAGAGTGCGTGTTCACTCGGGCAAATCCCCAACGTCGACCAGTATATTGAACAAGCGCCCCGAGAGATTCGTCCGCAGTTGTTGGCCGAGTTGATTCAAATTGAACTGCACTATCGTTCGGCAGCTAATGGAAAGGAGATGACCAGTCGCCCTACTGGTCAGTTCGGGCCACTGAGCAATTTTCAGACTGCCGAGCCCCATCCCGAGTATCCAGCGATTCCTGGCTATTACATCTCGCAGGAATTAGGGCGTGGCGGAATGGGCGTTGTCTACTTGGCTACAGATTTGCGGTTGTTACGCCAAGTTGCGTTAAAAATGCTGCATCCATTAGGGCGTCTCAACGAAGAAAATCGACGGCGGTTTATGGGCGAAGCTCGCTCTGCTGCTCGTTTGCACCACCCAAACCTCGTCCAAGTTTTCGATGCTGGCGAGTTTGATGGCCAACCCTATTTGGTATTCGAACTCGTAGAAGGAGGGACGTTATCACAGAAAATTCGCCAAGGTGGTATGTCGTTCGAAGAGTGTGCGAGGTTAATGGAGCAAATTTGTCGAGCTGCACACTTTGCGCATCAGCGACATATTGTACATCGCGATCTCAAGCCATCGAACGTCCTTATCGGTCTGGATGGTTTACCCCGAATAAGCGATTTTGGATTGGCCAAGCGACTAGACGAAGATATCCAGCAGACAGTCTCGGGTGTTCTTGTGGGTACCCCTGCCTACATGGCTCCCGAGCAAGCGTCGGGGAGTAATCGCGGCGCTCATGCGGCAGTCGATATTTATTCCCTCGGGGCAATTCTGTATGAGATGTTGATTGGCCAGCCTCCTTTCAAGGCACCTAGTGTCGTTGAGACGCTCGATTTATTGCGATCAACAGAACCGATCGCGCTCAGATCCATCAATCCGAAGATTCCCCGTGATCTAGAGACGATCTGCCTGAAGTGTCTACAAAAAGAACCAGCCAAGCGTTACATGTCCGCTAAAGTCATGGCAGAGGATCTCGCCAGATTTTTGCGTGGCGATTCGATCGTCGCACGACCAGCCGGCAAGCTGGAACGGACAGGTCGTTGGTGCCGCCGCCATCCACTTTCGGCTTCACTCGTAGCCGCTTTGGTTCTGGTGATTGTGGGCGGTTTTGCAGCGGTTTGGTCACAATGGAGTGAAGCGCGGTCGAATGCCGAAAAATATCGTGTTGAGCGAGATTTGGTACGGGCAGCGATGGACGTGGCTAATGAAAAAACTCGCGAGGCAGAGGAGCATCGACAGAATGCAGAAAAGCACTTGGCTGCATCGGAGAGTCGCTTCAGAAAGGCGCAAGCGCCGATTCAGGAACTGATTCGCTTGGGCAGCGAATTGGTTCGGCAGCCCAACATGAACAATCGCGGTCGCAAAGCACTTGAACAGGCGACTCGGTTTCTGCAAGATCTAATGCGAGAAAAAATTGATGATCCGCAGATCATGGCTGAGACGGCGTCGGCGGTCAGTTCTTTTGGTTGGACACTGTTGGAACACGGGCTATTTGTCGACGGTGAAGCAGCCATCCGCGATGCACTCGTAATCACTTCTGAACTGATTGCCGTCGCACCTGAGAGCCTGCGTTATCAACGTTTGCATCGCGACGCTCTATGGCGCCACGGCATTGCCCACTTGCGACTGGGGCGACATCAACAAGCTGAAGACTTGCTGCAGAAAAGTGTGGAATGTTCCGAAGTGGCTATCAAGTTACCAGGCGCCAACTCATCGGATCACGTTGCCTTAGGAGCTGCTCTCAGCAATTTGGCGATTGAATTGAAGGCGAACAAAAAGTCCGCTGCGGCTGCCCAGACGCGCATGCAGAGCGTGCAAGTGCTACGTCGCTGTGCGGAGTCCTATCCTCGTGATTCGACTGTACCTAGCAATCTGTCGTTGGCCTTGACCAACTTGGCAGCCGATCTGTGGCAAGAGGACAGATTCATGGCGGAGAAAATGGCTTTGGAGGCGCTAGCCATTCGGAGAAAACTGGCCCAGAGCATCGCCGCTCGTGAAGAATCTGCTTATTTGGTTAGCAGTTTGTTGTTACTCGCAAATTGGTACCACGATACTCAGCGGCCCGCTGAGGCACAGGAATTATTAAGTGAAGCATTGGAATTCGGTGAGCGGGCGCGACATAAATTCACTGAAGTTTACAGTATTCGCTTGCAGTACATTAATGCCCTGCGCAGTGCGTTTCGCTTTGCCTGGTCGGCTCAAGACTTGCGACGCGCAGAAGATCACCTGTCCCAAATTCTTGCCGAATTGAAGCTGGCGATTCGCGAATTCCCTGACGATGAGTCTTTCAAACTGCAACAAGCTCGAGCGATCTTCGATACTGGTAGAATTGCTGAACGGCAATCCAGGAAAAATGAGGCTGCCAAGTATTTCGTTCAGGCGTTGCGCGAGTTAACGCAGGCGCGAGCGACTTCACCCAATCCAGCTCGCTTTATTGTAGAGCTCGATGCGGTCAGTGAGGGAATATTTCGGCTGGGTACGCGATTTGAGTTTGAAGCGGAGAAACTAGAGGCATCTCGCGTGCAATGTGAGGTAGTACCGAACGATCCAGTGCGGATGAATGTTTTAGCGTGGCGATTAACGGTCAATACAGAACCAGCTCTTCGCGATTATGGTCAAGCTGAGAAACTGGTGCGTCAGGCGATTGCGATCAATCGGCAGCAACCATTTTATTTTAACACCTTAGCAGTTTGCTTATACCATCAGAATCGCCTCGCGGAAGCAGAAGAGGCATTGGACCAATCCCAGCAGTTGCAGACTTCGGAACCCGCTGCAGATTGGTACTTCATGTCTCGCATTCGTTCACGTCAATGCCAACATCAGACTGCGATCGAATACTACAACCGCGCTGAAAAATGGCGCAAACAACACCGCCCGCAAGATCCTGAACTAATCGCTTTTGCTGAAGAGGCCCAAGCCGATCTGTAGTCAAGCGGCAGAAAAAACTTTCAATCGTACCGGATTGCTCGCGTCCGTCCGCTACTTGATTTCGCGAAACGGCGCAAGGCGTCTCCCACATCCAAGCAAGTTGGAATACGATTCTGTTACACTGAAAAGAGATTTTGTTGTTGCGGACAGCATCAAACTCATCTTGGTTGAATTGCGGCTAGGAATATTCCCGGCTGCTGACACTGGCAATGTAGTTCGACATGGAACAAGTGTTGTTTTGCGAATCGTACATTGCCGTATACTTAGTTGGGTGCAAACGCGCTTCGGCATATTGGCCTGCCCAAACCATCCACTTTATCGAAAGTGGTGTTGTCTAATTAGAGAGTATTTCAATTTCGGTAGATAGGAAGATTAATTGAGTATGTCTGTCGTAAGAGTCGCGATACATGGTGCGGGTGGGAGAATGGGCCGCAGGTTAGTTGCGCTGGCGAGTGAGGATAATGGTTTGCAGCTTGCTGCTGCTATTGATTGTGCGACACATCCAGCGTTGGGGCAAGATGCGGGCACGTTAGCTGGGGTTTCGCCTTTGGGTGTTCCGTTGGTTGCCGATTGGCCCGACGGAATCGAAGTGGTCATCGACTTTTCCAGCCCTGGTGGATGTATGAGTGCGGTAACCATGTGCACTCAGCGACGTATTCCGTTGGTCGTGGCCACAACCGGGTTGTCAGCCGAACAAATCTCAACTGTACAAAGTACCGCTCACATGATTCCCGTGTGTTGGGCGCCCAATATGTCATTAGCCGTCAACTTGACGATGCGACTTGCCCAACAGGCCGCGCGGGCATTGAAGAATGTTCCGCAAGGAGTCGACGTAGAAATCATCGAACGCCATCATCGATATAAGGAAGACAGCCCCAGCGGTACGGCGCTGAAATTTGGTGACCTGATCGCCAATGAAATGGGGTTGGACCAGCACGTTCACGGCCGCGAAGGGCAAGTGGGTGCTCGCAGTCGTAACGAAATTGGTTA
>CAZVBC010000063.1:0-24911 GCA_964625155.1 uncultured Pirellulaceae bacterium
AGTCATCATTTTGGGCGAAGAGTCATTTTGTTGCTGACGAGACATCGACCGCAATTGGCCGATCGCGAACTGGCCAGTCAACAATCGATGTTGGCTGGCCATCGTAATTAGGTCTTTTATTTGCTTGACCTTTAATGACTCTTGAAAACCGTTGAAAAACTGGACGAGTTCATCAGTTGGCAGTGCAGGATCGCAAGCAGCGACCAACTCTTTCACGATTTGAGTACGAGCCTGATGACCGGGATGACGTAATTCAATAGAAAAACCACCTGTTAACCTACTGACCAGACTGGACCGCAAACCGCGCATGGTGGGAGCAAGTCGTTTTGTCGTAACGATGATAGGATGGCCCGAATCGGCTAAACAATCGAGCGTGTTGACCAATTCATCTTGACCAGCCGGGCGGGTAGAGAGTGGCTCCAAGTCATCTAGAACTAATAATCTGCATCGACGATAGCGACGCCGAAAATGCTCGATATCGTCGGCTTGGAGGGCTTCAACGTGATCCTCGCCGAACGCTTGGCCAGTAGAAAACGCCAAAGGTCTTTGGTCGGTCATGCGAGACCAACGTACAGCCAAGGTAACCGCCAAAGCGGTTTTTCCGGTACCGGAATCACCGTACAAGACTATGGGACTAAAGTCAGCCAACCGAAGTAACTGTTGGTCGTCGAACAAAAAGCGTAATAGCTCGTTTTCCTCGCCAACCACGTATTGAGGAATCAACCAAGCTAGGTCGACCAGTGTAGGATGCTGGCGGCGAACCGAAGGCGGCTGTTCTAAGGCTATAGAAGTAAGAGTGTCGTTCGACTTGAGAGGCACCAGTCAATCCTCGAGAACCAACGTAAAACAATAGCCATATTGTGAAGTGAGCGCAAGTGAAAAGCGAGTCATCAACCCTTGGAACCAGCAGACTTACGGATTTTCTTAACAATCTCGACAATTCGATCCAAGGCAGTGTCTACCTCACCAACGTTGGAGCCATGAAAAAAACTGAAACGCATGGAGCCATTAACATGGGACTTGGGAACATTCATTGCCGTTACCACGGGCGAAGGTCGATTACTCCCACTGGCACAAGCCGAGCCAGTACTGCACATAATTCCCGCAAAATCCAACGCCATAAGTAGTGCTTGGCGATCAACACCAGCAAAGGCAACATTACTAATATGCGGTAAACGATGCGACGATTTGGCCAAAATCATCGTGTCGGCTACTAATTCCGCCAACCGCTGTTCAAAGTGGTCCCGAAGCCCCGACAAAGACTGATACACGCCATCGCAAACACGTTTTTGGGCTAGTTCAGCGGCGCGAGCAAATCCTGCCAATAGAACAGGTGATTCAGTGCCAGGACGGACACTTAGTTGTTGGCCGCCACCAAAAAGCAAGGGCTTCACCGCAAGTCCAGCTCGTACTATCAAAGCCCCAATGCCAATCGGACCGTGCAATTTGTGAGCCGTGATCGTCAGAGCGTCCAAGCCGAGCTCAAACATGGAAAGAGGAATTTTCCCAAGCACCTGACAACAATCCGCATGCACCAGTGCACCGTATCGGCGGCATAAATCACATATCGACTTGATGTCTTGTATCACACCCACTTCATTATTACCAAAAATGATACTTACCAAAGGTACGTGATCACTACCTTTTGAACATCGATATTCGGCTAGTTGGTCATTCAAAATGTCCAATCGGCACATACCCAAATCATCTACGGCAAGTGGATAAACCGTATGACCAGATTTCGCCAAGAAGCTGGCTGCTTCGGAGACGCTGGGATGTTCGATCGTCGAATGCCAAATGGCAGCGGGTTTATCTTGTGTTAGTCCACGAACAACCAAGTTGTTGGCTTCGGTTCCGCCACTGGTGGCAACCAAAAAAGCGGCGCGCATATCGTCGCGAGGTGCATCGACACAGCCAAGAAGTGCATTTTTCGCTTGTTCAATAATTTGGTAAGCAGTTCGACCGTACTGATGTGGACTGGCGGCATTGCCGAGTTCTTGCATATATAAAAGCGACATCGCGTGTAGCACCTCGGGATCGATTGGTGTCGTCGCTGCATAGTCCAAATAAATTCGCGAAGTAGCATTCATAAGCGACTCTTTACCACACGGAACCCTAACAAATCGGCACGAATAACGTTCGCTAGCAAAACGAGCGTTCAGTCCAAAGCATGCGAAGAAGGAATATTCCTGGCTTCTCTAACTGGCGGGCTGGCTGGAAACGATCGCTTGTAATCGATCATCATCCCGATAATTCAAACCGAGTTTAGCGGCTTGAATAGCCATGGAGAGATTGCCAACTTTCTGAAACTCAGACGCTTTTCGTAGCAGCAAGTTGAACATGACATCACACAATTTGAATTGAAACTGGTCAACTGAACTGGTATCTAAGGAAAGTTCAAAAACAAATGGCAGGTCACTGTAGAAACCCAGCACAGTCAACCCATAAACGGCTTTCCACAATTCGGCTGATTTTTGTGGTTCTTTTTGGGAATACTCCGTCCAAAAAGAAACTCCAGATGGTGTAGAAGATTTCAAGTAATGAACCAAAATCTTGGCAGGTCCGTCACTTCCTTGTTGTTTCCATCCTTTGGCAATACTAACCAGATCCCAGCGATCCATCGTCGGTTGTTGTACGCGAGCGTTCCACAAATCCGTAGGAATAGCTGGTGCTCGGAATAACGAATCGTGCTTAATTCCAGTGAACTGAGTATTCGTTAACGGGTCTCGCTGGAAGGAGAATTGACGGAAAGACAATGTCTGAGGATTAAACTCGATACCGGAAACCAACGTCTCTACGCCATACAAAATGACTCCCAACAAAGTTCCTGGCAAGAACACGCATAACAATAGCAAGCGCAGAAAATACCGATCAGAGAGTATTCGCTTGAGCTGGGACACCCAATTGAAAGACTTACCAGATTTTGCCACAGTGCTTGATTGACTCATCGGGTTAGACTGCTAAGGATATGGCTAAGATCAGTTGACCGGTGCGCCTAATTTTCGAAAATGAGTTTCGCTTATTCAAGCAAGGAGGAACTAAAGTGTATCGCAAAAGTTCCCCACAGTTCAATCGCCTAGGAAATGCCAGCGGTCAGACACAACATCCGAATCAGGGCCATAACGCTCGGTACTGGTTTTTTATACACTATTTGATTGATAAAGTAGACAATTCCCGAGAAAAGTCCCCGACCAAAGGACCAACGACTCAAGCTGACCTATTACGAAACGTGGAAGGAGTATTTTTTTTAACTCGCGAGCCGTTGACCAGCCGAAAAGTTGCCCAACTAGCTGGCTTGGCGGACGCGACAGAAGCCCGTACACTGATCCGCCTACTACATCAAAGGTATGATCAACAGGGTCGAGCATTCCGAATAGAAGAAGTAGCGGGAGGATTCAGCCTGTTGACGCGGCCGCAGTTTGCTCCGTGGCTCCGACGATTGGCATATGTTCCAAGCGAAACTAGATTAACACAATCGGCCTTGGAGACCTTGGCAATTGTGGCATATCGACAACCTGTTCAGCGAGCTGATATTGAGGCCATACGCGGAATGGGTTGTGGCGAAGTATTGAAACAGTTGATGACTCGAGATTTAGTACGCATATGCGGGCGGAGCGAGGAATTAGGCCGACCGTACCTTTATGGAACAACTCGGCATTTTTTACAAATGTTCGGGTTACGAAGTGCCGATCGGTTACCGCGGGCTGACTGGATTAATGCCGCGCGTACATTTTCGATTGAACAATCACAGGATAAATTGGCTAATACTAACAACCAAGACATAGGGACAGGTTCAGACGCAAAGGAGTCCACGGTGAAGAAGAGTTTTTCGGCTGCTGCATTATTGGAACAGTCGCATGACACCCTCGAAGAAAGAATCTTGAAGACTCAAGGCGTCCGAGCGGCTCGCGACGATGATGATGAGTTTTATGACGATGAGGAGGAAGAGGACGAGGTCGATGACGAGGAATTTGACGACGACGATGAAGACCTCGATGATGAAGATTTTGAAGACGAAGAAGAACTGGAAGAAGGGGATGATCTAGACGACGACTTCGACGACGAAGAGGATGAGGAATGGGAAGAAGTCGACGACGAAGAGGGTGAGGATGAAGATGAGGAGGAAGAGGAGGAAGAAGCATGGGACGACGAAGACGACGAATGGGACGATGAGGAAGAAGAAGACGAGGATGAAGACTGGGACTAACTGATCCCAAGTCGTCTTTGACGCACTTGCACGTCGAGTCATACTGTACTTAGTCGGTTCAGCGGAATCGAACGGTGGATATTCCACAGGCCAGTCGCCCCAGTTTTGGAGCGCTGGCCTTTTTTGTCGATCCAATGAGGAACGGAGATCATGGTTTTTGGTGTGACGGTCGCCTGTTTCTTATTAAGCTATTTGATCGTTCTCGTAATGGAAGCTTCACGGGCGATCTTGAAAATTCCCGGTCGCATGTTGATCTTGACCGTAATGTTGGCTCTCGGCTGGTTGGCTCACACTCTGTACCTCGCCGATCGACTATGGGCGTCGATGCGGGATACGACCAGTCCCATGTTATTGTCCACATGGTATCAATGGTTGCTTTTGGTGGCGTGGGGCTTAGCCACGATTTATCTTGTCTTTGTCGTTCGCCGACCAGAGAACGCTATCGGCACTTTCATCTTGCCATCAATTCTGGGCCTGATTGCACTAGCGTGGTTGTACAAAGACTCGCCACCATTCCAGCGCGACACCTCTATCAGTTTCTGGAGGATCTTTCACGGGGCAAGTTGGGTAGTTGGAACGATGATCATTACCTTTGGTCTAACGGTAGGTTTGATGTACGTCGTGCAAGCATACCGACTGAAACAAAAATGGAAACCATCTCGTGGGTTCCGCCTACCGTCGCTCGAGTATCTCCAAACTCTGAACCGGATGTGTGTTTTTTGGAGCACAGCCGCGATGGGAGTAGGATTGATCTCAGGAGCGATTTTGAATTTTAACCAACACGGACGGATTGCTTGGTCAGATGGCGGGATACTATTTACGTTTGCACTGTTCGTATGGTTGTTGATCGCGACCTTGATCGAGACGATGTCTGCCAAGAGTTTAGGAGGGTTGCGCACCGCTTACCTATCGATCGCCAGCTTTCTGTTCTTTGTCATAGTCTTAGGGATCGTACAGCAATCCGATCATGGGCGATCGAAGGGAAGCGAGCAACCGGTTAGCAATTCAGTTCGAATGTGGCAGCCGAGCACACGGTGGAACCAGATAGCTGCGGAGAGAATCATTACATCATACTCGAATGATTCGGGAGTGATGCTCTGATGAACTGGTTGATGGTCGGTTGCAGTCACCACCGCACACCACTTGCACTGCGCGAAAAGCTGGCTTTTTCACCGAGCCAAGTTAGCGATGCGTTAGTAAAATTCAGTCAACGCTTTTCATCAACTGAGTCGGTTCTCCTCAGTACGTGTAACCGCGTCGAATTGTATACTGCCAGCCAACGAGAGGCGGATTTGCCTGACCAGCAGGGGGTGATTTCGTTCTTGGCGGAGTATCATGGCCTGGACTTTGGCGAGTTAGCGGAGCATCTGCACACACTACGCGACAGTGAAGCGGTCCGACATTTGTTCCAGGTAGCAGCCAGCTTGGACAGTATGATCGTGGGTGAAGCACAGATTTTGTCACAGGTGAAACAAGCTTACGAGCTGGCTTGTACAGCCCAATCGACCGGCACGTTCACACACGGAGCCTTCCAGCGAGCGGCTAGCGTGGCGAAGCGCGTTGCCAATGAAACGACCATTCATCGGCGGCGCATCAGTGTTCCAAGTGTCGCTGTCAGCGAAATCGCGTCAGAGTTCTTCGAACGCTTCGATGATAAGAATATTCTGTTGATTGGCGCCGGGGAAATGGGGACTGAGACTCTAAAATACTTGGTCGATGCAGGTGCCAAACAGATATCAGTCTTGAATCGCAGTTTCGATCGTGCTCAGGAACTTGCCCAGCAATTTGGCGCTCATTGCAGAGATTGGTCCAAGCTCGGTTCTTGTGTTGCAGAAGCAGATTTGATTGTATCCACGACCAGTGCTAATGAACCGATTATGACGCTCGAGCGGTTTCGTGAAGTGCGCGGAAATCATCGCGCAGGCACTGTACTGATACTCGATCTTGCAGTACCCCGTGACTTCGAAGCGAGCATCGCCGACTTGCCTGACGTCTATCTTTACACGGTCGATGATTTGCAGCAAGTTTGTGATCGCAATGTCCAGTTACGGCAAGAACAGTGGCCAAAGGCACAGCGTATCGTCGACGATGAAGCCAAGAGCTTTCTGGCTGAGATGATTCATCGTGGAACTGCACCGACGATTCAACTGTTGCGAGACCAAGCAGACAAGGCAAGAACAGAAGTTCAAAATTGGCTCTACGGTCGAATGCAAAGTCGCAATTTGGATGAAGCCACGCGCAGCGAACTTGAAAAAGATATTGCAAAGGGCTTGGACCGTTTAGTAAACAAACTATTACATCCACCTATGCAATCGCTGCGCGATCAAGCTGCGGAGGGCAATCATGCGAATTTGCTCGAAGCGTTGCGGCGGCTATTTCAATTGCGCGATTGAACAATTCACGGCGTCACCAAAGTCCAATGGCAACGCCACTGGTCGCGATTTAGCATCGCAGAAGCAAAAGCCAAATAGCGACGTACGCTTCTGGTGTAGCGGAACGCGCGGGCGATTTGAATTCGGCGGCATCGCTCGTCGACGGCTTCCGCTACACAACGAACATCAAGGTGCACCGTATTTCATGTTCAATCAGACCAGTTCTTCTTCGTGTACTTGTGCAGAAGAAGTGTATTGATGCTGTACTGAAGCAGGCATCGGTTCATAGTGATCCAGTTCGATCGTGTAACTTCCTTGCCCTGCCGTCATGCTGCTGAGTGTACGACTGTAATGCAAGACTTCACGAAAGGGGACTTCGCAGTGTATCACTTGAAATCCACCACCGATGGAATCCGTACCTTGTACGCGACCATTGCGCGAGCTCATGTCGCTATAGACATCTCCGACACAGGATTCTGGAGCCGTGACGTCCAAGCGCACGATTGGCTCCAGCAAACAGGGGCTGGATTGCCGAAAGACATCCCGAAAAATCATGGCTCCCGCAATCTTGAACGCTGCTTCACTGCTGTCCACCGGGTGATGTTTTCCGTAATGCACTTCGACTGCCACGTCTTGTACTTGGTAGCCAGCGATGACGCCTTTAGTCATTCGTTCCTTAAACCCTTTTTCAATCGCGGGCATGAAGTTGCCGGGGATCGTCCCGCCGACGACCGAATCGATCCAGAGGAAATTGCAGCTCGTATCGTGATGATATTGCTTTAAGCTCGGGAACCTAGCTTTGGTGGCATATTCAGCAGGATCGGTTCCGGCAGGAAAGGGAAACATACGAATATGGACTTCACCAAATTGGCCGCGTCCGCCACTTTGCTTCTTATGTCGATACGATCCTTCACCATCGGCTTGAATCGTTTCACGAAAGGGTATCTTCGGGTCTTTAGTATCGACATCTAACTTGTCACGATAATGTAAACGTTCCAGAATGAGTTTGAGATGGAACTCGCTCATGCCAGTAATCACCAGTTCACTGGTTTGGCTATCGCGATCTAACCGCAGCGTGGCATCTTCTTCCACTAATTTGTGCAAGGCGGCTGCCAATTTGTTCTCTTCACCGCGACTTCGAGGAGCTAATGCCAATCCGACCATGGGACGTGGAAAGGGAATCGGTGGTAGCGCAGTATCACCCAACATCGTTCCGGTATGAAGCTCATCTACTTTGGCGACGGCAACGATCTGGCCCGCTTCAGCTCGATCGATAGGGGAAGTTTGATTGCCCTGAATCTCAAGCAATTGTCCAATGCGGATGGTCGACTTCGAATTGCATACATGAACATTCTGGTCCTTGCTGAGTGAGCCACTATAGACGCGAATGAAACTGAGCTTCTGAACAAAAGGATCAATATGCGTTTCAAACACTCGCGCCACCAGCGGAGCGGTGGGATCGGCCATTACATCAAGTTCACTTCCAGTCTCTGTAGTTCCGTGTCGGACGATGGCGTCTGGTGGTGGCGCACACAGGGCTAAACCGCAGAGCAATTCGGTTAATCCAACTTGCTTTTTGGCTGACACACAGAGAATAGGAATCAAGTGCCCTTGCTGTACGGCCGCAGGAATCTTAGCACGCAGATCATCGGTGCTGGGTACGTCCCCTTCGAAGTACCGAGCCATCAATTCATCATCGACTTCGATAATCGTCTCGACCAGATGTTCGCGCGCTTTGGTCAGGTCCAACAAGTCGCTAGTTTGGTTCTCCGTGGCGTCCAAAACGTCTGTGATTTTTGAAATGGCCGGACCAACAGCCTCCGGAATATTCAGCAATGCACAACTGTCACCAAAGGAACTAATCAACTTCTTGATCAAACCGCCGAAATCAATATTATCGCCGTCTAGCCGTGTGATCAGCAGGATAGTCGGTAATCCAGCTTGCCGCGCAGCATGAAAGACTCGCCGCGTATTGACTTCGACTCCGGCATGTGCATGTACGCAAATCACTGCGCAGTCGACGCCCGCCAATGCGCCAATCGTCTGGCCAATAAAGTCGGCATAGCCAGGAGTATCTAACAACGAAAAATGAATATCGTTGTGTACACAGTGAGTAACCTTGGCTTCAACGGTGTGCTTGTGTGCTTTCTCTTCGGGATCGAAGTCACAAATACTGGTACCATCGTCGACACTATGATGCCCACTCACGGCCCCGGTGCTGGTCAGCAAGGCATCCAGCAAACTGGTCTTGCCACTGGAACCGTGTCCGCAGAACGCAATGTTGCGACGTTGTCTCACTGGAACAGAGCTAGCCATGGTACTTACCTTTCTTTGGAAGATCGCGTTGGAAAAAACACCGCGCGAAAGACCGGCAGTTAAAGGCGAGCAGTTCCAGGCAACTCGCGCGGGAAACGTTAGGGTGGAGATACTCCTTCCTCGCGACGAGCCCGTCGTAGTGCGTCGGGCAAGCGCAACCGTCCTTCGTACAGGGATCGACCCACGATACATCCGTGGGTTTTCATCTCGACCAAGTGATCAATATCATCCAATGTCGTGACACCTCCAGAAGCGATCACTGGAAACGAACTCGTGCGTTGCATTTGAGCCAATTGATCGTAATTCGGACCAAGTAACATGCCGTCTTTGGCAATATCGGTGTAGACGATCGCAGCCACCTGATCCGTCAATTCTTCCATACGTTTAGCCAGAGTAATTGCTGCAGTCGAAGATGTTTCGAGCCAACCGTCAGTAGCCACTAAGCCGTCACGAGCGTCGATTCCCAAGACCAATTGTTTGGGATACAAACGTGTCATATTTGCAAACCAATCTGGATCGCGCAGCGCTCGAGTACCTACAATGACTCGCGTGACACCCAAATCTAGTAAACGATCGATCGTGGCCTGGTCGCGCACTCCGCCTCCAACTTGGCAGGTGAGTCCTGTTTCCATCACGATGCCACGAATTGCAGGTTGATTGATTAGACTGCCACTCTTGGCGCCATCTAAATCGACCAAATGCAAGCACGTTGCACCCAATTGGCGCCAATGATGAGCCATCGCAATTGGATCGTCAGCAAATACAGTTTCGCGACTGTAATCCCCTTGCTGCAATCGTACGCACTTGCCACCTAATAAATCGATCGCTGGCCACACCTGCATTATTATTATTTTTCTATACTAAACTTACCAATCAAACGCGGCACAATTGCCAATATGGCATACGGTCCAGGCTCAAGCAAGCAGCTACCTGATGTAGCGACTAAGGCGAGGCCGATGCGAGCGTTTTTAATAACGCATTTTCCTGCGCCTACTGGGCCGCTTTAGCACTTCGATCTATCTGCAGCTATTTAGCTTTCGTGTTTGCAGAAGTCGGTGGCTGTGGCGTCCAGACAAAGCCCAGCGTCTTGATGATCGGATCATCGTTAGCGGAGTTGTTGGCAGCAGGAAAGGTAACGTCCAACATGCCCCCGATTTGACCGCGAGCATTGATGGCTAGGGCAGAACTGAACTGAGTTCCAACGGGCAGCGACAAAGGTGTTGTTTTTCCATCTCGGTACACAAAGGCTTGTGGACCACCTTCAGGACCATGTGCGTCGTCGCTAAAGCCAACAATCAAACCACTTTCATCGATTCCTAGCGCTTCGCCAGACACATCGCCAGGCAATAGTTTAATCAAATGGAGGTTCCCTTGAGCGTCGATCCAGCATGGGCGCTTGCCTATACTGTTCGCCGTTGTTGGATTGACGGCTCCAGTAATCATGCCCTGGTTATTGAGATCTTTTAAGCGGAACTCTTTGTCACATACCTTCCGATTTACCCATTCTTGATCTTGGTTTTGTTCCCAAATATGCAGTTCGTATTCGAAGCCACCACTCGGAAGCTGTTGACTGACAATACAGGCTGCGATCAATTTACCGTTCGGTGAGATGAGTACGTTGCTAACCATTAAAAACGGATTGTATTCAAACAAAGTCGGTAACACTGCGACTTCCCAACTGCACTGTTCACGATTCCAGGTCCACACGCAAGGTCGCATACGAGCGGGGTTGGCTCCTGTCGAGTAACCTGTGATGCGCGAGCCATCGGCACAAATATCTTGCGCATGCGAGCCAACATCTCCCGCAGGTTTGCCCAGGTCAAGTATCTTGCCACTAGTGCTATCCCACAGAATCGCAGTGATACTTCCCTGTGGATTGCCGATAGGACGGCTAGCATAGCCAACCACAAAACCATTGTCGCTGAGCGCCTGAATCTCAGTATTCGTATAGCCGGATAACACGGGAACGGTTTGTTCTTTGCCAGCCTTACGAAAGAAACCCTTTTGCGCGCCAACTTGCGTCTTTGGATCGGTTTCCTCTCTCAGGCCAATTACATCACCGAGTGAATTGATTCCCGTTACAACACTGAAAACCTGAGCGTTATCGATGATCTTCAACGAATAACCGTTTCCCAGAACCTCGGTTTCTTTCCCATTTAAAAACTTGTTGGCCGGTGTACAGCAGACAAGTCCGAGTAAATAAACTTGAGCCAGTCGTTGCCATTTCCTGCACATATTAAGCAACTCACAAGTAAGAGTTGAAGAGGTTCGAGCACAATCAGCTATCACGAATTGTAGCACGTTGGACCGACTCTCGCTCTTTAACGGCAAACCGTGCAGCGTTTTGCGATTCAGTATCCAATCCACATTGATGCCTAGGCGGGGGATTCTAACTTGAGTCCGAATCGAAAATAGTACACCACCGCAGAGCAATTCAGGATATATTCTATTGGATATCGAGGCGGTTATTTTTCTCCGGTTAAGTTACTTACGCATTAGGAGTCGAAACTTATGACAAACAGGCGAGGAAATCGTTCCTGGCAGGATGCATTTACATTAGTAGAATTGCTGGTGGTGATTGCAATTATTGGTGTGCTGGTGGGATTGCTATTGCCGGCAGTACAGTCGGCCCGAGAAGCGGCTAGGCGTATGCAGTGCACAAACAACCTCAAGCAAATCGGGCTGGCTTTTCACAATTTTCACGATACCTATCGTCGCTTTACGCCACTGGGTGGCGCCAACGTAAACGGTTCTTGGGGATGGGGAGCTTCGATTCTGCCCTATCTCGAGCAGAACAATTTATATCAAGCGATCGGTTCGCCGAACGTGTTAGATGTACAGAACCTAACTCCCAGTAAATTGGTGCCGAACAATCCCACGGGCGCTCAAGGTGTCCTACTTCAGTCGCGCGTGCCAACTTATTTGTGTCCGTCAGATCCCGTGTCCTCTCCACTGAACGACAACTTTGGCAATTATGGGGCGAGCAATTATGTTGTCAGCGAAGGACTGCTAACCTGGGCGTACACTGGGACCTCACCTAACTTTGTGCCCAATCCACCGGGACGAATCACGATTGCCAGTGTCCTTGACGGCACAAGTAATACGATTTTGGCAGGTGAACGCGATCGAAAACTTGGAGTCGGTGGCTTGTGGGCCATTCGTCGTGGAACAGGAGGAACGCTTGGAGGCGCAGCTCGCGAGCGGCCCAATCTGCCTTTCCTGGGGACGCGAGGTGCATCGTGTTGTGGAAACGATCGAGTCGGCACAATCAATGTCTGCCGGCGCGGAGCCTTCTCCAGCATGCATCCCGGAGGATTGAATTTTGTGTTCTGTGACGGATCAGTGCACTTTATCGCCGAGACATTGGAAGCGGACCCGGTTGGCGCGACCATAGTCTGTGGAGCTCCACCGAAATCGAATTTCTTGTATCAAAAGCTATACTGGTTGGACGATGGTTTACCAGTGAGTCTCAGCTTCTAAAACCTGCATGAGAAACAAAATGAAGTGGTTGCTTAGTTCCATTTTGATCGTTGCAACGATAGTTATCAGCGGTTGTACTGGTGAAGGACGCGCTGCGGTCGAGGGAAAAGTGACGTTTGCAGGGTCGCCGTTGGATGTCGCAACGATTACCTTCATTCCACAGTCGGGCGCCGGTATTAAAAGTGGAGGGTTAATCGAGAACGGGGCCTACAAAATCGATCCGCAAGTGGGACCGGAACTTGGTCCGCATCGCGTGGAGATTCGTTGGGCAAAAGCAACCGGAAAGAAATACAAGAACGAGTTTGGCGAAGAGATTGACGTCCGCCAAGAAGGCTTGCCAGACAAGTTTCACACCAATTCATCGTTGACTGCCGACATTAAATCTGGCACCAACAAAATCGATTTCACACTCGAAAAATAGTACCAGCAGTCGCGGCAATCGCAATTACTGGTTTCTTTTTTGTTTAGAACAATCCTGCCGATTTGCGGGCGATCCAGAATAGTCCGAGCATGAAAACGAGTGCTGCAGCGACTAGTGGATGGCTCCATAGTTGAACTCGGCGGACCTTCTCAGGTGCAAACGGAATGTCGGAGATGGCTTTAAGGATCTGCTCGGTGTTTTGCACGTCTAAGACTTTCCCACGCGATACACGAGCGAGTTCCTCCAATACTTCGGGTCGCGCGGGCCGTCCAACGGCCTCCAATGCAGCGCCCTGAACAAACAGCTTGGCTTCGAGTTGACCGTTGGTTTGCTTGCACTGCATGGTAATATCGTGCGAGCCTGCTTCTAGCGGAGTGAAGGGAGCAGCAAACGCTCCCCATTCTCCACCACTGCTTTCCAGGCGCACGTTTTCAACTCGTCCCGACGGTGCGACGATGCGTACGGTTACCTCACCAGCAGCCAGCGGCTCGCCGCTATCCTCCATCACGTTCGCATTTAATGTAAGCGTTTGACGTACCTGAGGCTGTTCGGGCGTATAAAACAACCTCATTGTTTCGCCTTTAGCCATATTGCGCTGATAAGCCATCCAGCGTACGACCTGACCCCAGAATCGATAATGATACAAATCCTCCACACCACGACGCCAGCGCCAAGCACCGTCGGTACCCATGAACAAGACCTTTCCAGCTCCGAAGGTTCGCGTGACCAACAGCGGCAGACGCCCATAGGCATTGGATTCGTCTTGATGCACACACAGTACGTCACATCCCGCTTTCGCGCGAATCACCGATGCATACCATTGAAAACCCGGGAGATTTTCCCAAATGCGCATGTTATCATCTTGCGAATCCGCCAGCTTGGTCAACAAACTTCGTCGCCCCAGTTCAGTTAACTCGAAGTGGCATGGAGTGCGCGAACCCCAACCCTGAGGCTGATTGGCATCCAAAACCACAGGCATTAATTCTTCCAAAGGTGAGCCCAGCAACGAGAACTGACGCCCTCCAAATCCAGGCATAAACACCAAACCACTAGCCTGCTGCTCCACCAATCCCTTGAGAAGTTTACTTTGCTGTTCGGTGAGCTGGCCTTCTTGAACGCCCACATCGCCAAGAAAGACCACGTCATACTTGGCTAGATCTTCGAGTTCTTCGGGAAACGCAGGGATATAGTCTTTATTTCCACCGCCGACTTTGCTAAGGCCAGGATGAAATAATAAACAGGAGACCTCCACGCCCGGATCGCGCGACAGAGCGTTTCGCAAATATCGATATTCCCACCGCGGGATCGATTCGATGACCAGCACCTTGAGTTTTTCTTCACGAATAGCGATTGGAGCCGATT
Organism: uncultured Pirellulaceae bacterium; assembly: GCA_964625155.1. GTDB lineage: Bacteria > Planctomycetota > Planctomycetia > Pirellulales > Pirellulaceae > Aureliella. The sequence goes on from CAZVBC010000063.1 coordinate 14,159, forward strand.
TGCTGTTATTTTCCAACAGCTTCTCTTCCGGATGGGTTGGTACTTTGAGAGACAGAGTTACATCGCCATTGCTTGCGGGCTTCCATAGTACTGCATCGGTGGTTCGCCCCATCGCGGCTATGCGAACTTCTTGTTGCACCTGAGTTCCATCTGATCCGGTCAACGTAATAGTCGTCACATGATCGCGAGGCAATGAGCTTTCCAAGGTAAAAGGAATGCGTACGGTTTTGCCCGTGATACCAAATGTCGGTACATCAAAACTGGCCAGTTCAATGTCGGGCAACCGAACGGCACTCCCCAGCGGGACAGCAAACACTGGCACTCCGTCCAGCCGTAATCGCATCGCCATCTGAACCGGTGGCAAGCCACTATTCCAATCTCCGTCCGAGGCCACGACCAATCCGCGTAAATTCTTGTGCTCGTCGCGAGCTAGTTTCATGGCTTCGTACAAGTCGCTTTTTATGCTTGATTCACCTTGAGCAAACGGTTGGACAATGATGCGCAGTCGTTTGTCAGCGTCTGACCAAGTCTGCGCATCCATTAGTGGCGCCAATGCAGCCAGCCGCGATTGAACTTGAACTGCCGTCGATACTGGGGCAGTTGGGGAATCGCCGCCAGAAGTCGATATGTTGGTTCGGGCAGGTTCCACGTCCTGAGTTTCCATGCTGCGAGAATGATCACCCAGCACGACAACGGTAGGAAGATCGGTCGGCGTGAACTTTTGTACGGCTTCAGGCTGATTGAGTAAGAAGACGGCACAAACAACCACGCCGATGCGCAACAGCTCCAACCACAAAATTGTGCGGCGCCAACCGCTCCGTGACCAAGCTCGCCACGCCAGCCAAACAACCAAAGCGAGCGCTATCGTCGATACGCTTAAAGAAAACCCTGTGGCTTGAAAGGATAGACTTGAAGAACTCATCCGCAGTTAGATTTCAATTTCTGTAGCCCGCGAATCTGACAAGCCAGTTGATGAACTCGATTGTCATCATCCTTCGAGTGAGATCGTCCGAGGCCATTGTTGATAGGCTTCCCAATAGGTCTTTTTTAACGCGATCTCATCTTCCTCCGCCGCTGGTTGCACGCGACCATGTATGTTGATCGCCCGCGATACCACAGTATGCTTACCCGGAGGCAATTGACCTAGATCTGCTGAATAAAAAGTCCAACAGTACTTTGATCGAGGTGCCTCAGCCAATTTGGCCACAATCCAAGGGCCGTCGTCCACCTTTACTTCGACCTTTGCGATTCCCGTGCCATCGTCCCACGCGGCGCCAAAGGCTTTCACGGGGATTTTGCCGTCCACAGCCGCTTGACGCGTGACTCGTGCAACGGCTGATTTTAAATTCATGCGCGTAACCGATGATTCGACGAAGACAACATCTTGGCCCTGCCGTTCACCGCGAACAGTGACATAATCGCGAGCCATATATCGCCCCATATAGCGTCGATCGCGGCATTCGATGCGCGTCAGCCATTTAACGTTCGCGATTCCGTACCAACCAGGAACAATCAGGCGCACCGGAGCACCGTTGCGATGCTCCATAGGTTGTCCGTTGCGCTCATAGGCCAGCAGTAAGTCCGCGCGGCTGGCATCGGCGATCGACATACTGCGGCCAAACGGAACCTCGACTTTTAACTCTCGAGGAGTTCCCGGCCGCAGTGTTTCCTCTTGCTTGTCTTTGCCAAAGAAGACAATTTCCGTCGTTGCTGGATCGACACCACATTCCTTTAGAATTGGTCCCAGCAGCGTTCCTGTCCAACGGCTGTTGTAGATCGCGTTCATGAATCCTTTGTTGGAGCCATTGCCAGAACATTCAAGTGTCATCAACGTATCGGATCTGGGGAGTGCTTTGAGTTCATCCAGCGTAAAGGATTTGGGATGCTTGACCATCCCGCCAACTTCGAGTTTATAGTCTTTGTATTCAAATTCTGGCGTCCCATAATGCTGGACCGAAAATACCTGATCTTGTGGTGTTAACCAACTATCTAACGACTCCCAGTCCAGTCGATTTTCAGGTGTTCTCGGTTCATCAACAAAGGGAACCAGCTCACCACTGTCGGCTTCCTGAGCGAGACTGGATGCATGTTGCGACATCCACGCCCATAGACTTGCCGCAGTTGCCGCTGAGTACTTAAGCGCACTTCGTCGATTGGTGTCAAGCATCATGTAAGAGAACTCCTGTGCTCAATGTTTCTCAGGCTGTGAAAGTGTATTGCGGTCCCACTCCGTACGGTAGCAATAGAATAACATGCAACAACAGAAGAAAACAACTTGTTGGCCCTGGAGATGGCTAACAAATAGCAGTTAGAAACTTTGGTTATGTCTGCGAAACGCTTTAGTTGCCAACTCGGCGACAGAAAGTTGCTGCTTCGATCTTAGGAAAAAATCGTCACACAACCATTGCCGCCACGGCCTCTATTTGAAAATGACCTTCGATGTTGGGGATTCGGCGTATGTGACTTCGTGTCCTTTGACCCAATTGCCATTTTTGAGATATTGCGATTGCACCAACAATTTTCCCTCCGAAGTCAGCTCGGATGTTGCTTTAACTTCAGTGATACCGTTCTTGTTACCGGTTACTTTCTCGACGCTTGTCCAGCGAGTGCCCTCGATTTCCATGGTCCCCGTAGTATGAAATCCTGCCGTGGTGAAATACCAATACGAAATCTTCTTTAGCTCGGCGTTCCACATCATGATTGTTTCGCCGCCGTACTCGCCATCGTTAATAGAATGCAATGTGCGCACCGCTTGTCCGTTCAGCGCGCGCTCCCATCGCGAGATATCAACCACGGGTTTTTCTGTTGTGGAACCAGAAAATTCTCCGCGAAAAGTCTTGCCGACCATTGGTTCCAATGCTTTCAATTGCTCGACCAAACCACTGGGCTCGGCAGCAATTGTGTAGGCTAAGAAGCAAGGTACCAAAATCGTGCAAAGAATCATAAGGCGATACATAGTTGCCCCAATTAGTACTGAAATTGTTCACTCTGGGTCGATGACGGTTCTTCCTGTTGTGTCGTTGAAGCGGTATGGCGAATGGCGCGGGATTGAACTTCTTGTGTCAGTTTGTGGATGGCTTCGGCGATAGGCATGGCACCTAAATCTCCATCCAAGCGGTCGCGCAGTGCCACAGCCGACTGTTCTGCTTCTTTGGGACCAACTACGGCCATGTAAGGAATTAGCTCGATCTGCGCATCGCGAATTTTTGCTTGGACTTTGGCGCCTCGCAAATCCGTGGTTACGCGCAGTCCAGCGGCGGAAAACTGTTTCTCAATCTGCAAGGCATAGTCATTCGTTTTTTCGCTGAGCGGCAGAATGCGCAACTGTTCAGGAGCTAACCATAAGGGGAAAGCTCCCGCAAAATGTTCAATCAACATCCCGACAAATCGTTCCATCGAACCAAATGGCGCACGATGAATCATTACGGGTCGATGGGCACGATTATCACCTCCGACGTATTCCAGTTGAAATCGTTCGGGCAGGTTGTAATCGAGCTGGACGGTACCGAGTTGCCACTGTCGACCGATGCAATCGCGAACCATAAAATCCGCTTTCGGACCATAAAAAGCAGCTTCACCTTCGGCAGCATGAAATTCTAGCCCAGATTCTTCGAGTACACGGCGCAATGCCGCTTCGGCCTTCTGCCAGTTTTCTTCACTTCCCACATACTTGTCGCTCTGCGGATCGCGTAAGGAGAGCTGTACTCGATAGTCTTTCAAGCCAACGCTTTCCAACACAAAACGCGTCAATTCGATGGTATTACGAAACTCTTGTTCAACCTGTTCTGCAGTACAGAAAATATGGGCATCGTCTTGCGTTAACCCACGTACACGAAGCATTCCGTTGAGTTCACCCGTTTGCTCAAATCGATAGACGGTGCCAAACTCCATTAAGCGTAATGGTAGTTGTTTGTAGCTGCGCGGTTGAGCTTTGAAAATCTGCGCGTGGTGCGGACAGTTCATCGGCTTGACCAAATAACGCTCGTGCTGTTTTTGCCATGCTTGTAGCGCACCGATGCGATCGTGAGCAGATGCATTCGACTGATAATCAGGTACTTCGCAACCCAACACGCGCGCGGCGCCCATCAATTGAGATTGATCAGCATCGCTCAGCCCGGCAGGCGATTTCAATCGTTCGATCCAAGCATCGACCAAGGCACCCGCTTGGGCAACAAACAAGGGTGGAAATTGACTGTCACGATAATAAGGGAAGTGGCCACTCGTTTCATACAGTTCGACTCGACCTAAATGTGGACTGTATACTGGTTCATAACCTCGTCGCAGAAGTTCATTGCGTAGAAAGTCTTCCAGCAATACACGTATTCGCGCACCTTTGGGTAACCACAAACACAACCCCTGACCGACTTCCGGACTGATTTGAAACAAACCCATCTTCTTGCCCAGCACGCGATGGTCGCGGCGACGAGCCTCTTCGATTTGGTCGAGATGAGCTTGCAAATCCTTCGGGCTAAAAAATGCCGTTCCATATAATCGCTGAAGCTGTTTGCCGCTGGCGTCTCCTTTCCAATAAGCACCAGCCACGCTGAGCAACTTAAAAGCTTTGATCTTTCCGGCGTTGGGTATATGTGGACCTCGGCATAAATCTACGAACTCGCCTTGTCGGTAAAATCCCAATTGGGCGTGCTCAGCTAACCCAGTCTGGATGTGCTCGACCTTCAGGGATTGCTGCAAATCGCCACACAGTTTTAATGCTTCGTCGCGAGGTAAAGAGAATTGTTCGAAAGGCTCGGCCTGCTCGACAATCTTAGCCATCTCCTGCTCAATTGCGGGAAAATCTTCTTCGTTGATTTTCTTGGGAAGCTCAAAGTCGTAATAGTAGCCTCCGTTAATCGTAGGACCGAACGCCAGCGAAACTCCCTTAAACAATCGCATGACGGCTCGAGCCATAACGTGGGCACATGAATGCCGTAACACGTCCAGCGACTCGGCATCTCGTTCAGTCAACAAGACCAACGGAACTGGATTCAAGTTCGTCAAATCCACTAGGGGACGCATGGCATCAACAATTTTGTCCCCAATTTTGGCCGCCACTACTGCCTTAGCCAGTCGCGATCCAATCTTTTCAGCCACGTCGAGCGCAGTCGCAGACTCTGGATGCTCGACGATTGATCCATCCGGTAATTGAACTTGAAGCATCCGAGGAAGCCTCCTGCCGTATATGACCAGCGATACTTTGGCAATCGCCCAGCCCAAGTTGCCCCAACAAATGGCAGCCCGATTGAGAACTAATCAAGATGCCTGCCCGACGCAAAAAACACAAGAGGACTAGTACCGACTGCTAAGGAGAATCAATTAACACTCGGCCCAGTCGCTCTCATCGCTGTATGGAGGCAAACAAAGATAGGCAAAATCTTGATCAATCAGCGATAATGTCGGTTTGAAGAAACGTTTGGCACGTCGCAAAGTACATTTCGTTTGGCCAAAGTTCCGAAAGTCGCTTCTAAAATAGGCGTTTCGCCTGAAACGATGCCCGCTTCTCCAATCAGATTCTTCGCTGACTCTTCGACTTTGCGGAGCCTGTATTTTGGAAACTAGTCCCACCACCATTGGTTTTCGGTCAGGTGGTCGATGCGAACTGCTGACCTCTGCTGAGTGGCTAATTCCTTTTCGTCGGCGACACGATTTTCGGTTGCCAAGGCTTTACGAGCTTGAATTTGAACACCGCCGCCGATTGGCGTTATCAGCCTTCGTCCTCGCGTGATGGCGCTGACAGCCGTTTCGACTTGTTGGGGTGCTGCAAAACGTTGCGTTGTAAATTGGCTTTCGTCACCCAGCACGCCAAGATTCCAATCTGCTTGATCGTAGAAGTGCCGGTCCTGAATATATGCTGCGACGATGGTCATATCGACTAGGTTGCGGAGCTGGCCAAAAATTGGGTTTGAGTCGGCGATTTGGTTAAATTTCTTGGTGAAGTCGATCGTGAACGCACGGCTGGCTGGATTGGGGCCTCGACCGGTCGATTTACGAGTACCATCCGCTGAAACCATTTCGTCTTCACCAATCAGCTTGACACCTTGTCCGACCATGCGCATTGCAAAACCATCTTCGCTGTGGGCAATTGCTTGATAGTCTGGCACAAAGTACCAACGAATCATGGCATTGTTCGATGTTTGGTTGGCGGTTAGTCGAGCGGCATAGCTGGCCATCGGTACGGTAGGAGGCTCAAGTCCAATGCCGATCAATTTCATGCGATAATCGGCTTCGGTCAACACATGGGCGAAGTGTGTAGTCGGGGGCACGCCGCGAATGGTAACGGTATGCAATCCCAAACTCTGTCGCAAACTGTTGACAATTCCAGGAATTTGGGCTGGGGAATCGTACTGGCCACCCATCGAAGAAAGCATCCGTTGCAGCCGCGCCAAACCCTCTTGAGTTGGATCAATTGAGACACCGATGACGTTAGTCGAATCTCCCAGCGGCGGGTAAGCTCTCAGTGCAGTTACTAAATCTTCGAGTAAACAGGTTGGCTTGCCGGAATCGATACCGATTATCCGCCCAGTCGAGTCTTTGGCAAATCCCTCGGCCGGTCCAGCGATAACGATATCTTGGCTTTCGGGATAGTAGAATACATATTCAATGCGAGTCAGCCCCGCTAAAGCCAACATGTCGTCATCGATAGGCGCTTTGTCTGCAATTCTTTTGGCCAATAATTCTTCCAGCCTATTCATCGAAACTTTTCGAAACTTGCTGGGGCGGGACAAATTGCGCGGCAACGACTGGCGGGCTGCTTGAATTTGAGCCATCGTCACTTGATGATCGTGCTGGCGAATTCTCAATACGCCCTGCGCATCAATCTCAACACCCGCAGGTTGGAATATTCCATTGTTGTTGTTATTGGTGCCCGTGTTCGTACCAGTATTCGTTCCTGTATTGGTACCTGTATTTGTGCCAGTGTTAGTACCTGTATTGGTTCCAGTATTGGTGTTTTGGGCTTGCGCGACCAACCCTAATGTGGACAGGGTCAAGGCAACTATCAGTGCTGGAGCGCTGATCAGTAGATTGCTGGTTCGACCAAATCGCATCGGAAGCTTCCTCAGACAGAAATTACAGGACAAAAAAGGGCTCGCATAGGGCACCAACAAGAAGGCGAACGCCCCTTACCGGTATATTGACAAGCTGCGATTCCGTCCACATTAATCGCCATCGACAAAATAAGCAATCAGCAAGTTGCCGTGCAATTAAATTCCACCACGATTTGATTCGCCCAATCGTTCAGTTTCTGTGTGCTGGGGGCACGGCGCGCCCCCCTCGATCGACCCTAGAATCATCCCTGCTTGCCTCGCCTTGGGGGTGATGGGGATTTGGTTGTTGGAGGAGCCATGACGAGTCGATGGTTCCCTTCACCGAGCAAATTGTCAAGGCGATTTCGCAGCTCTGGGTTGATATCGACCCGGTGGCGGCGAACTTTGATGTGCACAGTTTCCCCTTCTTGCAGATGCACATCCAGCGCCACTTCCATTTTTCCTGGATAACCTCGAAGTACTTCATTTAATTTGGGAATCATTTCTTGCGAGTGCTGGCTCTCGTCGATGGAAATTCGAATTCCTGATGTGAATCTCGCGCTGGCTTCTTCCACGGGCATAATTTCATTAACAAATAAATTGAATTCGTCGCCACCATCGCGTTTGTCGACCGTGGCTCGAATCACCACGACCTCTTCGGCAACGATCAAGTGTCCAGAGGATGCGTAGCCATCTGGCCACATGATACAGCGCATAGGTCCTTCCATATCTTCCAAATCAAAATTGGCGTACTTGCTGGGAGCACCGGGTTTGGGGTTACGAGTGTTGGCGATCTTGATGGCTGAGACAACTCCACCCACAAAGACTTCTGCCCTGTTCTTCGCAAACTTGAGTTGATCTGAGGAATGTGTACAGAAGGACTTGAAGACCTGTTCATATTGTGCAAGTGGATGGCTGGAAAAGTACATGCCTAATACGTCCCGTTCCATGGACGCACGTTCTTTTTGGGCGTAATCTGGAATGTCTGGTAAAGCCATCGCAGGCTTGGCAGTCGACGTCGATTCATCAGCAAATCCGTCGAATAGATTCATTTGACCGCTCTTGCGATCTGCCAAAGCGGCGGAACCGGCTTGAATCGCCTTTTCAACGACACTCATCATGGCAGCGCGATTCTCTGAGATCGAATCGAAGGCTCCGGCTTTGATCAAGGTTTCAATAGTTGCCCGGTTGCACTCCGACGCATCGATTCGTTCACAGAAATCGAAAATAGACGTGAACCGGCCACCTTTCGTACGTGCGCGAACAATCGCTTCGCCTGCCCCTTGTCCACAGCCCTTGATCGCAGCCATACCGAACAGGATTTGACCGTCAGCGACAGTAAAATCAAAATCCGAATGATTGACATCTGGCGGCAAGACCACGATGCCCATGCGTTTGCAGTCTTCATAATGTTCAACTAACGAGTCTTTGCGTTTGAAGTTGCGCCCCTGAATATCGCCGGACAGCAGCGCAGCCATGAATTCAACGGGATAGTGAGCTTTAAGAAAGGCTGTTTGGTAGGCCACTAACGCATAGGCTGTCGAATGGCTCTTGTTGAATCCATAACCGGCAAACTTCAAGATCATTTCCCAAAGCTGGCGAGCAGCTTTTTCGGAGACCCCTTTCTCAGCAGCTCCTTGCATGAACTTGGATTCATTCTGAGCGATGATGGATTCTTTTTTCTTGCTGATGGCCTTAATGCACGTGTAGGCGTTGGCCAATTCGATGCCGCCCAGACGGTTCAAGATGCGCATCACCTGCTCTTGATAGACCATCACACCGTGGGTTTCTTCAAGAATCTCCTGCATTACAGGGTGAATATATTCGGCCTTTTTACGACCGTGCTTGACCGCTACATAGTCGTCGACCATTCCGCCTTCGAGCGGACCAGGGCGATAAAGGGCATTGGTAGCAATAATGTCATGAAAGTGGTCGGGCTTCATGCGTTGCAGCAGATCGCGAATGCCACCACTTTCCAACTGAAACACACCTTTGGTTTCTCCTCGCTGGAGAAGTGCAAACGTGGCCGCATCGTTTACGGGCAGTCGCAGAATATCGAGCTTCATCGCTCGAGTTTGCTCGATGATTTCGACTGCCTTGGCGAGAATCGTCAGGTTGCGCAGCCCCAGAAAATCCATCTTCAACAGGCCAGCCGACTCGACGTCCCCCATCGACCACTGGGTGATAATGTCGTTTTTCCCAGAGACTCGTCCCAACGGAACGTACTCGGTTAGCGGCTGGTCAGCGATGACCACAGCGGCAGCATGAGTACCAACATTGCGTGCCAAGCCTTCGAGTTTCTTGGCTACATCCAGCAACTCGCGAACTTCGTTATCGCTCGCATACAGTTTGGCTAGCTCTTCGTTTTTGTCGATTGCTTTTTCGATCGTGATCTTGAGCTCTTCAGGCACCATCTCGGTAATTTGATTGACTCGAGCGAGTGGGATTCCCAGCGCACGACCGACGTCTTTGATAGCCGCCCGCGCTTGCAGAGTTCCAAACGTACCAATCTGCGCTACGTTGGCTTCACCGTATTTGTCGCGCACGTATTGAATAATCTCAGCCCGTCGATCTTTGCAGAAATCGATATCGATGTCCGGTGCTTCGCGACGATTTTCATCAAGGAAGCGTTCAAAAAGTAGATCGTATTTGATGGGACAAACGTGACTGAGGTACAGGGCATAACAAACCAAGGCACCAACGCCACTACCACGAGCCGTGGCCGGAACACCTTGTTCGCGCGCATGTCGCACAAAATCCCAAACGATCAGGAAGTAGTTTGCAAATCCAAGTCGCAGAATCACTCCCAGTTCGCGATCCAATCGATCCGCGACGATTTGCGAGAGTTCCCCGTTGGGCAACATCTCATCGTTACCCGAATAACGCTCTTTAAGCCCAAGAATGCAGATTTCTCGCAAATACTCGTCCGGTTCACGCTGAGCCGGCAACGAATACCGAGGAAAATGTCGCTTACCTAACTCCAGATCGATACTCACGGAATTGGCAATTTCCTGACTGCGTTCGACAGCGCTTTCCAGTCCCGGAAAATGGGAATACATTTCTTCCGGCGACCGCAAAAAAAACTGGTCTCCCTCCATTTTCATGCGATTCGTGTCAGTTCGAAAACGACCCGTATTGATGCACAGCAATACATCTTGTATCTCTGCATCGCTCTGATCGACGTAATGTGCATCGCTGGTCGCCACCAGTGGCATCCCCAAGCGCTGAGCAATATCGACGGCGCCTTGCATTGCCTGGGCTTGGATCGGCAACCCGTTGTTCATGATCTCAATGAAGTAACGATCACCAAATACCTTGTGAAACCACTGCGCAATTCGTACGGCCTCATGTTCGAGGTGCGAAGTATCACCTCCGCGCAGAATCGCTCGAGAAAACTCACTAGAAACACAACCGCTGAGACAGATAATCCCATCGGAGAGTTCCGCCAACAGCGCTCGATCGATGCGGGGTTTGAAGTAAAACCCTTCGAGACTGGCCTGCGAAGCCAGTTTGATCAAGTTCCGAAAGCCTGTTTTGTTTTGCGCCAGCAATGTCAAATGGTAAGAAGCATCTTTGGAGCTCGTGGCTTCGCGAGTAAATCGACTGCCGGGCGCAACATAGGCTTCGTAACCGACGATAGGATTAATGCCGGCCGCTTTCGCCTTCTGGTAGAACTCCAGGGCACCATGCAAGTTGCCATGGTCCGTTAGGGCCAGCGCATTCATGCCGTG
>CAZVBC010000064.1:0-24686 GCA_964625155.1 uncultured Pirellulaceae bacterium
GTATGAGGTAGTGGTTTTTCGGAATATAGATGCAACCCGCGTCTGAGTGCGCGAATCGTCGCCGGCGCGTGATGATGGTCGGGAGTGGCTACGACCACAGCGTCCAGATCTCTCTGCTCTAAAAGCTGACGGTAGTCACTGTACTTTTTCGCATTGGGAAATTGACTTGCAGCTTTGTTCAATCGATCGCTGTCCACATCGCATAACGCAACAATATTCTCAACCGCCACTGCAGCCAAATCACTCGCTCCTCGACCGCCTACTCCAATCACACCGATATTGAGTCGCTCGTTGGCTCCCCAAACACGCCGAGGTAAAATCGTTGCACACGTACTGCCAACGCCAGCCAATCCGATTCCGACAAAGTCCCTGCGAGTTTTCTTCAACGACATCTTACGTCTTTCCGAACCAATTTTTCTTCAAGGAAACGACCGCTCAGGCCAAGCCCTATTCCGGAACTCGTAAGGTTGCAATTCTGCCGATCGTACCGTGCTATTCGGGAATCGGCTTGGCACTCCTCGACTGTGCATGTTTGCGAACCCAATCACTTCCTGCTTTGGCCGGAGCAGCGTTATACCACACGCTACACGGCCAAGCAAACTTTCAAGGACATAGGACATAGGCCGCAAGAGACTTGCCGTTGGCTGCAAAGGGCTTGTTAAGATTGACTCTCGCCAATACTTTGCCGGATCACCACAATACATTTCCTCGCTCATTTTGCTTCGAATGAACAAGTCTACATGAGCTTGAGGGTATTGAAAAACACTTGCCTTGATCCCTGTTACGCTTATTGGACCTGCAAGCAAACACTCAACCGTAAAACAAGATCGACAAAAATTCAGATCGTATTGGCTGTCGAAGTTCGTCGCGCAACTCGCCAGATCGCGATTTCGAAATTGCGCTTCACAAAAATGCAGCGCACGAGATTTCTCAGCGCTCCATCAATACCATTAATTTTGCGTATTGCGTTCGAATGAAGAATCCGAGATAAATAGAAAACCCGGCTACCAACGAGCTGAGGGGCTGACGATGGCTGTGCACTTGTCACAGCCTAACGTATGTTGGTAGCCGGGATTTGTCGAAAAATGCAACCAACTGACTGTTTATCAGCCAATTTGGTATCTCCACATCAATAGATGATCACTGAGTTAACTCGCAATCGTATTAACCGAAGCCGCAGTAGCCGCTTGGTTAATTTATCTTTCCAGTTCAACGCAAATTAACTAATCCGTTGATTTCAATCCTAAGTTTATGGATTTGACCCTTAACTGACCAGCCTAATAGGGAGCATTTTGGCGTAATTACGCCAAATATCAAGTGGCGGAACTACGCCACTTGTGCGCGAAGTCAAAAAAATGCCACGCCAATGAAGTTACTGAACTTCGAGTAATTCCAACTCAAAGATCAGTGTCTCATTCGGACCAATTACGGGAGGCCTTCCTTCTTCACGATAGGCCAGCGCAGGTGGAATGAATAATCGCCACTTATCCCCCACTTTCATGCGCGACAACGCTTCGATCCAACCGGGGATGATGTTATTCAGGCCAGTTGTAAACGGCATATTGCGAGCTACAGAGCTATCAAAGACTTTTCCGCTGATCAATTTACCTTCGTAATGCACCACGACCGTGCTTTTGACGTTGGGCATCGCACCACCTCCGGACTTGATGACTTCGTATTGCAAACCGGATGGCAGAGCTGTCACACCTTGCTTTTTCTTGTTTTCTTCGAGAAAAGTATTCGAAGCCGCTAAGCTGTGTTTAGCTTTTTCTTCCATTCTTGCTTGGACTTTGGAAGACAATCCCTGCATCGCAGCCTGTATTTCCGGCTGCGTTAACCGTCGCTCGCTACCTTTTAACGCTTCAATAAAGCCAGCCAGAAAATCTTTGTCCGCAATGTCGCTATCCAGCAAACCTGCGGCTCGAAGTTGCATGCCCATGTCAAATCCAATTTGATAGCTTGCAGCGTCTCCGGGTTTCGGTTGGGCAGGTAGAACTTTCAAAGGTTCCTGAGCAACCAAGCTTGCAGTAAACAGGGTACAAACGACAGCGAACAGCAACCGAAGCATGAGTGAATCCTGGAATATAGAGTGAACCGGTTCGATAACTGTTTGGGATTATAACGGCCTGCTGTTTGAAAGATAGAAGAACCACACCGGAAACAACAAACTAGAATCTTCACAGTCGTCCTACGAAAACGGCGGTGCCATATTTGCGGCTTCAACAGTCCAGTTGCAGCAACAGAAACTTCAAATAGCGTAATTCTGGCATAGCCAAGGGACTTGGATGATCTGGCGGTAACGAGCGGCAAGCGATTAAGCGCGCGGATCGGCGCACGCGCCCAAGCGACTCCAGCGCGTGGGTCTCAAAGTCGACCAGCGATATATGACTGGAACATGAAGCCAGCGCGAGCAATCCACCGTGGCGCGTCACCTTGGCTGCAAGCTGAGCCAGGCGCTGATAGGCATCGAGTCCTCCACGCTTAGTTGCTTCACTGGGTGCAAATGATGGAGGGTCGCAAATTACCACATCCCACAGTTCTTTTTTTGCAATAGCACTTTCTAAATAGACAAATGCATCAGCGACAATCCCTGAGTGCTTTTCGACTGGCAAGCCGTTGAAACGCCAATGTTCCTGCGCACTGTGTATGGCCGGCGCCGCCATATCGACCGAACACACTGCCTGAGCTCCACCTAAGCCTGCTGCCACGGAAAAACCACCACTGAAACTGAACAGATTCAAGACGGTGCATTCGCGGCACATACTGCGCACTAATTCACGATTGTCGCGCTGATCGAGAAAAAAACCGGTCTTTTGTCCAACCAAAATATCTGCACAGAAACGCATACCATTCTCTAGAAACTCGATGGGGCGTTGGGGCAATGGTCCCCAAACGGTTTCTCCAGGTACACCGCGCTGGCGAGAACGCCAGACTACCTGCTCCAATCCTAATCGTTCTGCCAACCATCGGGCGATGCCTCGTGGTTGATAGAATCCCTCGGGCGCTCCACCATCCAATTTGATCACGGCTGCTTTAGCGTATTGATCGATCACTAGTCCAGGCAAACCGTCTCCTTCGCCGTTCACCAAACGATAACCGGTAGTTGAGGAATCAAACAGTCGCGAACGCAGCGAAATTGACTGCTCAAGCGTTTGTAGCAACCAATCCTCATCGAGCAACCAAGGTGATCTAGTACGGCAGATGCGCAGCGGTATCGGATGCGATGGATCATAGATACCGCTGGCAATCTTGGAACCATCCTTGTCCACCAGATACGCACACGTGCCGGCCGCTGCGGGTGGAGTTTCAATAGCATTCGAGTACAGCCACGCATGTCCACGTTTGATTTCTCGTACTAAGGACTTGCGCAATTGCAAAGTTATCGGCGCTCCGCCGCGAATTAAACAGAGTGACATTCAAAAATCTTTTGCCAATCGATACTCAGTGAACCTCAATCCAACTCATTTTGATACCGTAATCTGCCAAACGGTCGACATTGCATCGTTGGCTACGCTTTCGCGGTCGAACTCGATCGCAAATTATGTCTTACCAAACTTCTCACCGCCCTGCGTGCTGCAAACTCACCAATAAATATACTGTAGAAATCTTTCACGGTCATTCTTGTCCAATGCCTCGACGTCAGGCACAACATACCGATTGTCTTCGGTATCGATCAACAACTTTCCACGTTCGCCAAAATCAACTGCTTGGCTTTGTGTCCAACGCATACAAAATTGCTCGCTTCCTTGTTGGGTCTGAACATCCATTTCGAGAAACCCAAACGCCAGCTTGATACTATTGATCGAGCGAATACAACGCAGTAAATATCGCCGAGCGAGCGTCTGACGCACCAGTTCTTGCTGGCTGTTATCCCATTCGTCTATCGATCGAATCAACCCTAACTCGATTTCGTCGCTCGCTTCGTTCCACCCACGGACGCTTAAATATTCGTTGGGGTGCGAAGCGGGAAAAGTACAAAGTACAAATACGCTCGACGCCCGCATCTGACCGTCCGTCCACAGTTCCAGACGCCCCTGCTCTCCTTGCCGAAACTCCGAACGACTGCTATCTAGCCATTCCAATGGCGAAGTCTTGGAATCGCCGCTCTCGTCTGACAAAGACATTGCCTTGGCAATGCGGTTGCTCTCTAACTCGCGTGTCGCCGGTGTCTCAGCAATTGGAACTGGATGATCCGAACCGAATGCCAGTAACTTATCGACGCTGGGGCCCTTGGATACTTGTGTTTGAATTCGCACCAATCGAGCATAAGTGCCATCAGAGGCTAATAGCTCTTGTTGTGTTCCCTGCTCGACTAGTTCGCCTCGATCAAAGACCAAGATTCGGTCAGCGCTGCGCAGAGTTGACAATCGGTGAGCGATGGCGACAGTGGTGCGTCCTCGAATGAGCACTTCTAGAGCTTCCTGAATGCTCTTCTCTGCTTCTGCATCAATATTGCTGGTTGCTTCATCTAATACAAGAATTCTCGGGTCATGCACCAGAGTACGGGCTATCGATAATCGCTGTTTTTCACCACCCGACAATCCCGATCCGTGCTCGCCCAATACTGTCTCATACCCCAGCGGTTGTCGGCAGATGAAATCATGTGCACCGGCCGCCTTCGCGGCCGCCAGCCCCTTTTCGATTTCGATTTGAGGATGGCTGTACGAAAGGTTTTTCCAAATGGTACCACGATGAAGAAATGATTCTTGAAATACGATCCCCAGCCGTTCCCGCAATTCTCGCGTCGACAGATCGCGAATGTCAATTCCGTCAACGGTAATACATCCTTCCTGGACGTCGTAAAAGCGCCCGAGCAGGTTGACTAACGTTGTCTTGCCGGATCCGCTTCGCCCGACGATGCCAACCATCTCGCCTGGAGCAACCCTGAACGATACGTCCTTCAGCACTGGCTGATTGCGATCGTATCCAAAAGACACTCGGTCGAAACAAATCTCTCCACGGGGCTCCCGCCAACTTCGCGGGTTGGAGGGTTCATTAATGGTCAGAGGCGTGTCGAGCAACTCCAAGACCCTTTTGCTCCCGGACAAGAAACTGGTCAACCATGTCGTGAAGTTGGAAAGGGCGCTAAGAGGAGCATAAAACATGGCTAAATAGGCCAAAAACGCGATCAATTGCCCCAAGGTCATTTCTTGACCGATCACGTCGCGACCACCAACGTACCAAACGATTAAGCCACCAAGACTAAACACGATTTGCATCGCAGCCGAATAGGTAGCATTGGTATATTCCACCCACAAACGCCAATCACGCAGTTGGTCGCTAGTGCGTTTAAATCTTTCGAACTCGCGATTCTCCTGCGCGAACGCCTTCATTACCCGAACGCCTGTCAACATACCACTGAGAACCGCCATCTGTTTGCTGGACGCGTCCCAAAGCCGATAGTACCGGGGATATACCTTTTGCCAAAATACCCATGTCCCGAAAAAAACTAGCGGTACGGGGATCAGGGTATATAGGGCTAGCTTGGGATTTATCCATACCAACATTGCACCCACACCAAATAGCTGGACGATCTGCAACAAGAACCCGCCTGTAATCTGGTGCATCAATCCATGTAAGACTTCGCTATCGTGAGCAACACGACTGAGCATCGATCCAACTTGATGCCGGTCGTAGTAAGCCACCGCCAAGTTTTGCAATCGCTCTACCATTTGAGCACGCAACGTACTGGTCAAACCAGTACCAATGGCGGTGGCCAAGCGTCCCTTGATGACGCTAACGGCTGACAACAGAATGCGGGAAAACGCCAAGGCCAATACAACGATCAACAGTGCAGTCTTGAAATCTGTAGGAGCTTGCGCCGCTACGTCTAGGGTTTCTCCCACTTTGTTTGCCAGCACATGGTCAACCAAATATTGCTGGAGTTTAGGCGGAATCAATTCTGCACACACTCCAATGATTGTTAACAACGACAAGAAAAACGCTCCACGCCAATAGGGCCGCAACAAGCTTTGCAAACGGCTAAGAATTTGCCCCTTGTGTAGACATCTCGGGCACGATTCATCAGGAGTGGATAGACGCAGAGTACATTTCCGGCAGCGAGGTGGGTCGATTTCAGCGCTCAGCTCTTCAAGTGGAACGATTACGACTGCGTCACCTAGCTCGCGTCTTTTCTCCAGCATGCGCGAGATTTTGTGAAATCGCATAGCCAGCGAGTTTGAAAACCTAAGTACGTCCCCCCAGCCCATCGCTGTGCGAATCTGTAGCAGCCCTGAACCCACGCCCGCATGTGTGCGCACACCTTCGATTTCGCTCCAAGGCACACCGTAAAGTACGCCAGGCGAATCTCGGTCAGTGGACACGGACAGGTGATCGACCGTGACTACTAACCATTGCTTGGCTGGTTGGCCATCCAAAGCGACATCTGTGTCAATAGAAATCAGAATTGGTCGATGATTCAAACCACAAACATCAAGGCAACTACGCACCGAACTCGGCACGAGCACAGCGTATGTCAACTGAGGAGTGCTCCTATTACATTAGTCAAGCAAAATATGCATTACACAGATCTTAATATGAATAACGATAACTGAGTTGCTCTCCCGCAAAGAACTTTTTGAGCTGCGCCAGACACAAGCTAAAGGCGCGAGGGTGTGGCCTACGGGAATTGGGAATTAGCAGATCGCTAAAAACTTGTGGCGTTACGATTTGATAGGTCTCGTTAGATACTTGGCAAAAGCCTGCTGGGCTCGCTGTAGAAGACCAACAGATCGAGCAGTTCGTGAATTATTTTGAGACTAGTTGGACAGCGCAACTTTCGCACGTAAGTAGTGCACTGGTTAATGGGCTCTGCCCAGTAACCAGATGTCCCACACGCTCCGCCTGTACGCCTGTAATTCTACGACTACCTGGCTGTGGGGATCTGCATTCTCGCGAGGCAGAGCCTCAAGTGCACCACATTCCAAGGCAAAGGCTTGGAATGAGCGTTCTGCAGGGGCTTGGGCTATCAGAGCCTTGGGCGAATGGGGCCTTGGGCGAATGGGGCCGCCAGATGCAGTCAAATCATTAAGAGCGAAAGCGTTTTGAATGGGCTGATGCACCATGCTAATATGGAAGGTGTCGTCATTTCAGGAGAGTCGGCACACTGATCGAGAAATGACCTGCCGCATTCGCTTTCCAAATTCCATTTAGCCTTTACCAAATTGCATTAAATATTGGCGAACATGGACTTTTTTGTACGTATTTGCAGTACTCATGTAACGGACGGTTCCATAGATTGGTCGCTCGGGACCCCAAGCGCGATCGTAACGACCTAGTACCCAAAAGATTCCCGAATATGAATTGGGATCGCGACCGTCCAACGCGTATTTGTTGTTGAGCTCCAGCATCACCGCCAGCGCTTCGCGGGGAGTTTCAGTCCACTCGAGAATCTTCTTCCCCCAATACATGCGCAAGTAATTGTGGATACATCCCTCTGTAAGGAGCTGCGTTTGTGAAGCATTCCAAAGCGGGTCGTGTGTCTGCGCAGAAGAGAATTGTTCGAGAGAATAGGTGTAAGCGCGCGGATCTCGTTCGTGTTTAGCGAGCGTAGCTCGGGCCCATTCGGGGAGCGATTCGTATTGGTTATAGTCGCTGCGGTGTGCACACATGTTGTAGCCCAGCTCGCGCCAAACCACGAACTCATCCAACCAAGATTCAGCTCCTGGGCTGACGCCCCACCATCCCTCGCGTTTGCCTCTGATTTTCGCGTTAATCCTGGAGGGTTCCCATTCTTCACGGCTCATAAGTTGAGAAAACAGCTCGTGAGTCGAAATGTGGCCGAAATGCAAATAGGGAGATAATCCACTCCGATGACCTGCGTCCGGGTCGTTGGCTTCAGTGGCGTAATGTGGCAAATGATGGTCGAGAAATTTGGTCAACAGTTGTCGAGCCGCTGTTGTACCGCCACGTCGATCTTGGATGGCGCCGACGGCATGGTCGATAGAAAGCGAAGCAAGGTGTGTCTGGTTGCCAAACATCAATTCGTTAGACACCGACGGCCATCGCTGCATGATCTCACGAGGCAGAGACCTCAAGGGTGGCAAACGCACGCCATGCAATGGGTTTGCTTCCGGAAGCTCGCTCAAATACGACGATAGTTGCTTATGTAGAAAGGTGCGGAACGAAAACGCGGTTGTGAAAGTTCGGTCCGCAGCATGCAGTGGCAGCAGCCCATTGGAGTCGACGGACTCTAGCCTCACTTGCAATCGTGAGGCAACGTGCGAAATCATGCGCGGAAGAAAGAATGACGGATAGTCATCGACCACTACCACACAAGCACGCTCCGTCAATGCTGTCAGCAAACCTCGATCAGCGCCACGCATTGGTTCTACGTAAGGGTAATACACGACTCCTGAATTCCTCAACGCAGCGATGCTGCCAGCATTGTCTGCCATGCCGTCCATCACAAAGCGATGAATTCGATCGCTGGCCCAGCGATAATCAACGCGCAGTGGCTCGAAGATCACAAGAGGTTTTCGTAGCTGTACGGCCCATTCGACCGCGCGCTGCAGGCTGAAGTTGTAGGACAGCCTGCGAAACGCGACCATCCAATACAAGACATACTCTCCGCCAGTGTCAGCAGCATTGGCATTGCGAATACGAATTCGAGAAGTGGGGACCATCGATTGATTGCTGTTTAGTTTGCAAAGCGCAGAAACATGCATCACTTTCGAAAACGAAGCTCGCGTTAGCCAAGTTACGCGTGGCCAACGGATCGCCTCGAATCAGCGACGATGAACGATTTGAGCGTATTCAATCATGGACCGCAAGTGACACTTATGGAGGGAGTGCATAATGATACTGTAATTTATCGTTTTTCCTATGTGCTCGTTTCAATCCAGCGCAGTCGATCATTTCCGTGTGACCGATTTGGACGTTTTGCGGTTGCGTTGACTGCAAAGGGGTGGTACCCTGATCATCATCTGACAGATCAAAACTTCAAAACTATCAGCGTGAAGAATTATGGATAAGCTGCTCTCTCCAAAGCAAGTCGCAGCGGCGATTGGCGCGAGCGAGTCGTCTTTAAAGCGTTGGTGCGATCAGGGAAGAATTGTGACCGTGAAGACTGCCGGTGGTCATCGGCGGATTACGATTCAAGAAGTGCTGCGATTTATTCGCTCTCAAGATCTTGCGATTGTGGAACCTCATCTACTTTCGCTTCCTTCGACGAACGATCGCAAGGGACGCAGCATCGAGGGAAACACTGAACGGCTGACCACGGCACTGCTGGAAGGCAATGAATCGGCTTGCCAAGCGATTGTGATCGATTTGTTCTTATCAGGTGAGCCGTTGAGTCGGATTTTTGACGACGTGGTCGCGCCTGCATTCCGAACTATTGGCGAGCGATGGGAGTGTCATGAGGCAGAAGTCTATCAGGAGAGGAGTGCGTGCTGGATCATGGCTCGGTTGCTCTACGAACTGCGATCCAAGCAAGTTGCACCGAGGTCCAAGTGTAGTGCAATGGGCGCTACGATCGAAGGGGATCAATACATGTTGCCGGTCACGATGGCTGAGCTCGTGCTGCGATCGCTGGATTGGGATGCGCAACTGCTCGGTACTTCTATTCCATTTAGTTCGCTGGAGAAGGCCATCGAGCGCTGCTCGCCTCGGTTAGTTTGGTTGAGCGTTTCAGCTATCGACGACGAACAAAAGTTCATTCGAGGGTTCGATCGCTTGGTTGCTTTGGCTGCTGAAACACAAACTGCAATTGTTGTCGGGGGTAGAGCACTTAAGCCTGAGATACGGAGCCGCCTAGCGTATTCGGCATTTTGCGACACGATGCGGCATCTCGAAGAATTCGCCAAGTCCCTTCGAAGAGATTTGAACTCCACGTCCAAGAAGTCGAAGAAAAAGTAAAACAAGCTAGCGAGGTACCTTGAGTCGATGATTCGATTAATGCTGACGATGTTGTTCGCGCTGTTGCAATGGTCATCCAGTGCGTCATCCAACGAGCTTGAGAACATGTGGCCACAGTGGCGCGGGCCCTTTCGTAATGGAACAGTGCCGTTGACATCTGCATGGCCGAGCAGCATAGATGAAAGTGTGCTGCGCCAGAGCTGGAGAGTCGAATTGGGGCCGAGTTATTCTGGGCCAATTGTGGCAGCGGATCGAGTTTTTGTGACCGAAACGCGAGGTAAGCAAGTAGAAGTCGTGTGGGCGTTGTCACGATCCGACGGCAAGGTATTGTGGAGTCGGGAATGGCCCGGAGCGATGTCCGTTCCGTTCTTCGCGAAAGCCAACGGAGATTGGATTCGAGCCACACCGGCTTTCGATGGCGAATCGCTGTTCGTGGCGGGTATGCGTGATTTGCTGGTATGCCTGGATGCAGAAACCGGCAAAGAAAGATGGCGGATCGATTTCGTCGAACGCTATAAATCACCTCTGCCTACGTTTGGCTTTGTCTCATCGCCGTTGGTCGAGGGCTCCTTCGTATATGTTCAGGCTGGTGCTGCGTTCGTAAAAATCGACAAACGAACTGGCGAAACGATCTGGCGCTCGCTGGAAGATAATGGCGGAATGAACGGAAGTGCATTCTCCTCACCCATGCGATCAACGATCGCCGGTCAACCGCAATTGCTGGTCCAAACTCGTGATCGACTTGCAGGAGTCGATGAGGCAACCGGCAACGTGCTCTGGTCGCAAGCGATCGAGTCCTTTCGCGGGATGAATATCCTGACACCACTGGTTTTCGAAAACTCCATTTTTACTTCGAGTTATGGAGGCAAATCGTGGTTGTTTGACCTCAAACAAACAAGCAATTCTGCAGCCGGAAAGTCGATATCCGTGGTGGAAAGATGGCAGAACAAGGTTCAGGGTTATATGTCCACGCCAATATTGATAGATGGGCATATCTACGCACATTTAAAGAACCAGAGGTTTGCGTGCATCGAAGCTTCGACTGGCAAAGAATGTTGGGTCACTTCACCTTTCGGGAAATATTGGAGCCTGGTAGCTCAGGGTAACAAGATCTTGGCCCTTGACGAGCGCGGAGATCTGCTACTCATCAACGCCAACCCCAATAAATTCGAGCTAATTAATCGGCGGCATGTCAGTGACTCGACGACATGGGCACACTTAGCAGTGTGTGGCGAGGATGTCTTGATCCGCGATCTCGGTGCAATAACAGCTTACAGGTGGCGCAAGCCTGTAGAGTGAAGGGGCCAGCGTCTGTGAAGATCGCAATCATTGGTACAGGAATCGCCGGTTTGACTGCTGCATATCGATTATGCTCGGCTCACGATATCACCGTCTTTGAGACCAATAATTACGTCGGTGGACATACAAACACGGTGGAAGTCGAACTCGACGGCCAACATTACGCAGTTGACACGGGGTTCATTGTCTTTAACAACTGGACCTATCCAAATTTCACGCGGCTCCTCGACGAGCTGCGAGTTGCATCGCGACCGACATCCATGAGCTTTAGTGTGAGATGCGACGCAGCCAACTTAGAATACAACGGTTCTTCGTTGAACGGACTGTTTGCACAACGTCGCAATTTATTGAGTCCAAAATTCTACCGTTTGCTAGCGGACATTCTGCGTTTCAATCGCGAGGCAATACAAGTTGATTCCATTGATGATACGACGGTCGCCGAATTTCTTGCGCAGCGTCGCTATTCCCGCGAATTTACCGAATACTATTTATTACCGATGGGGGCAGCGATTTGGTCGTGTCCTTTGGGAACATTTGCGAAGTTCCCAATTCGCTTCATCATCGAATTTTACCAAAACCATGGCTTGCTGAACCTGCGCCACAGGCCAACCTGGCGTGTAATCGAAGGAGGCTCGAAGGCGTATGTCGAAAAAATGGTGGCTAGATTCCGCGACAGGATCAGGTTGAATACAACAGTCGAACAAGTGCGGCGAACACCGCAAGAGGTATTCGTGACACCACGAAATGCTCCAGCAGAAAGTTTTGAGCACGTAGTATTTGCCTGTCACAGCGATCAGGCGTTGCGCATGCTTGCCGATCCGACTCCGACTGAGCGACAGGTGTTAGCGGAGTTTCCATACGAACGCAACGTTGCCGTCCTACATACCGACCGACGCGTTCTGCCAAGGCGAAAGCGAGCTTGGGCGAGCTGGAATTACCACATTACCGATCGGCCTTCGAAAATCGAAGACCAATCGGCAAGCGTGACGTATTACATGAATTCATTGCAGCAGTTGCGTTCACGGCACACGATCAATGTAACTCTCAACGGCGAAGAAACGATCGACCGCTCCCAAGTGTTGCGGCGATTCGAATACCATCATCCCGTTTTTACAATGCGTAGATCGGTCGCACAATCGCGACACACAGAATTGATTCACCATCATCGTTCGTCGTATTGCGGAGCTTATTGGGGAAATGGATTTCACGAAGACGGAGTCGTCAGCGCCATGCGCGTGTGCGAGGCACTAATACCGGACGAGTCTTGCGCATGAGAAGTTGCTTATACGAAGGTGTCGTACAACACCGCAGGCTTGAGCCCATTGAACATTCATTTCGTTATCGGTTGTTCCTGATATTCGTGGACTTGGCAGAAGTGGATTCTCTGTTCGGACGCCCCGGAATTTGGTCTGTTCGCTGGCCGGCGATTGCATGGTTTCGGCGCGCCGACTATTTGGGAGAGCCAACTAGGCCATTGGAAGAGTGTGTCCGCGACATTGTCGAACAACGATCCGGCAATCGGCCGCAGGGCCCAATCGGTCTATTAACCAATTTTCGCTACTTTGGCATCGGTATGAATCCAGTCAGTTTCTACTACTGTTTCGACCTCAGCGGCGAACGAGTTGTGGCTGTGGTCGCCGAAGTCAACAACACACCTTGGAATGAAAAGCATTGCTACGTTTTGAGCCTAAATCGTTCCAACTGTGAAACCGAAGTTTCAGAAGTCAACGACAATCCACAAGCAGAATTACTGCAGCCGGTGATGCGGTTTGAACACTCGAAAGAGTTCCACGTGTCGCCTTTCTTAACCATGAACATGACATACCGTTGGCGCGTGACCGAGCCTGGCAATCGATTGGGCATTACGATCGAGAACTACTCGAACGGCAGCAAGCGATTTGACGCATCGCTGTCGTTACAAAAGCGAGCGATCACTCGATGGCAACTCGGCCGCGTACTAATAAGATATCCATTGATGACACTCCAGGTTCTCTTCGGCATTTATTGGCAGGCGCTGAGATTGTGGATGAAAGGAGTTCCATACGTGCCTCATCCAGGTCAATCCGCCACCGTGTTACGCGAAACATTTCAAACCAACTCGAAATCACCGAAAGCATAAGTACAGTATCGATGAACACTGTGTCTGATATTCAGCAACCGTCTAAGAGTCACTCAAAGCCATATGATGACGAAAGCCCTATTGCCAGGCCAATTGAGATTCGTGGGCTGAATGGGCTTGCGAGGCAACTGCTGTTAAGTAAGCTGCGCGGATTAAAAGGTGGCAGTTTGCAGTTGATCGATTCGTCAGGAACTTCAACTGTGGGTGAAGTGGGTGAATTGCAGACAAAACTGCGTGTCCACAATCCGAACTTCTTTCGACATGCAGTATTAGGTGGAAGTTTGTCGGTAGCGGAAGCGTACCTACGCGATGATTGGCAATGTGACGATCTGACAACGCTGTTTCGAATATTTGTGAGGAATATTGAGACCGCAGATCGACTGGATCGTGGACTATCTCCGATCGCCAAGTGGTGCAATCGGATCTATCACCATTGGCACACGAACAGTCGAAAGGGCAGCCGACGAAACATTCAGGCTCACTATGATCTTGGCAACGAGTTCTTTCAGCTCATGCTCGATGACACATTGTCCTATTCGAGCGGAATTTTCCTTGGTCCCCATAGTACTCTGCGCGAAGCTTCGTTAGAAAAGATCGATCGACTTTGCCGCAAACTCGATCTGAGTCCCAACGATCATCTTCTGGAGATCGGAACGGGATGGGGAGCTTTAGCGATTCATGCGGCCAAGTATTATGGATGCCGCGTGTCTACAACCACGATCTCCCGCCAGCAATATGAATTGGCACGCGAGCGGATCGAAGCGTCAGGGGTCTCGGATCGAGTGGAACTGTTGTATCAGGACTATCGAGATCTGTCGGGTCAATTTGACAAATTGGTTTCGGTCGAGATGATCGAAGCGGTTGGCTATCGTTACTACGACACATTCTTCCGCAAGTGTAGTCAACTGCTTAAACCAACTGGCACGATGGTCCTTCAAGCGATCGTGATGCCCGACAGGCGATACGCTCAATATCTAAAGTCTGTGGATTTCATCCAAAGGTATGTTTTCCCTGGTGGTTGCCTGCCATCGATGAAGACGATGTTGGAGTCCATGTCTCGCGCAACCAATTTGCGGTTCGTTCATGCCGAGGACTTTTGTACACACTATGCTCGTACACTACGCCACTGGCGCCAACGGTTCTACCAACACATGGACGACGTTCGCCTGCTTGGCTATCCCGACCGTTTTATCCGCATGTGGAATTACTATCTCAGTTACTGCGAGGCAGCTTTCGAGGAGCGTTTCCTAGGGGTCGTTCAGATTCTGTTCGATAAACCACAATGCCGACGAGACCCAATCATGGTCGGAACGAGTGCTGGGAGGGTGCAATGAGCCTGTTGTCGCTAGGAATCGATGCTGTGGAACGTGGATTGGTGCCAGACTGGATGGCGCGCGCGGTGATTCGGAGGTTGTGCGGCCAACGCTTGCGTAATTCTGGCTGCGAAGCTCCCGATGATGGTGGACAAGCGTTTCTTGAATCCCTGCGTTCGGGCCCAATTGCGCTGGTTCCCGAAAAGGCAAACGAACAGCACTATGAATTGCCTCCGGATTTTTTTGTGAAAGTCCTTGGCCCACGATGCAAGTACAGTTGTTGCTACTGGTCTCCTCAGTCGAAGAGTTTGGCGGAGGCTGAGGCAGAATCGCTGAGGATTACTTGCCAGCGAGCGGACCTTAACGATGGGCAGCAGGTGTTGGAACTTGGTTGCGGCTGGGGATCGCTCTCGCTGTGGATGGCGGAACATTATAGGTCCAGCCAGATCACCGCAGTTTCTAATTCGGCCGACCAGCGCCGTTTCATCGCAGCACAAGCCGCCGCGCGCAGACTAGAAAACCTGCAAGTCATCACGGCAGACATGAACAACTTCTCGATAGATGCAAATCGATTCGATCGCATTGTTTCTGTGGAGATGTTCGAGCATCTACACAATGTGGAATCTTTGCTGGAGAGAATTGCATCTTGGCTGCGACGGGACGGTAAGCTATTTGTCCATCACTTCTGCCATCGTCGATTGGCTTACCGATATCAAACCGATGGCGATGCCAACTGGATGGGACGCTATTTCTTTACCGGTGGCATGATGCCCAACGAGACACTGTTGAGCGAATTAGATCGTCACATGACGATGGTCGAACGCTGGAGATGGGAAGGTACGCATTATGTGCGCACGGCCGAAGCATGGCTGGCTAACCTGGATGCGCATCGTCGTGAGGTGATGCCGATCCTCGTGGCGGCATACGGGGCGGTTGAGGCTCAGCGATGGTATTATCGTTGGCGGATTTTCTTTCTCGCAGTAGCCGAATTGTTCGGCTATGCAAACGGCAACGAGTGGTTTGTATCGCAATCACTTCTCGTACCAACAACAAAGTGACCAAAGTGAGCTCATGACCACACTTTTATTGACTTCGCTAGCTATGGTTATGGCTCTGATGACTTGCCTTTGGCTAGTGAGCCTAGCACGACGCGACGCCAGTATTGTCGATCCTTTCTGGGGAGTAGGTTTCATCGTTGTTGCCTCGTTTGCGATCTTGTCTTGGCCGGTCAGCGAAATTGTCGCGCGTTCGTGGTGGCTCTTTTCTTTGACATCGATTTGGGGAATGAGGCTGGCAGTGTATTTGCTTTGGAGAAATTGGGGACACGCTGAAGATCGGCGTTATCGCGCGATGCGAGACCATCATGGTGCGAGATTTTGGTGGGTAAGTTTTTTCACGGTGTTTGTGTTGCAAGGCATGATACTCTGGATTGTCTCATTGCCGATACAAGTTGGGATCGCTAAGGCTTCGACCAACCCTCTAGCCTGGCTCGATTTCACGGGCATACTCCTCTGGAGCGTTGGCATCTTCTTCGAATCCGTAGGTGACTTGCAGATGGCACAATTTTTGGCCGATCCCTCCAATGCAGGCAAGGTCATGGACCGAGGATTGTGGGGCCTTACAAGGCATCCCAATTACTTTGGAGATTTTTGTGTCTGGTGGGGCTTGTATCTGGTGGCAACTTCAGGCGGTGCTTGGTGGACAATTTTCAGTCCTATGCTGATGTCCTTGCTGCTATTGAGGGTCTCGGGTGTGACGCTTCTGGAAAAAAATATATCTGAACGGCGCCCTGAGTATTTAGCTTATCAAGCTAGGACCAGCCCCTTTTTTCCCTGGCCATCTTCGACAATCACTGGGCGCCTTCCTCGCAACAGTAACTGAGTCGACGAAGAGGTGAAGAATTGTATGCATCAAGCCGTGTAGAGAAAAACTCGGGTTCACGATAAAGTCTTCATTTCTAGTCTTGGAGCGCAGTGTTGATGTTAGATTGCAGTTAGGGGACAAATTTTGAAGGACGCATTCGCTGTTACCCGTTCAGTCATCGTGGCGGCATTGATGTCTGTGTTTTACGGAATAGGTCTACAGCGGAATTGTCCTGCTGACGACTCTAATTCCGATAGTCGCCAAATAGACATTCTGGTCTACGGCGCTACTGCGGGTGGAGTGATGGCTGCTGTTGAGTCTGCAAGGCTGGGGAAGTCGGTACTGCTGGTCGAGCCCGGCAATCATCTAGGTGGCATGACCAGTGGTGGATTAGGCGCTACAGATTTCAAGATCCCCGAAGCTGTCGGAGGAATTGCACGTGAATTCTACCAAAGAGTCAAACGATATTATTCCGACCCCAAAGTTTGGCGTTACGAGCGTCCAGAAGATTACCGGAGCGTTCGTCACGAACCGCTGGCGGACGTCATGTGGCACTTTGAGCCTAGCGTAGCCGAGCTGATTTTACGGCAGATGTTGGCAGAATCCGGAGTGAAAGTAGCATTTCGACAACGCTTGGATCTGCAAACTGGCGTTGCGATTGACCAGACGCGCATTGACTCCATACGCATGGAAAGTGGTCAGGTATATCGTGCGAAGGTATTTATAGACGCAACCTATGAAGGCGACTTAATGGCTAGTTCTGGAGTTTCATATCACGTCGGACGGGAAGGCAACGCCGCCTATGGCGAGACGTTAAACGGTGTTCAAACAAGGCGCGTCCCGTACAACGGTCACAATTTCTTTCGCCCGATCAGCCCGTTTGTCGTTCCAGGAGATGTAAAAAGCGGCTTGTTGTTCGGCGTACAACCAGAATCGCCGGGAGTAGAAGGTTTAGGAGACCATAGAGTTCAGGCTTATTGCTACCGATTATGCATGACTGATGTTGCTGAGAATCGCGTCCCATTTTCTAAGCCGGAGAAGTACAGCGCTGGTAATTACGAATTGTTGTTGAGATATTTACAAAGCGATGGTACCAATCGAATGTTTCCAGACCATCGCGAGCCAAAAGAAATCGAGTCGCCAGCATTGGGCTACAATCCATTTACGGTGATCATGCCTAATCGCAAGACTGACATGAATTCGAAAGGGGCCATTTCCTCGAACTTGGTAGGCATGAATTACGCCTATCCCGACGGTACTTACGCGACGCGCGAAGCCATCCTCGTCGCTCATCGCAATTGGCATCAAGGGCTGTTGTGGTTTTTACAAAACGATCCCCGAGTGCCGGCCAAATATCAAGAACCGTTGAAGAATTGGGGGTTGGCCAAAGACGAGTTCATCGATACTGATAATTGGCCACATCAAATCTATGTGCGAGAGGCAAGACGAATGATTGGCCAGTTGGTGATGACTGAGCACCATTGTGACGGTTCCCAGACCATTAACGATAGCGTAGGATTGGGGTGCTATACCATGGATTCGCACGTGACTCAGCGATACGTGGATCGAGAAGGTTGGGTACGCAATGAAGGAAATTTAGGTGGCCGAGTACCACAACCATATCCAATCAGTTATAGGTCGCTCGTCCCCAAGCGAGAACAATGTGGTAACCTGCTGGTACCCGTTTGTTGTTCGGCATCTCACGTCGCCTATGGTAGTATTCGCATGGAGCCGGTCTTTATGATTCTTGGTCAATCGTCGGCTCAGGCCGCATCTTTGGCAATCGATTCAAACAGCTCGGTTCAACAAGTCAATTACATCCAGTTACGCCAGAGACTGATCAGTCGTCAACAACGACTTGATTGGCCGGTAATCGAAAATATTAGGTAGTTATGGGAGCTGGTTTCCGGGACCACAGGGTTCATTACGAAGATCGATGTCTTGCATACTGGTTCATGAGGTGCTGAAAGTCGATCGGGGCGGTTCGATCGATTGCTTGTGTTACCGGATTCAGAGGGTATTTGTTGCCTGCAGCGCAATTAAATAAAATCACAGAGTCGTCCGGATGTATGCGCCCCGAACGAATTTCCTGTTGGTAGGCTGCTACCGTAGCTGCGCCTTCTGGACACAATAAGATGCCTTCTCGGCGCGCAACATCCTCTCGAGCCGACAAAATGGCCGGGTCGTCGACCATGGTGGCAAAACCACCACTCTGTCGAACCGCACGTAATATCAAGAAATCACCAATTGCTGCAGGGACTCGAATACCTGCAGCCACAGTACGCGCATTAGGCCACAACGGCGCGTGTTCCACTCCCTGCTCGAAAGCTCGGACGATCGGTGCGCATCCTGAAGCTTGGACGCAAATCATACGTGGTAGTGCTCCGCTGAGCCAACCTATTTCCTTGAGTTCCTGAAAGGCTTTCCACATGCCTATTAGGCCAGTACCACCACCGGTCGGATAGAAAATGGCTTGCGGCAGTTGCCAGTTGAACTGCTCAGCAATTTCCAACCCCATCGTCTTTTTGCCTTCGATGCGGTACGGTTCTTTAAGAGTTGAAAAATCGAACCAATCCAGATGATCTTTCCCGGCCGCCACGATCTTGCCGCAATCGTTGATCAAGCCATTCACTCTCCAGACCTTAGCTCCTTGAGCCGCGATCTCACGTACGTTAATTTCTGGTGTGTCTTCTGGACAAAACACAAAGGCTTCGATGCCGGCTCGCGCGGCATAGGCTGCTGCGGCTGCGCCCGCATTTCCATTGGTCGGCATAGCGATCTTCGTGACCCCTAATTCCTTGGCCATCGAGACAGCCAAGCACAACCCCCTGGCTTTGAAAGAACCCGTAGGTAATCGTCCTTCGTCCTTGACAAACACGCTTCCACGACCGCTGCTCAAGCTCGACAATTCAATTATCGGCGTCAAACACTCTCCCAAACTGACTATGTTCTCACGCTTTGTCACTGGCAGAAATTCTCGATATCGCCACAAATCTGACGACCGATTTGACAGTTGATGTTTGTCGAGCGATGCCTTTAATCGGGCCAGATCGTAGCGGACCAATAATGGCTTGCCCGCCCGGGACAACCCATGCAATTGGTTCGCTGGATAGTGTTCACCGGTCAAGCCACATTCTAGGTGTGACACATAACTGGGTAGATCAATGGTTAAGTTCGAGTTCATGGGCGCAATATTTTTCTAGGAGATTTACGTTACCAATTGAGCTCTCGCAGGCGATCTGCCAACGACTTGGAGCGGCTAGATTATTCATCATTCTGCAATGCTTGTCATGCTATGCTGAGCGAGCATGGCGATTGATTGTTGCAATACACAGTCACTGGACAAGCAATCCAAGTTTGCGCGCAGAGCCTGGTCGCAATGGTGCTAGTTCACGTCCTCGTTGATATCAGGACGGTATCCGCCACCTTGCACTCCGCCAACTTCGGGAATGCGTTGAACTGGCTGGCCGCCCGGCTGCAGCAGGTTACGCAACAACTGGCCGGGTTGCCAGGGAGGTAGAACTTGATCCTGTCTGCCGTTTTGAATCGGTGGCAAGATGGGAGAATCGAGGGGTGGCAAAACTCGATCGGCTGGAGAAACTCCTGCAACTGGAGCATTCGAGCCAGTTGCCGGCAAGGGAGTTGCAATGCCTTGAACAGTTTGCAACCGCAGGTCTTCTGCGCGTCCGATCAATTCTTCACTCGGGACAAGTGTATCCGGAACCAAGTTTACATCGATCACGCGTTCATCACGTATTTCCCATGGCCACAGTGTCTCACTGATAAAGTCAAAAGGAGGAATCTGATACCAAGGAGGTGAGAAATTTCGGAGGATTTTTTCAGTGCGATAACCGTCGCCAACAATTTCTATATGCCGCGTTCCATAATATGTGAATGCAGTCGACGCCGGACTGGGACCAAGCAATTGGCGATCGACGTAAACCATGGCATTGGCCGGCTGAGTACGCACGGTCAAGCGCCGGCGCACGCAACCCATTGAAGCACCTAGGTAGATTAAACCAATTACCAGCAACCATCTGGCGCTGCACATAACTTGCTCTCGCTGATGCAGTTAATGGAAGATTGCCCTAAACAATTCTGCCAATGGCTCCATACTTTCCAACACTTGATGTATGGAGACTCAACCGCATTTGTTGATATCAATGAACCCGAACCTTCACTCTTCGGTTCTCAACTTATAGAACAGTTCGCTACAAATCCGCTAGAGCAATCGCCGCAATTAACGGAGATCTGTCTGACTCAGATCGTTTTCTGCCGAAATGCAAACAAGTGATCATCAACATCGTCACGCCCTTTTCCGACACCTCGCGGCAAGCGTCAGTCGATAGATTGGCCGCGAGCTACAAGAAGTGTCCATTGATCACTTGATTTGGTCGACTGTTTTGTGGTACTGACACAAAGATGAATTTACTAGGGATTTATTTCTAAGCGAGCGGCAGATAAGAGTGTTCCAACGCACCGGAAGGCTCGCGCCGTTCCGCTACTTGATTTAGCGGAATGGCGCAAGCCGCCTGGGTATACTTTTAACCGCCGCTCGCTTTATGCGCTGGAGTGGCTAAGGCATGTTGACCGTGGTGGAAAATTCGCTGCCCCTTGCAAATCTACAATTGCTGTCGAATGAGCCCCAGCAAGCTCGACAAGCGACACTTGCGCTGGTGCTCACCATGAACGACACCGATGAAGAAATTCGCGCGTGGGCAGCGGATGCTTTGGAAAACATGGGCGTACCCCCCAGTGATGTCGGACCGCAACTTGCTGAATTGGCGCGTCATGCGACTGTGCCGGTGGCTGGCTGGGCCTGCAAACTACTGGGCCGATTGGGAGCCGAAGGCAATCGTTACCAAGCCAATTTGGTTGCCACCGCTCAGCAACATGCCGATACTTCGGTCCGTCAAGAAGCCGTTGCGGCACTTGGCAAGATCGGGCAGTTAACTGATTGCACGCAGGAAGCGCTGCGCAAGTTGGAGAAAGGTAACGATCCTCGCCTCAAGCGAATGATTGCTACCGCATTGGCCAAATAATCGGCCAACCAAATTTTGATTGACCTTGGTTCCCAATGCATGGAGGCGGTTGGGTGCGATCATTACCATTCTATCCGTTGCTCGTTGTCCTCTTAATTGGTTTGGGTAGCTACCTGGGGTGCGATCCGAGCCATGTCAAACATCAGTTGGAATTAGACTCTGCCGTTGCCAAAAACTCCGGTATGCCAGTCACGTTGGCCCGCGATGGCATTCCAAGTCGCAGTCCAACTACGATCCTCATTGGTAGTTTCAACCTCAAGCGATTAGGACCCACAAAAATCAAGGACTCATGGGTCTGCGATCGGCTGGCACAAATTATTCGCAAGTTTGATGTGATCGGACTTCAGGAAATAACTAGCAAGGACCAGCGTATCTTGCCAGCGATTATTGCGCAAGTGAATGCCGAAGGGGCCAGGTACAATTTCACCATTGGTCCGCAAGTTGGCCGCGCCAGCTCGGGATATTTCGAACAATACGCCTTTGTATACGATGAATCCAAAATTCTTAGCGGGGCAAACTATTGTTACCCAGTACAGGACGAGAATGACCTTTTGCATCGTGAGCCATTTGTAGGACGGTTTCAAGCTATCACGCCTGTCGGTAGACCTTTTCAGTTTACATTGATCAACATGCACACCGATCCTGACGAGATCGACACAGAGTTAGATGTCTTGGCTGATGTCTACCGCAATGTGCGTCAATTTGAGTATCCGAACGAGGATGATGTGCTCTTGATCGGTGATCTGAACGCACCCTACGACAAGCTCCGTGGACTGAATAAAATCCTCGACTTCATTCCGGTGATCCGCAGTATGACCAACGTGCGTAAGACCAACATGCTTGACAATATATTGCTCGACCGGTTACTAACAACCGAGTACACCGGGCGCAGCGGTACCATCGACTTACAAACTGCATTCCGTATTGAATTGATCGACGCGCTGAGGATTTCTGATCACCTGCCGATATGGGCGGAATTCTCAATCGTCGAACAACCTCCACTGAACGTGGGTGTTGCTGGACAGATACAGCAACCCAATTTGCGATGATCGCGGGCAGGATTGAAATCGTGTCAGCTTTGGTAATCGCAGATTCGTGTGCATGCCACAGATTTGCGGAACAAAAACATGCGCAACCCAATTTTGTGACAATACCGAATCCTTAACAGCCCAAGCGTAGTTAGGCTGTTAAGGCTGAAGGCGAGCACGTGTGGAAGTTGCACGCGCAGCCCGATGGACACGCGGTTAAACGGATTTTGCTGCAACCTCTGCTCTCCCAACGCTAATCGAAAATGGCGCTGTCCAATTAGGTCAGCACCACTTGAAACGCACAGTGCGGTGGGGAACGCTGAGTTGTAAATCGATCGGCCGAGTTGCGTCCGTTGGCTCTGCGACCGAACTTTCAAGTCGCGACCCTATCCACCCAACGCGATGAGCCGAGTTGGTTTACCTCCAACCGAAAGTTTGACTTGAACATTAAAGTCGGATAGGGAAAAGATCCAAATCGAACCGTCGCCTGGGTTGGTAATACAAATCCGACTGCCTGCAATCGAAAGACCATGATGGCCACTATGGCCTTCAATCTGACTCCTACCCACCTCCAGGGATTTTTCGATCCGTAAATCGTCGAACTTTGCGTCTCCATTAGGATCCAGGTCGATGATGTTTAGTTTTTCGGTTGCGTCCGCGCTACGACTTTCCTCAAAAACCATCGCCAAGCTTTTGCCAAAGCGAGTTCGGACAGCGACAGGTGTCGACAGCGAGCTCCCTTCAGCAAGCGGAATATTAAGTCTAGAAATGGTCGGCTGTTGTGCGCGAGCGTCGATTGCACACAGCGCGGCATTGGGTCCAGAACCTGTGTGGAACAATACGTGCGATTGAAAACTCTCAAAGGCACCTGTGCGAAGTGGTTTTCCATTCGCGTCTTTCCCTAACGAAAGATGGTGTACGACAGGATTTTGGGAGGCCAGGCTAAAGTTCCGGTCCGCGTTGACCCAGCAGATGCCATCGGCTGGAGCAAAGAAAGCTCGGTTGGCGCAAGCTACAGCGCCATGAATGCCACCGGACGGAAGTCGAATGGAGTATTTGTCGAGCGCACCCACGCCGCGCGTCATGTTGACTACGTCGACTCGTCCAGCATTCTCACCTTCGCGATCGATCCACGTCGAGTAGCAGACGGAATTATCAAAGGCCGCTAGAGTAATATGCCCACCACCTCCTGTGTGGAAACTGGCTGCGGCTGCACTATGTCCGGATGTGAGCTCGGCGGGAGATACCACGGTAAAGCCATTGTGCTTGTCATTTGCCAAATAAAACTTACCAGCGTAGACATATACATGAGCTGGGTTGCCCTGACGATCGTCCAATTGCGAGTGAATGATTTTGGGAGCACCAGAATATGTCCAGTGGAAATGATCGCCGTGTTCCTGCTTGCCCAAACCAGAATCTATTGCCACCCAACCACTTTGGAACTTACCTTCCAGAGAATCGTGTACGCCGGTCAACAACATTCCAGCGTGCGATTGCATTTGAACCAGATTTTGTCGCTCTTGGTCCAGCGCAGGGAAGCCGTTTATTTCTTGAGACTGAAGGTGCAACGCGTCACTCAATTTGAGATCACCCCAGCGAATGCTTCCCTTCGCGTCGTCTTGCCAAAAAAGTCTCGCCACAGTTCGACTCGCTTGCTGACTACCGGGTTTTGACGATTTTGTCACCGTTAGTTGACTTTGACCGACTGCAGTGTTCAAGCAACAACCAGTAATGATCGCTCCCGCGACGAACATTTGCAGCATTGAGATACTTCGGTATGCCATTTTCTTCTCCTCAGCATATAGAGTTATGGAAAGTTGATGTCTTATTCGCGCACGCAGTACACTCGCGTTCCTGTTCGAATGACGATCGAGCGATCGGCTGCGGCTGCCCCGTATACAATCGGATCGCGTGAGGTCTCGCGGGAATCGGCGCGACGAGCGGCGAAACTGTCTGCCATGGCCTTGATTTCCACTTGACTCAAAACGCCATCTTTATCGAGGTCGATGAGTTCCATGGATGTTTTGAACTCAGTTGGAATCTCATGCTTGTCTAGAACTCCATCTCCATTCGCATCATTACCAAGCAACGCGCTCAACATGCCTCCTCCGGCAAAGCGCTTCTTTCCGTTCGTTTTTGAGTCTTCGCTGGAGTTGCGTCGATC
>CAZVBC010000065.1:0-24540 GCA_964625155.1 uncultured Pirellulaceae bacterium
CACGGGTACTGCAGCTATCCTGGGGAAAAAAGGGCATGCAGTTTGGTCGGTAGGTGATGAGGCCGCACTTGCGCGCGGTATCTATGACGCGTACGCTGAAAATAATCTGCGATATTCTCAAAACGCACCGCTGACGATGTGGGACGAGAAGAACACCAGCACCAATCTGCCAGCTCAGATTGATCTTTCAGCTTGTGATGGTCATGAATACAAATTCTTGTTCATCGCCAAGGGAGGCGGTTCAGCCAACAAGTCGTTTCTATTTCAAGAAACTCGCGCGGTCCTCAATCCTAAGACATTTGTCGATTTCTTGACTCACAAGATGGTCACCTTGGGTACCGCCGCATGCCCTCCTTACCATTTAGTTTTTGTGATCGGCGGTACTTCTGCGGAAGCTAATCTGAAAACGGTCAAGCTGGCTTCCACCAAGTACCTCGATAATTTACCAACTACTGGAAACTCGCTTGGGAGAGCCTTCCGCGATTTAGAGATGGAAGCCCAGATGCTCGAAGCGGCTCGCAAGTGCGGGATTGGTGCACAGTTCGGCGGCAAATATTTTGCACTCGATGTTCGAGTGATTCGTTTGCCTCGTCACGGCGCGTCATTACCCATCGGCATGGGCGTCTCATGCAGTGCTGATCGGCAAGCCAACGGGAAGATCACGCGCGAAGGTGTTTTTCTCGAGCAACTGGAATTCCAACCGCTCAAGTACATTCCAGAATCGCTGCGTCATCGGAGAGATAGCACAGCCGTGCGCATCGATCTTAATCGGCCCATGTCCGAGATACTTGCCGATCTGTCGCAGTATCCCGTGACCACTCGCCTGTTGCTTTCCGGCCCGATCGTCGTCGCTCGCGATATCGCACATGCCAAGCTGAAGGAACGTCTTGACGCAGGCCAACCTCTGCCCGAATACTTTCGCAATCACCCTGTTTATTATGCCGGGCCAGCCAAGAAACCAGATGGACTACCCAGCGGCTCCTTTGGCCCAACTACCGCTGGACGAATGGACGCGTACGTAGATCTTTTTCAGAGCCAAGGTGGCAGTATGATCATGATCGCCAAAGGAAACCGAGGACCACAAGTCACTGCTGCCTGCAAGAAACATCGTGGATTCTATCTAGGAAGCATCGGCGGGCCTGCAGCAATCTTAGCGAAGGAGAATATTCGCAAAGTCGACGTCGTCGAGTTTCCTGAACTTGGTATGGAAGCCATTTGGCGCATCGAAGTTGTCGATTTCCCAGCTTTTATTTTGGTCGACGATAAAGGTCACGACTTTTTCGAGTCCGTGGGAACAGGCTGTGCACACTAATGCTTTGTTACAGCTATTGACTCAGCAGCAGCTTCGTTTTCCCGGTCCCTAAAATCTAGCTGTGACAAAGCACCAGCGGCGCGAGCTGAAAAGCGTATCGTATTCGTGCCCCTGGGTATCGGTATTGCAGAATCACAGCCAGTTGCATCCACTGACGCATGCTGGTACGTCGAACAAGCTTACGACAACTGTGGTCGCACGACCGGGTTCAGGTTTCCCACCGGCGGCTATGACAACGAAACTCGATTTGTCTTCAAGGTGGGACCGTCGATATGAGGCGGCCTGGTGTGGCACTGGCTTTGCCAGCGCGAAGGCGCAATTGACTTGGGAGCTTGAGCTTTGTTCCGATGGGTTCGAGCTTGCAGGAAAGTCACCCGATTATCGAACCTACTACGAATACGCATTGAGGAACTGAGCGATAGATTCGTTCTTGCGCTCGTAAGCTTCGGCAGTCGGGACGGCTTTTCGAGCTAACGGGTTCCAACACTGACATCCTTTTCTTATCTTCCACCTACTTTGAAATAAGCGAACCCAAGCAAACCCACAAACAGGATGACGCAGATGATGCTGAATAGATCACCAAACATCGCGTAAAAAGTTTTCACGCCGCGCGACGGGATTCCTACAATCGAATGCTTCGGTGTGTTCGAATAATAATCCTGGAATGCCAACATTCGACCAAAGGGATCAGTTGCGATTGACAGGCCCTGAATGGTTGGCCGCACTAGGGAGCAGCCATTTTCAATGGCTCGGAATATCGCCGATGCCGCATGAAAAAACCTAACTTCCCGCCAATCACCAGATGGGGCGAAGAGGATGTCGACACGTCGCCTTCCTGCTTGCCGTATGAAAGACGGAAAATCCATGTCATAGCAAATGACGTGACCAGTCCGAATGCCGTTTATGTCCGAGGTTGCGACGGTTCCACCACCTTTCTTCGTGCCTGCCTCAAGAAATGGAACCGGATTCGATTTCAAATAGTCAACGACAATATCTCCGCTTGGCGCGATTCCGATGGTCTTGTTTTCATTCAGCATGGGGGTCGCGAAGGAGCGAAATGACATAAAGAGAAAGACTCCGTTGTCCATCGCGAAATCCTTGCCGAGTTCAATCAGGTCATCTTCGTAATCAAGCGGTATATCAACATTTGCTTCAGACCATGCGATCACTTTGGCACCCGCACCCACGGTTTTCTTACTCTCGGCAAAAAGCTCTCTGACGATGTCTGTTTGAAATCCATCGAGACTTTTAAGGCGATTCCTCTGCAGATTGATCATGGCGACCTGAAGGGTCTCTTCTTGGTCTTTCGCAAACGCCAGTCGAGTTTCGCCGTAGGCCAGGACCAGTATCAGGGCACCCAGAAATAATGAGCCATCTCTTTTTGCCAAAGTCCAATTAAATCCTGATTCCCAAATCCGGTTCACTGTTCCCGCAAACCAGTAGATGAGGAAGACAAGTCCGCCCATTCCACAAACGGAGACAATTTGAATCAGTGAAAGATATTCAACCTGCGAATGGGCCAGGCTCGGAAGATATGACGCCAGAAAGTAATTAATCGTGACCATCAACAACGGCCAGAGGAACGTCGAGGGAAGACCGTCAAGCCTGCGGTAAAGAAGCCAGTCGACAGTGAAAGGGAAAACCCAGATTCCGCCAAAAAGCAAACAAGCGGCATAAAACATTAGCCCGCTGACGGGCAACAATCCGTCATACATGAAAGCATGGCAAGCCGAAATCCCAACCCAAAGCGTCACGATTGCGAGCCAAGGACGCGAGCTGGTCCTGTGGAAACGGATTAGAAATACGAAAGCAAACCACGAGCAAATTGGAATGGTCACACGACCGTGTGAGAACAAGAACAGTACCAATCCGAGGCTGAGCCATAGATGTGAGCGACTAAACAAAGCTCTGAATCGATTCATGTGGTTTGCGTATTCGGTCAAGTTCTCGATAACATCAGCGGTAAACGCAGCCGCCGGGTTGAATGTTGATGTACGAAAGGACTGGACCAGCGACTTCGGTTGACTGCGTTGTTCTACGCGATCATTTGAGCTTCACGAAGGTTGAGTTTATCGCACCGCGAGCTGGAATTCAAATGGATTGGTTTGTCAACAATTCCAATGATTGGGCGTCCGGTCGGTGCGACCGCGAAGCAACTTCCAATTCAAGCCGAGTCCGAGCAGGCAATGCATAAGGGAAACCGCCATACTTCGAGTATCAACTCGTTAAGTTCTTGCGTGATCGAATTGCTTTTCAATCAGGTTATCAAAGTGCCCGTGCGCCTGTTTATTGTGCAGTTACTTCTCGATCGTATAAATATTCAAATTCGCAATGTGCCCGAACTTTGTACTCGTTTACCCGCAGCCGAAGGCGAGGACCGGGGTGAGTCTTCGCAATTGTGTTAAACTAAACCATAATAATTCCAAACTCAACCCAGTCCTCGCCTTCGGCTGCGGGTTAAACGAATTCGCTGCAACGACTCAGTTGTAACAACATTATCGAAAGTGGCGCTGTCCAAAAAACTTTCATCGGATGAGAATTCTCATGAGTGTTGATCGTCGAAGTTTCTTGTTCTCTAGTGCGCTGGTTGGGTCTGCGGGTGTAATGTCGAAATTCGCAGACAGTGGCGGGGCACAGGGACCGCGTGTACCACGTATTGCCACCATTAACTCGATCTATCGACTGCGTTCCCATGCCTACCACATCGCTGGCCGATTTTTGTTCGGTTATGCCCATAATGGATTTCATCATCAACCCGATTATCGATTGGCTCGAATGTTCAATGATCAGTATCCTGCCGACGATTTATCAAAATCGGTTTGCGCCAAACACGGGGTCGAATTATGTGAGACAGTTGAACAAGCGCTGGGAGGTCCTGCGAGTTTGGATGTGGATGGAATCTTGTTGATTATCGAACATGGTGATTATCCGCTGAATGATCGTGGCCAAATCTTATATCCCCGCTACGAAATGTTTCAACGGATTGTGGAGGTCTTTCGTCGATCTGGGCGAAGCGTACCTGTATTCGTCGACAAACATCTCTCGTATGATCACGAAAAAGCTCTGTCGATGGTCAAAGCATCTCGCGAGTTGAAGTTTCCTTTGATGGCTGGTTCTTCATTACCGGTTACATGGCGCGTACCGGAAATTGAACCACCTCTGGAAACTCGCTTTAAGGAGGGCTTGGTCGTTTTTGGGTACGACCGCAGCACCGAAGAAGTGTACTTTTTTCATGCGCTAGAAACTCTTCAGTGCATGTTGGAACGTCGGCGAGGAAGCGAATCCGGAGTCGCAGCGGTTCGCTTTCTCGAAGGAGAGGCTGTCTGGCAGGCTGGTGACGAGGGCTTGTGGTCTTGGAAGCTATTGCGGGCTGCTATTAATCGTTGTCCCAGCAAAAATTATGGCCATGTGCGCGAGCA
Organism: uncultured Pirellulaceae bacterium; assembly: GCA_964625155.1. Classification (GTDB taxonomy): domain Bacteria; phylum Planctomycetota; class Planctomycetia; order Pirellulales; family Pirellulaceae; genus Aureliella. Next base: position 4,732 of record CAZVBC010000065.1, read on the forward strand.
AGTGCTCCGCCCGCAAGCGATCATTATCGAGTACAAAGATGGTACTCGAGGAACTGTCCTGAATTTGGTAGAGGCTGTTTCAGAATTTGCGTTTGCCGCGACAGTCGAAGGAGAGAGTGAGCCCATCTCTACGTGCTTTTTCCTACCGCCACCTCCAGGCGCCAACTTTTTTAATCCGCTGACTTTTAACATCGAGCGTTTTTTCGCGGGCGAACAGCCATACCCGGTGGAAAGAACGCTGTTAACCAGCACCGTACTCGATTTAGCCCTGCGAGCTCGTCAGAGCAAGACTACTCGGGTCACTCATCAAGCTCTTGATATACAGTACCGTGCACCGGCGAGCACTGGTTTCTTCCGAGGTCCATATGTCGACGAAGCATGAATCGGCGCTTGCATGGCATCGCGACTGAACTTTTACGGCAAACATCGAGTTGAGGCCGCAAGCTACTTGGCGGACATTTGACCAAGAATCATTCCAGCAATTCGTCGCCGGCTGGCGGCATGTATGTCCTGTGGTACTTGCTGGCCAGTCGTGACATAGCTGAGAGGTAGGTTGCATTCTTTAAGAGTGCGATACCAACCTCCTAGGCTGACAATCTCATCCAACTTCGTGAGCACAAGATGCGTAAGCCCCATAACGCTGAAGGCGTCTCGTGCCGCTTGCGCATGACCAATTGAGTTGGTGGCGCTCAAGACCAGATAAACTGAAGTCGGGCAAGCCGCCAGCATAAATTCTCGCAGAGTCTGGATATGCGAGTGATCGGCCGGTGCGCTCCCCGAAGTATCGATCATGATCGTGTGGCAAGCTTGTAGTCGATGGATGGCTCGCGGCATTTGGTCGGGTGAGCGCACGATTTCAAGCGGAGCCGAAGTCATTTCTGCGTATTGCCGAAGCTGTTCAATGGCGCCTAAACGGAAGGTATCGGTGGAGATAAAACCTACCTGATGTCCGTCGTCAAAATGAAAGCCAGCCGCCAACTTGGCTATTGTCGTCGTCTTGCCAACTCCCGTTGGGCCCACTGCGGCAATGATTTGTTGTTGGTTGGGTGTCGCCTCCATTGGCTCGGCGATGCTGATTTGTCGCTGCACAGATTGGCACAGGCGACCGCGAATCAACCATGGATCTTCTTGTTCGGAGGAACTTAGTTGTCGGGTGATTTGTTGCAAGAGTCCTTTGGCCAGCTCAGGTTCCATTCCCGCATCCAGCAATTCAGTCAGAATCTCCAGAGCCGTCAACGATAGGCGCGCATCGTGTTCCGACGCAGCAGGACCGGTTGGAACAGAACGGTATTGCGAGGATTTAGAATTGCTGTCGGATTTGTTACGTTCCGTTGTTTCCTTGGTCACAGGGGATTCTAGGCGATCGCTCCGCTTTAGATCCGGAGTCTGCGGGTAATTCTCTCGCTGTCCAGTGTAGGCCGGTGACGATTGCGAGGGTGCAGTACCACGATTATTGCCCGGTGGGTTACTTTCGCGAGAGTCTCGCCCCGATGTATTTTGCGTCGAAAATCGTTCGCTGGTACGCCGCGCGACAAAGACTTCCTTGCTGGCTTGAACCTCTACCTGTTTGTGACCAAGCAATCCAAGTAAACCGGTCCCGATCTGACGAGTTTGCAGCACCGCTGCGTCGGGGCCAAGTTCACGACGCACGAGGTCGAGTGCAGCCTGCAACGAAGAGGCTCGATAGGTTCGAATATCCATTTTTGATTCATCAAGCATTTGGTTTAGGGGCAGCAGGGGCTGGGTCGGTGACTAGGCCCACTGAAACGATTTGTATTTGACTGGTCGTTTCCGTATGGCTGATCACTCGCAAGTCAGGCAAATGTGACTGCACGATCTGGCGCAAGGCAGGGCGGATTCTGGGGCTGACCAGTATGATCGGGCGCAACCCTACTTGCGTAAGATTGCGCAGTTGGCTGGCAATTTGTTTGCAGGTGATCTCGATGGCTTGAGCGGACATGCGAATGAGAAATCCACGGTCGGTAACTTCGAAGCCTGCCGCGATGCGGTCTTCCATGGCCGGATCCATGGTCACAACGTGCAGTCTTCCTTCGGAATCACTGAATCGTTGACAGATCGTGCGTGCAAGTCGGCTGCGCACATATTCCGTAAGCCAAAGCGGATCTTTAATACGCGGAGCGAAGTCGCCAAGTGTCTCAAAAATGACACCTAATTGGCGAATGGGTATGTCCTCTCGCAACAAGGCCTGCAATACAGATTGCACATCGGCCAGTTTCATAACTCCAGGCACCAACTCGTCCACAACGGTTGGGCTGGCTTGTTTGAGTTGATCGACCAGTTGTTTGGTGGCATCGCGCGTTAGCAGTTCGTCGGCATGGCGGCGAGCGATTTCCTGAAGATGCGTGGCAATTACTGCGCTTGGCTGAACAATGTGGTAACCCAAAAGTTCCGCTTGCGGTTTGTCCTGCGGATCAATCCACACTGCAGGGCGATTCGCGGCCGGTTCGCGCGTACTTTCTCCTCGAATAAGTCCAGTGCAATTCCCCATATCGATCGCCAGCAGTTCGCCGGGTCGAACAGCGCCATGGGCCACTCGATTTCCCGCGATTTGAATTTCATATACGGACTCAGGTAGATTGAGTTTGTCCTTTAAACGTACTTTGGGCAACAATATTCCCATTTCCCCAGCCATGATCGCCCGCACGCCACTTATGCGATCCATTAAATCGCCGCCGCGCCGTGGATCGGCCAACTGCAACAGTCCGGCTCCGATTTCGATGCGAATCGGGTCGACTTCGAGGTAATCTTCGGGCTTTTTCTCTGGAGGTTTATTTTTGGCAAGTTCCGCATCTCGCTTAGCTTGTTCTTCGATTTGCCCTTTAGTAGTCAAGTTGCGTTGCAACATTACCGCTAATCCAAAACACCCACCACCAAGAGTCAATAATGGTAGTGTCGGAAGCTGCGTGAATATCAATAATCCTAAGAATCCTCCTGCGACCACTAATGCTTGTGGCCTGGCGAACAACTGATTGAGAAACTCAGCCGGCAAATTCGATTGTTGCGAAGAACGCGTCACCAGCAAAGCGGCCGCTAAGGAGATAAGAAAGGCTGGGATTTGACTGACCAAACCATCGCCAATCGTCAGCTTGGTGAAGATCATGAACGCTTCCGACACGCTCAGCCCAGCGTACATGATGCCAATATAAAGGCCACCGACGATATTAATCAGTGTGATAAAAATGCCGGCGATGGCGTCTCCACGCACGAACTTGCTGGCACCGTCCATAGCACCAAAGAAGTCAGCCTGACGCTGGACAGCTTCTCGACGGCGTTGGGCTTCCTGTTCGTCGATGACACCGGCGTTCAGATCCGCATCGATCGCCATTTGGCGACCGGGCATACCATCCAGAGAAAACCTGGCTGCTACTTCACTAACGCGTGTGGCACCTTTGGTAATCACCAGGAACTGAATAGCAACAATGATCACGAAGAGGATGATGCCTACTTCGATACGATCGCCAGCTACAAACTCGCCAAAAGCTTGTATGACACCACCCGCCGCTGCTTCCGCATTGGAGTCAGCTTCTGTCAAAATCAACCGCGTCGTGGCAACATTTAAGACTAGACGAGCCAATGTCGTCGCCAGCAACATGGATGGAAAAACGCTGAATTCGAGCGGAGTCCGGATATATATTGTGGTCAGCAATACAATTACCGAAACTGTAATATTGGCAGAGAGCAAGATATCCAAAATCGCTGGCGGCAGAGGTACCAGGATAACCCCTACGCAAGCAATCATGGAGACAGGAAAAATCAAGTCTCGGTAGCGATTCAGCAACGCTGCCAAGTTCACTATCTACTCTCCCAGAGAAATGCTCGCCTCGTGTTCACCAGTGAAAGAACTGATTTAACACTAAAATTTTGTTCGCAATTTTTTTGTTTGGCCGATCGGATCCGTCAATGTACAAGAGGTGGACTTCAATCCCGCCCTCGGCAAATGAGGTTGCCCATCTCGCAAGCGGGATTGTGAAACTCTTATATCGGTGAACGCCATCGGGCTGTGATACACTCGCAAGAATACCCAGCCCAGTTTGGAAAGAGATTTAGATTGACATCTAAACCCTGCGACAATTTCCTCTGCAACAGTTAGCCTATGCTTGGCGACGTGTCCATAGCAATCTCGAGAACTCGTAAGCTGGGGAAAGCTGATAATAAGTTGTTTCGCCAGAATCGATAGCTGGGTGCCAAACCGCTCTCCTGGCTGTAAATTCCATCTGAGAACTTGCCAATGTGACGAGCAAATGGTGCCAGTAGAATTTGATAATCGCGGTATTTGCGTACCGTTTTGCTCGCATTCGCCAGTCGTATGGATACAAGTGGACGTGGTTCGTCTACAATTGTGGCGAATACTATTCGCTAGTCCCAGAAGAAAAGCACTATTCATGCAGCGTCAGTTCATCGATCGCCTCCAGGCTCGCGATTCTGTTGACGAAATCTACCGCGTGGCCGACAAACAACTGCGCGCCAATCGACAAGGAAACGATTACCTGTTGTTACAGTTGGCTGACAGGACCGGCCAGATCAGTGGCATGCGCTGGAATGCCAACCAATCGTTATACGAGAGTTTTCAAAAAGGAGACTTTCTGCGAATTATTGGCACGACGCAGCTACACAACGGAATGCTGCAAATCATCGTGCAGGATTTTGAAACAGTGCCCCGAGACAAGGTCGATCTAGTTGATTTTGCGATCAACAATCCGCAGGAAATCGAGAGCTTGTTTGCCGATCTAAAAAAGTTACTCGGTAGTCTCCGCAACGAACACTTGCGTCGTTTGGCGGATGTCTATTTAAGCGATGAACGATTGGTCGATCGACTTAGGCGAGCACCTGCGGGAATCAAAACGCATCATGCTTACGAGGGTGGCTTGCTGAAGCATATCGTCGACCTAATGCGATTGGCGCAAAACGTCGCCCCCAGTTACCCGCAAGTTGACTGTGATATGTTGTTGGCAGGTGTCTTCTTGCACGATTTGGGAAAGCTGGAAGAGCTGAGTTTTGACGGTGATCTAACCTATACAGATCCCGGGCAAATGATCGGACACCTCGTCCAGGGAGTGGTTGAACTGGAACGTCGCGCACGACAAGTATTACAAAACAGTGGGCAAGCGATTCCTGCCGAAACCCTCTGGCGACTCGAACACATGATCATCAGTCACCACGGATATTTGGAGCATGGTAGTCCTAAAGTTCCGATGACCATTGAAGCGATCGTGCTACATTACTTGGACGACATGGACGCCAAGGTTAACTCGGCGACCGAAGTAATTCGCGCGGACAGGAATTCTGACAGCTCATGGACTGCATTCCATCCGACGCTGGGCCGCAAGTTTTTCAAGCCCTCCGATGCCCAGAAAAACTAGAGTCCCATCCATATAATTTGACTTGTGTATGCTGTCGAAGATTGAACGCCAATGGTGCCTCAAACCCTTCGCGTTTTCCACATCAAGAAAACTCGAACTGGTTGAAGTAAGAACTTGGAGAGTCCGATAGTGACTTCCTTTCGAGGTCGCAAAGTATTGTGGAAAATAAGTTCACAATTCTGACGAATTTGGTCAGTTGCTCTGTTGCATTTTGTGTGGCTGATGCGTTTAATTACCGCGCAACGGATGTTTTGGCTGAGTCAGTTCTAGTGTTTCCGTTTGTACATGTTTTTCGTCTGTACAATACTCAAGAAATCGGGAACTGGGTGGCTGATACGTCTAGGGATCGCCTGAAAGGTTAAATATCGCGATCGCGAGTGCTTTCTGGCGAGGACTCGGCAGTAGGAGTGGACGAGCCAAAACTCCGCCGCCGAATGTCCGTCAATTCGTATCAAAGGAACATGTTTACGAATGGCAGCGCTTTCAACTCGGGATCGCATGCAGATTGGTGTGGAAGAACCTCCGGGGCTGACAGTAATACAACAACGGATTACTCTTCCTTCCGTAACAGAGTCAGTTACGATTCCTTCGAAGAGTCAGTTGGTTTCGGTAGTAACTTCTGAATCAGAACCATTAGCACCTTCCGCCAATCCATTGCTGCGAACGTACCAGCGCGGCGGCGTCAATCCGAAGACACGATTGTTTCGTCGGCGATTTTTTCCCGACATTTCGGATCGCGATTGGAATGATTGGCGATGGCAAGCTCGGCATCGGATACGCAAACTTAGGCAATTTGCCGAGATGCTAAATCTGTCCGATGGTGAACGCCAGGGAATTGAACAAGGGGGCTCGATGCTGCCTGTCGGTGTCACTCCTTACTACATGAGTTTGCTCGATGCGGACGACCCCGACCAACCTCTGCGAAAAACTGTTGTTCCTCGAGTTGACGAGTTCTTGCGTACGGCTGGAGAAAATGACGATCCGCTGGGCGAGGATGGTCACAGCCCAGTACCCGGCTTGGTCCATCGATACCCTGATCGTGTGCTTTTACTGGCTCTCGACTTTTGCTCGACCTATTGCCGATACTGCACTCGCTCGCGGGTGGTTGGCAGTGGCGAGCTAATGGCCAACGAACGCAGACTGGAAGCTGCTTTTGATTATCTAAGGCGGACTCCACAAGTGCGCGATGTGTTGATCAGTGGCGGAGATCCCTTGGCTTTGGCCGAAGAAAAACTCGAGTGGATCTTGACCCGCTTGCGAGCCATTCCTCACATCGAATTCATACGCATTGGCACCAAGATGCCAGCCGTTTTGCCGCAACGCATTACGCCCCAGTTGACTCGCATGTTACGAAAGTTTCATCCGTTATGGATGAGTCTGCATTTTCTCCATCCCGATGAATGCACTCCTGAAGCAGCGAAGGCCACAGCGCGACTAGCCGATTCGGGCATTCCGCTGGGCTCGCAGACAGTGCTTCTCAAAGGAGTCAACGACGACATTGAAACGATGCGCAAGCTCATGCATCGGCTTTTGCTCATGCGCGTTCGGCCTTACTATTTATACCAATGCGATCCGATCTCCGGTTCATCTCATTTTCGGACTAGCGTGGAGAAAGGACTGGAAATCATCCAAGGACTGCGCGGACATACAACTGGTTATGCAGTTCCGACGTATGTGATTGATGCCCCCGGCGGCGGTGGCAAGATCCCGCTTCAGCCCAATTATTTTGTTGGTCGTGAAAATGATGACGTTGTCTTAAAGAACTTTGAAGGAAACCAGTTTCGCTATCGCGATCCTGTAGACATTGACTAGTCATGACCTGCCAGTTACATATTTGTGCCCGGTGTGCGCATGAGGACAAAACATGTTGTCAAACGTGCGAAGTCTATGCGACACCGGGGGACGTTGAGCGTATCGCTCAATTCCTCGGGGAAGAAGATTTCACTGAATTCGTAATTCCGGAGAATCCGATTTATTACCAATTCGCCGACGATCCGATTTGGCGCGAGGCGGTTTTTCGAGAGGATGGAAGTCGCCGAATTCTCAAACGGCATGCGAATGGCGATTGCCGTTTTCTTGGCTCGCGAGGTTGCACGTTGCCGGTTGAAGTTCGTCCGCTGGTTTGCAGATTGTATCCATTTGATTTCAATGAACAGGGTATCTATGACAATCTGGCCAAAGGCTGTCCAACCCACTTACTCGAACCTGGTGAGACTTTGCTAGTGGCCTTGGACATGAATCGTGTTGCCGCCGATCGTTGGCATGCGCAATTGTACCGCGAAGTACGACATGAACCGCACTTCTTGTCATCTCAGTCTGCAAACCCGCAAGCTCAGGCTGCAAGCCCGCAAGCGATTGGCTCCTAGTTATGCACGTCGCGATCATTCATCATTCAATTGACTCTTCTTCCAGCATCGCCGAGCGTGACGTCTTGGATCAGATCGGCTTAATTGAGTCTGCCCTGAAAGAAAACGGTCATACTTCGGCGCGTCATGCTCTGGATATTGAGCTTAAGGTACTGGAGGAACTAGCAACTGGTGTTCGACCCGATGTCATTTTCAATTTGATAGAATCGTATCGTGGACGTGACCGGTGGATGCACTTGCCTGCCGAACACATGGACGCTTTGGGATTGGTTTATACCGGTTCGCCGGCCGCCGCGTTAAGAGTCGTTAACGACAAACACGCTGCCAAACTATGCATGCGGGCCTGCGGCATCCCAACTGCGGATTGGTTGGTGTTCAACGATTCTGAATCGGACGATGGCAGTGGATTGGCTGTGGCAGGCAAAGTCGGTCGAGCTGACGAGTCGCTGGGGGAAATCTCTGATTCAGTTTTTCCCAGTGAATTTATAATCAAGAGCCGATTTGAGCACGCCTCGGTCAACCTCGAAGGAGATGCTGTTACCAAGTATCTGTCTCTGGTCGACTTGCAACAAGGATTGCGATCGCGTGCACGGTTGTTAGGTCCTTGTTTAGCCGAGCGATTTATCGTTGGACGAGAATTCAATTTATCCATGCTGGAAATCGAAGACGGGACCGTTGTGGTGCTGCCCCCGGCAGAAATTGAGTTTCTTAACTTTCCAGCCAATCAACATCATATTGTTGGTTATCGGGCCAAGTGGGTCGAAGATACGTTTGAATACAACGCGACGCCTCGTCGATTTCTTGATCCAGGTGAAGACACGCAGTTGGCGGATGCGTTACAGACGATTGCGCTTCAATGTTGGTCACGATTCGGTTTGCGTGGCTACGCTCGAGTTGACTTTCGCGTCGATGAGCACAGCCAGCCCTGGGTGTTGGAAATCAATGCCAATCCATGCATAGCCCCCTGGAGTGGATTTACTGCAGCTTGTGCTCAAGCAGGATTCGCACCTAGAGATTTCGTCGCTTCGATTTTGCAAGCATCCTTGAACCAACGCTTCGAAAGCTGTACGTCTGCGCTATCATGAACTCACATCTTCCTGATGGTATGGATTTTCGCTGGGAAGTTATTCCACGAGACGCAAAGGCGATCGAGGACCTGGTAAGCCAAACCGGTTACTTCGATGCTGACGAAGTCTTGATTGCAAGAGAGCTGGTCGAAGAACGGCTGGTGCGAGGACCAGCTTCGGGTTACGAGTTTTTGATTGTAACCTGTGCGCAAGAATTAGCTGGATACACTTGCTTTGGACATATTGCTTGTACCAAGAACGCATGGGATCTTTATTGGATCGCTGTTGCCCCAGCCTTTCAGCGACAAGGACTCGGGCGCTGGTTGGCTACAACCACTGAGGCTGAAGTTTCGCGGCGTGGAGGCCGCGGAATCTACATCGATACTAGCGGTCGGGAGCAATATCAATCGACTCGCAGGTTCTACGAAAGTTGTGGCTATTCCGTTGTCGCCAACTTCCCAGACTTCTACGATTTGCATGACCCCAAACTCGTCTATGCCAAGCGATTACCAATTCGCTAGGCTAGGGCTTTATCACAGCTAAGAATTAGCGTTCGCGGAAACGGGAGAGCGAGTTTCGTACCGAGTTTCCTACCGAAGTGCTCCGCCCTGCCGATTCCCAAAAATAAGCTGTAACAGCGCACATGTGGCATATCAGTCGCTTGATTTTGACTGAAAGCGATGGCGAAACGCTGGCTAGGCGGAACGTATGCGGTAGGAGCCTGCAGGGGGCTCAGCGATTCTGCGTGCAGCACGAGCGACGATGCGTTCTACGGCACGGAGTTTCCGCATTACGTTGGAGCGATCTTCGAAGCGATCCATTGAATTACGGTACTTCAAAAAAAACATAAACGTCTCGGCAAAATCTTCACAAGCGTTTTGCGAAGCGTAGTCAGTAATGAATTCTTGCCGATAGTAAGCGCGATACAACCGTTTGCGTCCGGATTCTGTGCGGCAACGACGCAAATCGGATTGATAGCGTCGCGAGCGGTGGAGTGAACGGTGCCAATCGCGCAGTGGCTTGGGAGATTCCGTCGTGTAGGTTGCGCCAAAGACCGGCTCGAACCAACCCTCTCGAAAAAAGCGCGGGTCAAAGGTCCGCCATGCATGAGCAAACTCGTGGCGGATCGTATCGGTTAACGTCATTCCTGGTACGTACGGCAAACAGGGAGCGTCGCGTGGAACGTAGATGACACCCGGTTTGAATCCGTAACGCGCCCACCAGCCGACGCAGTCAAACACATAACCTTGCTCACCTTTGCTTGGGTAATCGGAAATATGCAGTTCGACGTGATCTAGGTATAGACCATCGTCCAACAAGCCAACTTCGGCCAATTCGTTGCGTACTGTTTGAAATGCGCGGTCAAAGTTCATGATGTTATTGGTGCGGGGCATATTGGACACTTGCAGGTTTGTTCGGAATCGACAGGACCATGGCCCAGAGAAGCCATGACGATGCGGCCCTGCACCTCACAAACAAGTGGACGAATCAATCTCCACACGACTTAGTCTGTCTCATCAGCCCCTGCCAATCAAATGCCGATTCGAAAAAATCGAACAATTCGCCTAGCACCCCACTTGCGGAGGTTTTCCTCCTCCAGAATTGACTAGAAAAAGCCGGGAAAAACCGGCCCAAAACGGCCTTGTGAGGGGCTTGCAAAACCGATGTTTTCCGTCTGCACGGACTAAGTGGCAGAATGCGTAATGCAACTTCCACGGTCCGGCTGCCGTTTTTTCGCTTTGTGCCGTTTACTTCAAGGCGTGAGAATCGACTTCACGTGCAAGACAAACCCCCAATAGTAGGCCTACTACACCTCGACTGAGCGAATCGCCTCGACGAAAGTTCTTCAAGTCGCTAGACTAGTTCCCTTTTATGTTCTGATCGAAAAAGCAAATGAATTGCGGGTAATCGTTAGTGATTCTCGTCCTCAATAGTGGCGCGTCCGAAGACCAGATCGCACACGTGGTAAGCCATGTGGCAGCGCTCGGCTTGACTGCGCACGTTAGTCGTGGGACGTTTCGCACAATTATTGGACTCATCGGGGACGAAGAAAAGACTCGCGAGCAGCCGTTAAGGGCTATCCCAGGCGTAGCAGATGTCATTCCAGTTCTGCCTCCTTACAAGTTGGCTAGTCGCGATGCACATCCGCAAGAAAGTATTGTGAATGTGTCGGGCGTGCGCATTGGTGGCGGCCACTTGGGCATGATTGCTGGCCCTTGCTCGGTCGAAGAGCCCGAGCGCATGGATCGCATCGCGCAAGCCATCAAACAAAGTGGTGCAAACATACTGCGCGGCGGTGCGTACAAGCCACGTACCAGTCCATATGCTTTTCAGGGAATGGGCGAAGAGGGGTTACGTGTCTTGCGCGAGACTGGCCGGCGTTTTTCTATGCCAGTGGTCACAGAAGTTACCGATCCTCGCAATGTCGAGGTCGTGGCGGAGTATGCCGATCTAATCCAGATTGGTGCTCGGAACATGCAAAACTTTGTACTCCTCACCGAAGTTGGCAAAACTCGCCGTCCGGTACTGTTGAAACGCGGTATGGCTGCTTCGGTCACGGATCTATTGATGAGCGCCGAGTACATCTTGTCGCAGGGGAACTCGCAAGTTGTATTGTGTGAACGGGGGATTCGTGGCTTTGATAATGCAACCCGAAATCTGTTTGATGTTGCGGCTGTACCGTTGGCCAAGCTGTTGAGCCATTTGCCAATAATTGTTGATCCCAGCCATGCCACGGGGCGCCCCGACCTGATTCCTGCTTGTGCATTGGCAGGATTGGCTGCTGGAGCCGACGGAGTCCACATCGAAGTACACGACTGTCCACAAGTTGCTAAGAGTGACGGGCCGCAAGCATTGTTGCCGAGTCAGTACGATGCATTGATGAATCAAATGAGAAAAATAGCCGAGATCTTTGGCAAGCGTATATCCTCTGTTTCGGAGTGAAGATTTTGAGAGTTCCATTGATTGCGGGTAACTGGAAAATGAATTTGCTGCGCGAAAGTGGCGTAGCCTTGGTAAAAGGACTTATTGAGCGCATTAAGCCTTCTGCCAGCGTTGCGGTTGCCGTTTGCCCACCCGCTGTGTATCTGCAGACGATCAGCGATGTATTGCGTGGCAGTTCCATTGGGCTGGGAGCTCAGAACATGTACCACGAGAAAGATGGCGCGTTTACAGGCGAGATCAGTGCTGGCATGTTATGCGATATAGGGTGCCAGTACGTAATTCTCGGACATAGTGAACGTCGGCAGTTTTTTGGTGATACAGATGCGACAGTCAATGTCAAAACTAAGGCGGCGATTGCGGCAAAACTGACCCCGATTGTTTGTGTAGGGGAGACGTTGACGGAACGTGAATCCAATAAAACGGATGCCGTAATTACTGAGCAGATTCAGGGGAGCTTGGCGGGCTTAACTGCGGAACAAGCCAGTTCATTAGTCGTCGCCTACGAACCTGTATGGGCGATCGGCACTGGCAAAACCGCGACCCCCGAGCAAGCTGAGCAAGTTCATGCGCTGATCCGCAGTTTGCTGTCGGATTCGTTTGGCAAGCCGGTGGCCGAGTCGATTCGCATACAATACGGTGGCAGCGTCAAGCCAGAAAATGCAGCGGAATTACTTAGCCAGCCTAATATTGACGGCGCGCTGGTGGGAGGGGCTTCACTGAAAGCCGACGGCTTCGCTGCGATTGTGGCGGCCGCCAACTGAAACACCTTTTAGGGAATAGCATATGTTGTTTGGAGCATTCGCACATTATTTCTTTGGCCCGTTGATTTTTATTCTCTCGATCTTCTTGATCTTGCTGGTTTTAGTTCAACGTGGTCGAGGTGGTGGATTAACGGGAGCCCTAGGTGGTGCCGGCGGCCAAAGTGCTTTTGGTACCAAAGCAGGTGACTTGTTTACGCGCATCACGATTGGAGTTGCCAGCGTTTGGATTTTCCTATGTGCGGCGGCAGTTTTCACGATGCGCGAACGTGAATTGCCTGACACCGGTGGCGGTGTCGATACCGTGATTAATTCATCTAGCGCGTCCAGTGGTACCACAGATTCGGCTGGTACCACGGATTCGACCAGTAGTGCCGCAGGTATTGGCGATAGTTCGTCCCAAAATGCTGCAACGGGTGCCGCCGCCATCTCCACTCCACCAGCGGTCGGAACTGCATCGCCAGCGGGCACAACCACGCCAGCAAACGCGAGCACGCCAGCAAACGCGAGCGCGCCAGCAGCGGCGGACGCCAGCAAAAGTGCAGAACCAGCCAAGGCGGATCCCATAAAGTCTGAAGCAGCGAAAACCGAGCCTGTAGTGCCGACAAAGTCGGAAACTCCTGCCGAGGCCGTGAAGTCGACGAGCGAAGGTGCGCCCGAGGCTGGCAAGGCTGATACTGCAGAAACTCCTGCCAGTACGCCGACTGCCCCCGCTAATGCTCCTTCTGCAACGGCCGATGCACCAGCCACGAAGGAAGCGCCAAAGGAGCCTGCAGGAGCTGGCCAGTCTGGAACTGGCAGTGAAACAGGGGCTGCAAAACAGGAGTAGATATGTCGGCCAAGCTTGAGGCTGCGCATTACGGTCGATTGGTTGGGTATTCTCGATTATTGAGGATCGAATTGTGTTGTTGAGCATGACGGGTCAAGGGCAAGGGCGCCGCATGCATGGACAATCGGATATTCGAGTCGAGGTGCGCGCGGTCAATAATCGGTTTCTCAAGATTCAATTGAGGACTCCTGATGCCTTGACCAACCTCGAAGTTCAGATCGAAGGTTTAGTGCGGAAAGTATTGAAGAGAGGATCGCTGCAGATTTCCGTTTCTGTCAGCCAACTGGCGGTACCCAGCGATTTTCGGTTGCATGAGATAGCGGTCGAAAGTTACTACCGTCAATGTCGTGGTATGGCCGAACGCTTGGGGATTTCGACTGATGTAACTATTGGCCAATTGCTGGCACTGCCTGGCGTCGTGCTGGAGAATTTTTCAAGTGCCGATCATACGAACGAGGAATTGGCGGAAGCTGTCCTAACGACGGTTCAAGAAGCACTGGATTGCCTTAACCGCATGCGTAGCAGCGAAGGATCGGCGATGGCCGAGGAATTATGCCGACAACTGAAGAACCTAGAGACCTTGATTCAGAACATCGAGACGAGATTGCCTTTGGTGGCCGACGAATACCGCGAGCGGCTTAGGGGCAAATTGCAGCAAGGACTTGCGGCTATCGGAGCCGAGGTTCAGCCAGCCGATTTGATTCGAGAGGTACAGCTCTTTGTTGAGCGTGTGGACATTCGCGAAGAAATCGTTCGTCTACGTAGCCACAATAAACAGTTTGAGAAACTACTAGAGGAGCCAGAAAGCCAGGGTCGCAAGTTGGATTTTTTAGTCCAGGAGATGTACCGCGAAACAAACACAATTGGAGCTAAGGCGGCCGATTCGGAGATCACTCAGCGAGTGGTGGATGCCAAAGCGGTCATCGAGCAAATGCGAGAATTAATCCAGAACGCGGAGTGATGTCGTGGCCAGTCGAGGACGTTTGATCATCGTCTCCGGACCGTCCGGTGCGGGCAAATCTACGGTTCTTCGGGAGTTGTTGAGGACGTGCGACCTGCCATTGATATTAAGCATATCTGCGACGACCAGGCCTCCACGTCCAGGAGAACAGAATGGACGAGAGTATCACTTTGTGGATCATACGACCTTTCAAGCCATGCGTGAGAGCGAGCGATTCCTGGAATACAAAGAAGTGTTTGGGCGCGGCGATTGGTACGGTACCATCCGCAGCGAAGTTGAAAAGGGTTTGGAGCAAGGTAAGTGGGTGATTCTGGAAATCGATGTGCAAGGAGCGATGGCTGTCCAGCAACAAATGCCTGGGGCGATCAGTTTTTTTGTGCACCCCGGGTCCCTCAAGGAATTAGAAACTCGCTTGCGACGTCGAGGAACCGACAGCGAAATGGCCATCTCGCGCCGACTGGAAGTGGCGGCCGATGAAATGAAGGCGATTCCCAGATATCACCATGAGATCATCAACGTTCAGTTTGAAGACACAGTAAAACTCATCTGCAATAAATTACACCAATACGTTTCACCTGAGAGGTAAGTCACGATGCTGGAAGATCTAAAAGAAGAAGCGATCGTCAACAAGGTCGGCGGACGTTTTAAACTTTCTACTTTAATTCAAAAGCGATTGGTGCAGCTCAATCGTGGCAGCCGTCCATTGGTTGATAACCCATCGGACAACAAAATGGAGGTTGTGCTCCAAGAGATCCTGCAGGATAAGATATTCCTAAGTTCAGCAGGTGAATTGGCAGTTGTGGGCGAACCTGAGGGTGGTGAACTGCTGGATATGGACAGCTTCGACTTATGAGTTTGCCTCGGATCGTTGTGGGCATATCTGGTGGCATCGCTGCCTACAAAACGACTACTGTGGTCAGTCGGCTTGTGCAGGCTGGGCATGAGGTGGACGTAGTTTTGACCAAAGGAGCGTTAAGGTTTGTGGGAAGTGCCACCTTCTCGGCGTTGTGTGGTCGGGCTCCGGTGGTGAAGGCGTTCGATCCGAGATATCCTCTGGGGCCGCATATTGAGGTTGCAGATAGGGCAGATTTGTTGCTCATAGCACCGGCGACCGCCAGGATATTAGCGAGTTGTGCGTTAGGGTTGGCTGATGATCTGCTCGCAACATTGTATTTAAATTGCCGCTGTCCCGTGGTAATGGCTCCAGCCATGAGTAGTCCGATGTGGGAGAAGGCGGCCGTACAGCGCAATGTTGAGCAACTGCGGCATGCTGGAGTGCGGATTATTGGCCGAGCCTGGGGGTGGTTGAGCTGCCGCAAGAATGGTCATGGGCGAATGGTGGAACCTGACGAGATTCTCGCGGCGATCCGCGCGACTCTGGAAATTAAAGATTGATCGTCATGGCCAGAATATTGATTACCTCTGGTCCAACCCGCCAATACTTGGACCCAGTGCGTTACTTAACCAATGCCAGCAGTGGGCGCATGGGTGCCGCACTTGCCACGGCAGCAATTGCTGGCGGACACCAAGTGCAGGTTGTCAGCGGACCGGTTTCGATCCAGTACCCTGAGCATGCGCAGGTAACATTTGTAGATACGACCGATGAGATGTTGCAAGCAACCCAGTCACTTTTCGTTAATTGCGACGGCCTTATCGGCGCAGCGGCGCCCTGTGACTATCGACCTCGCAAATATAGCCAGCAGAAAATCGCCAAGTCAGGACAACCCTTGTTGTTGGAACTCATAGAAACCGATGATATCGTGGCGACGATCGCTCGCACCAAACGACCCAATCAATGGGTTGTGGGATTCGCACTGGAGACCGAGGACCAGCGATTTCGAGCCATCGTCAAGATGCAGCGTAAGAGCTGCGACATGATGGTTTCCAACCACGTGACAGCGATTAACTCGGCGGCAAACGATGTCGAAATCTTGGCTGCGGATGGATCGACCATCGCGTATGCGACCGGAGAGAAGTCGACAGTGGCGCAGGCAATTCTGAACGCCATCGAAGGTCACTTGATAGCCAAAGGGATGCCATGACTGCGGTTCCAGGTGGCGATTCCTCAGCCAGCAATTGCTCAGTCGATTTGACTGTCCAGCTCGGCAGACTGCGACTGAAGAATCCAATTTTGGTCGCCTCAGGGACGTTTGGTTATGCGCGAGAAATGCAGCACATTGTCGAGTTGAATTCGTTGGGCGGAATAATCCCCAAGACCATTACCGTACAACCAAGAATGGGCAATCCCCCATGGCGAACTGTGGAGACGTCCGCAGGGCTACTGAATTCGATTGGCTTGGACAACGATGGCATCGACGTTTTTATCGCAACTCATTTGCCGTACCTCAGCTCACTGGATACGTCCACGATTGTGAGCATCGCCGGCAAGAGTCGAGACGAGTTTGTGGAATTGGCTCAGCGCATTGATGCCGCCGGTGGTGCGGACGCACTAGAACTGAATATTTCTTGCCCCAATGTTTCTGGCGGAGTTGATTTCGGAACAGATGCACGCATGTGTTATGAAGTCGTCCATGCCGTTCGCCAAGCGTGTCGATTGCCAGTGATTGCCAAACTGACTCCCAACGTGACGCGCATTGTCGAGATTGCTCAGGCGGCGGCAGAAGGTGGCGCTGATGCAGTCGCTTGTATCAATACGCTTTTGGGTATGGCGGTCGATTGGCGAAAGCAAAGGCCGATTCTTGGGAATGTCGTGGGAGGACTTAGCGGGCCAGCCATCAAGCCAGTAGCATTGCGCTGTGTGTACCAAATCGCCTCGGCTGTCAAAATACCCATTGTGGGAATTGGTGGAATCGCTTCGATCGACGACGTCATGGAGTTTCTCGTGGCTGGCGCCAGTTGCGTGCAAATCGGTACTGCAAATTATTATGATCCGACGATCAGTGGACGCCTGGTGCGTCAACTGCCAGTCGCCTTGTCGGAGCTGGGGGCAACCCGCACAAGCGACGTTGTAGCCACCTTACGGAGAAACTGATCAACATGCGCGTGCTTTCAGGGATTCAGCCCACGGGACGATTTCATTGGGGCAACTATTTCGGTGCGATTCGGCAATACATTGATTTGCAACATGAGCACGAGGGCTATTACTTTATCGCGAACCTGCATGCGCTGACTACGATCCGCCAACCGGAGCTATTGCGTCAGCTCTGCCGCGATGCTGCGCTGGACCTTTTGGCCTTGGGACTCGATCCCGCCAAAGCCACTCTTTTTATGCAGTCGGATGTTCCCGAAGTATCACAACTTTCATGGATATTAATGACCGGTACCCCGATGGGCTTGCTCGAACGTTGTCATGCTTACAAAGAGAAGAAGGCCAAAGGCTTGGCGGCTGACGCTGGCTTATTCACTTATCCGGTTCTAATGGCTGCTGACATTTTGGCTTACGACGCTAATTGGGTCCCGGTTGGCCAGGATCAAGTACAACATATCGAAGTTTGTCGTGATATTGCATCCAGTTTCAACCACCATTTTGGCCCGGCCTTCATCCTGCCGGAAGCGCGAGTCCTTGATGCGGCCGCCAAGGTTCCTGGGACTGACGGCGAAAAGATGTCGAAGAGCTACGGTAATACGATATCGATGTTCGAAGACCCAAAAGCGATACGCAAGAAGATCATGCGTATCCAAACGGACTGCCGTCCCATGGAATCCCCCAAAGACCCGCTTACCGATCACTTGTATCAGTTATTTAGTTTATTCGCTCCGAGCGACAAAGTTTCCGATATGGCTGAGCTGTACCGTCGAGGTGGGTTTGGATACGGCGAAATCAAAAAAGCATTAGCTGATGCCGCAGAGCAGTTTTTCAAACCTGCGCAAGACCGACGCGCAGAACTGGAAGCGCGGCCTGATACCGTCGCCGACATTCTGAAATACGGTGCCCAGCGTGCACGAGTCAAAGCGGCTGAAGTGCTTGACCGCGTCGAATCGGCGTGTGGCATCCGAGCACCAAGACCGTCAGGGGCTTAGTCGAAGATCTAGGCAAAGTATATTTGCATGGGATGATGCATTACTGCTTAGCCACAGGCAATGCACGTGCTTCAAATTGCCGATGGGAATCAGAACTCTTAACGATTTCCATTTGTGGGTACGACGTGAATTTGGCGAGCATCTGGGTGTTGGTCTGAGGATCTGCCTCACCACGATGGGAGTACAGTAGATAGCGAAGCTTTAGTGGCGTGGACGGTTCGATAGTCAAACTTTCCTGTAGGCAAAACGCGGCTCCCATCCAACCATCGGAGCGAACATGCCAGTGTGTTGGCCAGCGCGGGTTGGTTGGATGGTCAAAAAATGTGATGCCTTCGGTGACGCCTGCTCGAACTGGTCCCGAATAGTCAACCCAGGCTGCTCGATTTCCAAAAATCGCAGGTTCGCCACTTCGTCCTGCCGCGTTGGTGATCGATCCTCCACCGAAAAAAGCAGAGAGCGATTTCGCAACACGGACCGCAAGAAACCCGAAGTTAGTTTTGCCTAGTTTGACTGGAGCGTTGATTGCGCGAAACGTGCTCTGCAATTCCAACGAATGTTCGTTGCCCGCTTCTGGACGGTTGATCGCTACAAGCGTTTGCTCCATGATTTCACGCTGTGGATTGGTAGCATACCAACCCAATCGGACTGCCATGATGGCGTATGGATCATGGTCTTCGTAACACAACCAATCTTTTTGTCGGATGGTACCGCTGCCCGGGCGATTAGCCCAGAAACTGGTACCGCCGACATCATGATGAGCAAACCAAATCGCTTGATGATGGTCATGATCCGGTGCACCAGGGTGTCCCATGCGAACCAACGAAGCTCCCGATGGACCATTAAAGGGATAAAAGTAAGGGCGGGGATAGTTGGCTCCAAATCGCCAGCAAACGGTCTCGTTATCGTCCAGCTCAAAAGCGGAACATTGATCGGCTTGCGGTACGATTCGGCATTTCGGAAATCGAAACGGCTTGATCGGCGCTTGCGCCAAGAGAGAGCTGGCTGTGGTCACATGGAAAGTTGTCGCAAGGAAGTTCCGGCGTGTGTTGTACATGGTTTCAGGTTCTTGAAAGGTGCTCAATTTTAGGTTCAACGGTAGTGCGTCAAGTAAGAAAGTAAGTAACGAAAGACCGTGATTGTACTATCAACCACATGGACCAGCGGGTTCATTGAGCGGCCTGAAGGAAAGGATTTCGAGGCGACTTCGAGGAGTTTTCGGCGCGGAGGTCCAATAGCGTATGATTGCAAACTAGTCGCTTGGTGGTCAGAATTGAGAAGTTTGTGATCAATTCAAGTGCTTTTTTGGAACTAAGCGCAAGGATTAATGCTGAATGTCATCAGGCGACTTTTTTGCGACCAACGATTTGTACATGACGATCAAGGATGGATCGGCGACTCCGGAAAAAGTACGCTTGTTGGTACCTGGTTTTGAGATTTTGGAAGAACTTGGCCGCGGGGCCTTTGGTGTCGTCTATCGTGCGCGCGATGAAAAACTAGATCGCTTGGTAGCCATCAAAATTCCT